>JAFGQA010000201.1 GCA_016935885.1 Phycisphaerae bacterium | reverse complement strand
TGCCTCGGATTCCGAACACCCAACGAAGTCTTCCAACTACAACGACAAAATCACCTGCGTGCACTTAGAGTTTGAATGTGGGGAGTCGCCAGTGCGCTGGCATTACTGGTGCCGCAGCAGTACCGTGTTCGGTCTCGCTCTCCGGCACTGCCTGGGGATGCAACCTTGTTCCCAGGAGCTGAGATGAAGATGGCGGGTTCGAGCTTCACTGTGTTCCCCGAGGGTACCGGGTCTCGGTACCATTGTCGACCACCCCCGCAGAGGATTTCAGGCTTTACGGAACGACGGTATCCGGTGCCGAATGCCGAAACAGGACTGGGCAACATCGCATTGAAGGGCTCGATTCTCTGTCCTTGGTTCGATACGCTGGATGGATCATCATGGGCGGCTCCCACGGTCAGACCATTTACTGATTCTGCTGGGGAGTACAGTCTTCGATTTCGGGCTGCTTTGTAGAGGGCCTTGACGATATGTTTTTGAAGATCCTCTGGTGCGAGGGCACGAAAATCAGCAATCGGAATGTCCAATTCGAGGGGTTCCGGATGATTTCCGGCACTTATCACGAAAACAACTTGATACTTATAGCTCAGCCAGTCAAGAAGACGCCCAAGCGGGCTCATTGCCTGGTTGAATTGCTGACTTGGATCCCCAATCGAGAGGTTTATGACTTTGACGGTTGGCGCGACGGGCTTCTCATGTCCTTCGCCAGCAAGAAGTCTTTGGACAGCCGTGCAGACGAGATCGACCGTCAATATGTTATCTGGGACCGCCTCTTGCTTGGGAGACCGCCAGTCATTGGGATCGGGAGCTAAGATTGGCCGCACATAGACAGGGGAAGTAAGGGTAGGCTGAGCAAGACTTAGATCCCCGTGCACGATGAGCGAAGCCATCGCAGTTCCATGAATTCTCTCATTCGCAGAGTACTTTCCGGCAAAGTCGTCCGGGTCATCCACCATAATTCTGTTGGCAAGCAGCGTATGGTTCTCCAGTGGCAACCCGTCAAACATGGCCACGACAGGTGCACCGCTGGGTAATGGCCTTTCCTGAATCTGAACACCTTCCACCTCTCCCTCTGTCTGTGCCTTCCCAACCGACATCTGACCAACAGGGCGAAAGAACATAATGTTCTCACACTTGACGAGTTCCGTTTCAGGACTGTCGATGATCTGCTGGATGGCACTTGCGGGAAGCTGTGCAAGCAAAGCGTGGTAGGCGATCTCTGGGACAGCGCATTGGGCTATGAGGCCTCCACCAAGTTCTCTTATGAGTTCCCCCACTCTCTGCTCCGCCTGCCTGCGACTACTTCTCGAACTCCGGAACCACAACTCGGTCTCAAAACGGACATTTCTTCCGCCGTCGTGGGCCAGATCTTCTCTCCATGCGTCAATCACTCCCGTTTCAAATAGGCGGTCCTGGATATCCCAAGGCCTGATATCCTTCAGGCAGTTGAAGACGTCCCGGAATCTTGTCAATCCCCTCTCAAAGGCCATCTGCGGGTCGCGCTGGTAACGTCTCCATAGTGATAGGAGTTGCTGAAGTGCCTGCTGGTTCGTCATCACGAGATATAGGCGCCCACTGAGACTTGCCTCGGGTGAACGCTCGTCATAGAAATCCTCGTCCGGGGTGATTTCTTCTATATCAATCTCTCCCATCCATTCCAGGCCGGGAATCCTCTTCACGGCGTTTGCAAAGTTCTCTACCCCCCCAATGGCCTCGATAACGAGTACCTGTTCAGGCTCAATGCCAGCGGTTGTCTGCTGAAGTTCAACTCTCCGCCGATCAAAGGCATCTTGAAGCTGCCGCAGCTTCGGTCCAATACGACGGCTCTGTTGCCCATGAGAGGGCATATGGAATCCCCCGCGTCCTCGACCCAGGTTGGAACGCGAGGCTTCTTCTGGTCTCGGGAATAGCAGAAGTGGTCGGTCAGGCATTATTCACTGATCTCCGAAGTTGTCTCTGCCTTCGCGGTCCGCGCTGCCAATTGCTTAAGGGATCGCGACACGATGGCTTTCATGTCAGCATTTGGTTGTGCCAATACATATTGCCGAAAGATAGTCGTGCCGAATTCTTCGATTTCGCCGAAGTTGGTCCCAAGGAGACGTTTCGCCAGCGTCGCCGGCGTAACACCCAGAGGGACATCAATGCGTTCCTGGAAACGCTGGAACCACTCCTCGATTCTTGCTCTTGTTGGTTGGGGCAGAGACATTCGAATCTGGAAGCGGCGCCAAACAGCGCGGTCCAGGAGTTCGGGGTGATTTGTCGCGCCTACGACCACTACGTGGGTTGGCAACGAATCTATCTGCATCAGGAGGGAACTGACTACACGCTTGATTTCTCCCGTTTCGTGTGTATCCCCCCGCTCCTTGCCAAGCGTTTCGAACTCATCAAAGAACAACACACATTTCCGTGTGCACGCGTAATCGATCAACCGGCGCAGACGGACTGCTGTCTCACCGAGGTATGTTCCAACAACGCCTTCATATCGTATGACAAGTAGCGGCACCATTAACGCTTCGGCAAGCGCCTCGGCCAAAGATGTCTTCCCGTTTCCAGCAGGACCGATTAGGAGGACGCGGTTCCTCGGCTCCAGGCCATGAGAACGAAGAAGATCGCCTCTGTGATGTTCTTGGACGAGTTCCTCGCAGATCTGCGTTACCTCCCCAGGCAGAACCAAGTCTTTCAGGCTCTTCTGAGGCATAACTTCATGAATAAGACTACTCACCCGAGTATCGGCGACAGGCATTCCGTTCCGCATTCCATTGTCTGTGGGCATTCGGAGGAATTCCTCCAATCGCTCTGCGAGGACGGTGTGTTGCTTGGCGCGTTCCTCGGCGATGAGTGCTTCCACAGCTTTTCTGAATGGGCCTCTGTCTCCCCGTATGCCGGATTTCACGAGATCTGTCAATAGGTCTGCCCGGGCCATTACATGCCTCCTACTCGCTTGATGGTATCAGGTCAGTAACTTGGGCCGTCTTTGGAGCCACAATTCGTGACTCCTCTGTTCAGGCCGACGCTCGCCGGAAAGTGGGGTGTTGTCGGCAAAGCCCTCCACTACCGCCGATAGCCTCGAGTCAGATGCTCTCGACCCCTTGTCTCCGCCCGTCCGCGCCGTCTTCGAAGCTACCGCGCTACGTCTTCTGTCCGGCAGAAGCCAACACGCCGTCGCTCAACCATCCCGGAGACGTGCCAAGCTCCGTAGGCTTCTGTAGCCGGGCTACCGCCAGTGTCGGCCGACCTGAATGCATCCGCCTGCGTTCCCATTGTATCCGATCCGCCGCGCCGCGGCCACTTGCGGAATGCCCTTTCGGATAGATTTCTGCTTGACGCAGCGGGCTTGCCATCCGGATGCGAGTTGCATCTTGCCGGGGGCCATCAGTATTGTAGCGGCTGGGGTTGCGAGGTGGGCGAGAGCACGGGAGACACACCATGAGCGAGAACACGGTGGGCCGGCGTGGATTTCTGAAGGGCGCAGCGGGCGCGGCAGGGCTGTTTGCGTTGGCGCCGGGATCGGCGTTGGGCGCGAGCGCAAATGAGCGGATCGAGATCGGCGTGATCGGCTCGGGAAACCGGGGGACGTGGATCGGCGCGCTGTTCGAGGAACACGCGAACGCCAAGGTGGTGGCCGTACACGATTACTTCGAGGACAAAGTGGCGGCGGCGGGCGAACGGTTCGGTGTCGAGGCGTCGCGGCGCTACGTGGGCCTGGACGGGTATCACGAGCTGCTTGAGAGCAAGCTGGATGCCGTGGCCATCGAGAGCCCCCCCTACTTCCACCCGGAGCAGGCCGTGGCCGCCCTCGAGGCGGGCAAGCACGTGTATCTCGCGAAGCCCATCGCCGTCGACGTGCCGGGCTGCATGGCCATCGTCGACGCGGCGGCCAAGGCGGATGGCAAGTTCAGCCTGCTGGTGGATTTCCAGACGCGGAACGATCCGCTGTACATCGAGGCGGCGCGCCGGGTGCATGAGGGGCTGATCGGCACGCCCATATGCGGCCAGGCCTATTACGAAGCCCGCCGCAACCCCATCAAGGACAAGAGCGACACGCCCGTGGGCCGGCTGCGCAACTGGCTGTTCGACACGAGGTTGTCGGGCGATATCATCGTCGAGCAGAACATCCACGTGCTCGATGTGGCGAACTGGCTGCTCCGCGCCCACCCGGTGAAGGCTTCGGGCACGGGCGCGCTCAAGGTGCGCACGGATGTGGGCGACTGCTGGGATCACTATGTCGTCACGTACTGGTATCCCAACGACGTGCTCATCGATTTTAGTTCGCGGCAGTTCGGCTACGGATTCGACGATCTGTGTGCGCGCATCTACTGCGATCTCGGAACCGTGGACACCCACTATGGCGGCCGCGTGTTCATCAAAGGCAAGAGCGAGGCGTGGGAGGGCGGCGAAACCAGCACGATCTACCGGGACGGCGCAGTGAACAATATCAAGGACTTCTGCGCGAGCATCGCGGAGGGGCGTGCGCTGAACAACGCCGCCGAGAGCGCCCAGAGCACCATGACGGCGATCCTGGGCCGGGTGGCCGCGCACGCGGGCCGGCCCGTAACCTGGGATGAGATGGTGGCGGCCAACGAGCGGATCGACCCCGGGCTGAACCTGCCCGAGGATGGGCCCTATACCAAGGCGGTGCGGGGCTGAGCGGCCGCGCGGCCGGACTGGGACGGGCCTTCTGGCGAAAGGGGATAGACATGAAGCGCAACCAGGCCTTCTGGCTTCAGACAGTGTGTGTGGCAGTCGTGTTGGCCTTCGCCTTGGCCGGGTGCGGCGAACAAGCCGGCGCGCCCGACAAGGGAGGGGCGTCCGCCAAGCCGGGCGTGCCCGGTGAGGGCGTTGCGTCGGATGCCGCCGCGTCGGACGCGGCCGCGGCGGACGCGCATAAGCCCGTGGTGGCGTTGGTGATGAAGTCGCTCGCCAACGAGTTCTTCCTCACGATGGAGCAGGGGGCCGTCGCCCATCACAAGGCCCACGCGGATGAGTATGAGCTTGTCGCGCAAGGCATTAAGGACGAACTGGACGTGAACCGGCAGGTTCAACTCGTGGAGCAGATGGTGGCGCGTGGCGTGGACGCGCTGGTGATCGCGCCGGCCGACTCGAAAGCGCTCGTGGCCGTGTGCAAGCGGGCCATGGAGAAGGGCATCATCGTCGTGAACATCGACAACAAGTTCGACGACGAAGTCCTGGCCGACAAGCAGGTGCGGATCCCCTTTGTCGGGCCCGACAACCGCGCGGGTGCGCGGATGGTGGGCGAATACCTGGCTCAACGGCTCGCCCCCGGCGATCCCGTGGCCATTATCGAGGGGGTGCCGAGCGCCTTCAACGCGATCCAGCGCAAGCAGGGCTTCGAGGACGCCATGAACGCGGCCGGCATGCGCATCATCGACTCCCAATCGGGCGACTGGGAGATGAGCAAGGCGAACACGGTGGCGTCGGCGATGATCACCGAACATCCTGAGCTGAAAGCGTTTCTGTGCGCCAACGACAGCATGGCGCTCGGGGCCGCGGCCGCGCTGAAAGACGCGGGGCGGGCGGGCGACGTGCTGGTGGTCGGGTATGACAACATCTCGGCCGTTCAAGAACTGATGGGGGAGGGCCGTATCCTGGCCACGGCCGATCAACACGCCGATCGGTTGGCCGTGTTCGGCATCGAGTACGCCCTCGAGATGCTCGCACAAGGCACCGTGCCCGAAGATCGGCAGACGCCCGTCGATCTCGTCAAGGCGCCGGAATAGGGGGCATGCGCGGCTTGCGGCGATACCGGATTCTGTCCGATTACCTTGGTATGGTGCTCGTGCTCGTGCTGCTTTGCGCGTATTTCGGCCTGCGCACGGACAATTTCTTCACCCAAGGCACCTTCACGACCATCGCCAACCAGTCCGCAGACGCCCTCGTGCTCGCCGTGGGCATGACGTTCGTGCTCATCATCGGCGGCATCGATCTCTCCGTAGGATCGGTGCTCGCCCTGTGCGGGGCGGTGCTGGGGGTGTGCCTGGAACGGTTCGGGTTTAACCTGCCGGTGGCCATCGTCGCATGTCTTGTTGTGGGCGTGGCTTGCGGCGCGATCAACGGGCTCGTCGTGATCCGGTGGAACATCCCCTCGTTCATCGTCACCCTCGGCATGATGGAGGTCGCCCGCGGCGCCGCGGCCGCCGTAACCGAGTCACGCACGCTCTACATCGGCAGTGAGATCGAGGTGCTCGCG
>JAFGQA010000200.1 GCA_016935885.1 Phycisphaerae bacterium | reverse complement strand
TAGCAGCCCGTGGTAAAAGGGAAAACAGCGGTTCGGAAACGCCGTTCCTGACCGTGAAGACCACCGGCGAGACGCCGGTGCCACAGTTTTGCCACGGGCTGTTCGCCCCAGGGGTCGAGAGCCTCAAGCCGCCAAGCCAAAGACCGACGCCATCGTGCTGAACAGGGGCGTGATGACCGAGTTTATGAAGGCGGTGATGATGTTACCCAGGGCGCTGATGAGGACATCCAGGAACTTGTCCATTTGCCAGACTCCTTATGATGATACGTTGCAGGCCGTGTCTGTGTGTCGCGATGGCGAGATTGGTGTCTCCAAAGAAACGACCTTGGCTGCTCGGCGATGGTGGGACGGTCCGCGTACGCGCGTGGCGATGCCACAGCCTGTCGCTCTCCTTATCGGAATTGGATCTGGCACACTTCAGCCAAGAACGTGTCTTTCGCGCCGAGCGCGTGGCAACGGCATTCGGTGGATGCTGCGCGCCGGTGGGGGCGTTGGCGTGCACAGCGTTGCCGCCGGCCGGATCAGCGGCCCCGCGCCCACCGAAGGCCCCCACCATGCAGGGTGCATGACACTTCCGGCGGCATTCGATTCTGGGTGCCACGGGCGGCCTGCCCGCCCGTGTGGTCTCTCCGGTGGGCCCATGGGGCATGCACACTGGCAGGCAAGCTGCCAGTGCCACCCGCCGGATCTGCGGCCCCGTGTACACCGAAGGCCCCCAGAGTGCAATATTGAGGATCTTGGATTTGCAGTGCGGGCATGTATAGCGTATCCTGGAGGTGTGATTGGGTCCTGGAGGTGTGATTGGGCCAAGAGCGACCTCAAGCATGATTGCCTTGGTGACGGCGTGGCCCTTGCTCGTGGGCCTCGCCGGCCGGTGAGCATACGGACGAGTTCAGCCATCCTTGGCTACCGGCCAAGGCCGGCTTGGAGTGCCCGATCCATCCCACGGGCGGTCCACGCTGGGCATATGCTGCAAATGCAGGCAACTCCATAGATATCGGACGACACAGACGGGAGCACGTTGAGAGACACGAATCGCATCGAGAACGACGTGCGGCCGGAGCGGGCCGTGCTGGTCGGCGTGATACTGCCCGGAAGAGAGACACCCGGTACACGGTACGACCCGCTTGCCGAGTTGGCTGCACTGGCCAGAAGTGCCGGGGCGGAGGTCGTCGGCCGGCTTATCCAGCGGCGATCCAGGGTTTGCTCGGCCACCTATATCGGACGGGGCAAGGCCGACGAACTCGCGGATTACGTAGATCGCAAACAAGCCGAGGTTGTCATCTTCGATAATGACCTATCACCACCACAAATCCGCGAGCTGGAGAAACGCCTCGAGCGGCGGGTGATCGATCGAGCCGAACTGATCCTCGACATCTTTGCCAGCCGCGCGCGGACGCACGCCGCGCGGCTCCAGGTCGAACTGGCCCAACTAGAATACACCGCTCCCCGCCTCCGCGGCATGTGGACCCACCTGGAGCGCATCGCCGGCGCCGGCGGCGGCACCACGGCGGGATCGGTGGGCGGCATCGGCACGCGTGGGCCGGGCGAGCGCCAGATTGAGATCGACCGCCGGCTCGTTCAGAAGCGGATCTCATTCCTAAAGCGGCAAATCGCCCAGATCGACCGGCGCAAGTTGCGCGAGGTCAGGTCTCGTCGCGATTTCTTCACCATTGGTCTGGTCGGATACACCAACGCCGGCAAGAGCACGTTGATGAACGCCCTGACGGGCGCTGACACATTCGTGGCGGACAAGCTATTCGCCACGTTGGATGCCAAGACCAGGCGCTGGGACCTCGGCGGTGGGCGGCTCGCCCTGCTGTCCGACACGGTGGGCTTCGTGCGCAATCTGCCCCATCATCTCGTCGCCTCGTTTCGCGCCACGCTGGAAGAGGTGATTCACTCCAACCTGCTGCTGCACGTCGTGGATGCCGCCAGCTATGACGCCATCGGGCAGATCAAAGCCGTGGAGAACGTTCTCGAAGATATCGGCTGCCACGAGATTTCGACCATCACCGTCCTCAACAAGATCGACGCGGTGGGAGACGACTCCGCGGCCCACATCTTGCGGGTTAGCCTGTCCGACGCCGTCGAAGTCTCCGCTCTCACCGGCGAGGGCCTTTCCAACCTTACAGATCGCGTCCTGCGCCACATACGAAGCCACCATGTCAGGCTGACCCTCGACAGCGACGCCTCCAACGGAAGGCTCCTTGCCTATCTGAGAAAGCACGGTGATATTCTCGGACAGGAGTTTCGTGACGGTCGACTGCGTCTCGATCTGCGTCTCCCCTCCGCGGAGGTTCAACGCGTGATCGACCTCGGCGGCGTGGTCATCGAGCCGTGATGCCGCGCATCCCCGCGCGGCCTTCGCCGGGCTCGGTGTAACCGGCGGTTGTCCTGAATTGCTCTGCCGATAACACTTCTCCCCCCCACGCAGCAGCCAACGACGGGTCCGTGACACTTCCGGCGGCATTCGGTCGTGGGTGCCACCGGGCGGCCTGTCTGCCGACAGGCAGGCTTGTCCGCCCGTGCGGTCTCTGCTGGGCGCCTGCGACATACACACTGGAAGGCAAGCCGCGAGTGGCACGCGTGTTAACAATCACAGGCCAGCCACCGACTGACAACTGATGACTGACGACCGATCACTCGACGAACCACCGCTTCGTTAAGTCGGCCATTGATTGGACCGAGTAAAAAGCGCTGCCGCGGGGCAACTACGCGCTGCGTCAGACCGACAGGCCGGGGTGCTGCACGATGAGTGGCATCTCGGTCCAAGCTTTGGAGGCGGCCGGCACCATGAAAGCCACAGTCAAGCTCCACAGGGAGGCTTCTCACCGGGCCATGGAGAATGCCATCCGGACACAGGCTCAGGTCGTCCTGGAAGCGCCTGTCTTCGGCAACATGACGGTCAACGGCTTCTTGATCTCCGGTGACGATTCGGCCTTGCTGATGGAGGTAACCGGACAATTGCCCGTTCCGGTCGAGGCCCTCCTGGGCGCTCACTGCGAAGCGCGGCTGTACAGCGATCAGCAATACTGCTTCTCCTCGGTCATTGAGGCGGCACCGCATTGGGGCCACAGCCGCAGCCTGGCCATCACTCGACCAGCGATCCTCGACGTGATGGAGCGACGTCGTTTCCTGCGGGCGAAGCTCGCCCCCTCCACTGGCGTCAAGCTCGAATGCGACTGCGCCGGGGCCAACCACCGTCACACGGGCGCGATGCTGAACATCAGCCCCGAAGGCCTGGCGTGCCGCGTCGATAATGGCGCTGCCGCGGTCATCGGTCCGGGCAGTGCCGTCCGCGTGCGGTTCGAACTTCCCGAACTCAACCGCCTGTTCGACCTGGAGGCCACCGTCTGCAACAGGACGCCAGCCAGCGAGGGGTTCACGATCATCGGGCTGCACTTCAAGCCCACCGCGGGCGCGGTGGAGGAACTCGCGGCACTGCGGGGAGTGCTCCAGGATCCCGCGACCGTAGTGAGCGAGTCGGAAGCCTACGCATGAGTCGCGGCATGACGCTGGGTCGGGAGAGTCAACGATCGGTGCTGCACTGGGCGGTGCAGCGGCGGGCCGACCTCGTCGTGTCCTTCCTTGCGGAAGGAGGTTGGTGCCATCTCCGCTCGCGGCTCATCCGCTTTGATTCGGACAGGGACTTTGTGCAGATCGCCTATCCTGTCTCGCCTGGCGACGCCCCCCCACCGGAAATCGGCCCCGGCGACGAACTCGGCATCTCCTTTCGCCGCGGCCACAAGAAGTGCATCTTCGTAAGTCCCGTGGTGATGCACTGCCCCGATAGCACCGCTGAGGGAGACACGATCGACACGCTTGTTGTTCGACTCCCCGCGGAGATGCGCGAACTCCAGCGTCGGGCGTATCAGCGCGTCAGCGTGCCGCCGGATCGGTTTATCGCGGCGAAGGTCTGGCAGGGCGGCGCGCCTTCACCGGACGAGCCGACCTGGCCGCTTTGTGCCGGGCGCATCAGCAACATCTCGGTTGGCGGTATTCTGCTGGACATCCGTTCGGACCAGAACCCTCGATTGAGCGTCGGCGATATGGTTGGGCTCGAGATCACGGTCACCCAGGGCCGCAGGCCGCTGATCGTCGAAGCACAGTATCGGCACTGCACCATGACGGGCCCCGACCGGATCGGACTCGGCCTGCAACTCCTCGGGCTTGAGCACAACAAGCCCGGCCGGGCCTCTATCGCGGAGATCGCCGATCTCGTCAAAAGCGTACAGCGCGAGTGCACTCGGCGGGAGCGAGCAGAACGCGGATAGATGCCCCGCAGACCGGACCACAAGGCTGGTGTAGGCCAGCCTCGCAACTCCCATATCGACATGGATGAATATCGCTGGCGACGCGGTGATGCCACATGCCATGCGCAAGATGCGCTGATTGGAATGCGAAGATTGCCGATGACGTGCCACGTGCGCAAAGAAAAAGAGGATCCGAGCTCGCCGTTACTCGGACCCTCCAAGCCAGGCTGTCCCGCCCAGCGGCGGGAGACCCACAGCCTCGCGTCTTGTATCGGCACGCGCCACGGTCTGCTTTAGGATTTCGCGCGGATTCGAGTTGCGCGCCGATTTGAGGACGAACCGGACACGCGCACTTATCGGAGCTTGCTTATGTCCTTTCAGACGGCGGTGCGTGTTCATCGACGTGGACGGCTGCCACCGGGACTTCTGGCTGGGTCCGTGACAGTATGGGCGGGTGCCACTGGCAGCTTGCCTGCCAGTCCGTGAAGGCGATCGCCTTCTTATGTTGCGTGATGTTTGGGCGGGTGCCACTGGCAGCTTGCCTGCCAGTGTGTACGTCCCGTACGCCCACCAGAGAGACCGCACGGGCGGACAAGCCTGCCTGTCGGCAGACAGGCCGCCCGTGGCACCCAGAATCGAATGCCGCCGGAAGTGTCGCCGACCCCTTCTGGCTCGTGTATCCATGCGGTCGCACTGCTCACGTGGCGATCGTGCTATAATACACGCTTCGTTGACCCGAGCCCGCCAGGTGACTGCGGGTGCGCTGCGTCAACCCAAACTGCGGCATGGATGGAACGGGCATGTGCGCCCCGGCCCGGATGATCGTTGCAGTAGCGATGGCCTGCTTTGGGCTTGCCGGCTGTGAGGGCGAGCCGGTTCCCCCGTCGGAGGCACCGGACAGACCGACGTCGCTGCCTGGAATCGACCACGAACACTCGGCCAGGATCTCCGCCGACAGACGAATCATGATTACCAACTTGGCCCTCGTGTTTCAGAAGGACCCGCTCCGGCCAGACTCCTGGGGGGTCTCGCTTACCACTGTCCGGCCGGGGCTTGACGGCTCGCGGATGATCTTCGGCACGATGGTTCGTGCCGCTTCGATCGACAGGCTCCGGAACCGCGACATCCACCTCTCCAGCGGCCCCATGCTGAACCCGAGGGGCAGCGGCGTCTTCACAAGCCTGGCGACGTATCAACCGAAGTTCGTCACCCTGCGAATCACTGAGTTCGATGACAAGGAGGCTCGCGGGTCGTTCAGTGGCGAGTTCTACCGGTTTTCGAGGGCGCGGCCCGCTACACGGCCCGAAGTCATCGAAGCAGATGCAAGGTTCGCCGCCCTATTGATCGTCAAGTGAGCTGTGCACCAGCACGGATTCGAAGGAGAGGTTGTGTCGGGTCGGTGACAACTCAGGCACGTGCCGCCGGCAGCCTGCCTGCCAGTGTGCATGTCGCATACGCCCACCGGAGAGACCGCACGGGCGGACAAGCTGCCCGT
>JAFGQA010000004.1 GCA_016935885.1 Phycisphaerae bacterium | reverse complement strand
GGTTTCAATCCACGCCCCCGCGCGGGGGGCGACTGTGCTCATCTAAGCAGACGTGTTGATGCGGGTAAAGAAGCCCGTTTGCGCGTACGGGCAGCCTATTCGGTTGTTAAAGAACCCAACACACAGAATGCGTCATCACATCTTGCTGCATGCCAGAGCCTTACATCGTTCCGCGGACCTCCCGGGCATTGTCTGTTCGCTTGAGGTCCGCGCAACGCGCTCACACAACAAGAGGACCCTCCAAGTCCGTGGGTTTCTTCACGCCGTGATGCTCCACCCGGCGGCGCCAGTTGGCGCCGAGGAAGTAGAATCTCAGGCTGTCTTCCTCCTCGTTCACGATATCCAGAAGCAACTGTCTCAACTCAGCCCACTGCGCCGGGTCCACGTTGCACTCGAAGACGGAGTTCTGCACCCGCTGGCCGTAGTCCAGACACGCCTTGGCTACACGGCGCAGCCTGGTCTTCCCCCGGTTGTCCATCGTCGAAACGTCATAGCTCACCAACACAAGCATCTACCGGGTCTCCCGCGATAACACCCCGGGGCGCGATTCCGGTTCACCTCCAGATGAACGGAGGATACCCGTCCAAATCGCCCCGCAGATGCCGCGCCAGCAGTTGGGCCTGCATGTGCAGCAGCAGCCCGACCGGCACGGTCTCTTCTATGAAAGGATGCTGGATCTCTTCCTGCTTCCGCTTCTGATAGGCCACGAGAACGGTCTTCCGTGTCTCATCGTCCATCTCAACCGCCCCCGATTCGCTCTTCTTGAATCCCTTGCCTTGAACCTGACGAAGGTTCACGAGAGACAGCGCAAGCCGATCCGCCAGGAACGGGCGGAACTCCTCGATCAGATCCAAGGCTAGTGAAGGACGCCCAGGCCGCTCAGCGTGCAGGTACCCGACCTGCGGGTCCAGCCCCACGGTTTCCAGGGCGGCCGATGCGTCATGGACAAGAAGCGTATAGAGAAACGAAAGCAGCGCGTTGATATTGTCGAGCGGCGGCCGACGACTTCGGGCCTTGTAGAAGAAATGTTCTTTCTGGGCCGTGATCAGGTGATCGAACACGCCGAAGTACGTGTTCGCGGCTTCCCCTTCCTTGCCGCGCAGTACATCAAGTGATGTCTCATCACCAATATCCCTCAGAACGAACCCCAGCCGCCTCACAACCGCCCCGATCTGCTCGCGTCCGCCCTTCTCGCTGTGATCGCGCGCGGCCCTCTGCAGCACCGTTCGCGCGTTCGTTATCTTGCCCACGAGTACCGGTCGCGCGATCTGTGCCGCCTTCTCCGGATGCTCCGCTCGCCGGTATTGTTCGCGGCGCAGCAGCACGTTGCCCGAAACCCGGCCCTGAATCCGCGCCAGGAAGCGCCCGCGCTCGGTAAGATGGGTGATCGTTACCGCCCGCTCACCGCAGAGCCCCATCAGCGGCGGGCTGCAGGACACCACGCCGAAGCAGACAATGCCGCCGAGGGTGTGGATGGGCACGCGCAGTTTCGTCTCCTTCTCGACACGGACCAGCACGGACTCGCCTTCGTGACACAGATACGCGCCCTGGGTAGTCACGAACAGTGTGTTGAGGAGTTTCTTCATTCGCGGAGCATCCGCTCCAGGTAACCCGCCGCCGATTTCTGACGCCCGGCCGTCTTCGGCATGCACAGGTTGAGCAGCGAGCAGTTTCTGCACTTCTTCTCGTAGGCCGCGGGCGGCGTCACGCCGGCTGTCAGCAGGTCCCGCAGGCGCCGCGCGGCGGACTCGGTCTGCGCTCGGAGAGCCTGATCGAACGCTACGGGATGCCGCCTCCTCGGCTGGCCGTAGAAGATCGCGCCCTCGGGGATCTCGACGCCCAGCATTTCCTCGAGGCACAGGGCCTGGGCACACAACTGGACCTCGTCACACGCCTCGGGCTTGGGGCGCCCACGCTTGTACTCGACGGGGAACGGCTGCCACGAGCCGACGGTCTGCCGATGGAATTCCACCACGTCGGCCTGTCCGGTAAGGCCCAGGCCCAGCGACCGAAGCCGGAGCCCGCGCGCAATGCGGACCGCGCCGCGCGACTCGTCCGCACCGTTGTGCACCTTGTCGTGCATAATGCGACCCTCAACCGTCAGCCGGTTCTCAGTCCAGGCCTGCTCGATATGGATCAACGCGCACTGCCGTTCGCAGAACAGCAGGTGCTGCAGCGCGGATATCGGCAGAAGCTGGTCCTCCTTGTACATCATCGCACTCTTCGACCGTACGATGCCTTGCGCTCGCGCACGTGGAATCCGATTTGTTTCCTCCGCGGCTCAGCCGGTGCCATGAGTTGGCGGATCGCCTCGAACAGCGTCTGGATGCCCTCCTCGCTGCTTGCCACGCGTCGCTCCAGTTCGGTGAGTTTGGCGGCGAGTTCATGGTGTGTCGCGAGGAGACTCCGCAACCTCACGAACGCCCGCATGATCGCCACGTTGACCTGCACAGCCCGTTTGCTGCGCAGCACGCCGGAAAGCATGGCGACGCCGTGTTCCGTGAAGGCATAGGGCAGGTATCGACGGCCGCCGCGGCCCTCGTTTGAGGTTCCAATTTGGAACCTCAAATGCGCAACCTCCTCGGCCACAAGGGGAAACACGAAGTCCGGAGGAAACCGATCGCGGTTGCGGTTCACCGCCTTATTGAGCTCCTTCGTCTTCACCCCGTACAGCGTGGCGAGGTCGCTATCGAGCATCACCCGCTGCCCGCGGATGACGTAGATCATGCCTTCGACCCGCAGAGCGGGCAAGTTTTTCCGTGCCATGGCTGCCTCTCCTACAGCATCTCGATCAGCTCGACGCCAGCCTCTTGCTTACGCCCCCCAGCAGGATCAACATGCGCAGGCATCCCGGCACAGGCACAAGCATCAGAGCTTCTCCGCATCATCGGGGTACCGCATCAACTCCACGCCACGCGGTACACGGTCTTCATGGACGATCGCAGGCTTGTAGTCCGCAAAACGACGGGGGGTCTCGACGTCGTCTTTCAGTTTGAATTCCACGACCTCCTCAAACAACACCTGGGCCGGGCAGCATCCCAGCATGGCCTGTCTCTGGCGCTGCTCCGGATGGGAGTCCGTACCCACATGCTTGAAGACATACAACGGAGTGCGGACCGTCATCACCCCCTTGCTGGCCGAGCGGTCGTGTTCGTACATATTCAGCAGCGCTTGGAGCAGCAAGCTCAGGTCATCCCGCGAGAACCCCGTCTGCTGAGCCAAATGGGCGCTAATGAACAGCTTCCCGACATAGAGACCGTACGGTATGAGAGACTTGCGCCCCATGGTGCGGAGCGTGTCTTCAGGCACCTTCTCCTCGAGGGCAGCCAACTCGTCGCTTCCCATGCCGGGCTTGTCTTGCACCCCGTGCTTTTTCTGTTCGAAACCCGCAACTGCCATGCGTGTGATCGATACATCTAGAGGCAAGACTGGATCCAGCGAACGAGAGAAGGCTACTTGAATCGGCCCCCTCACCTGACCGGCGTTTGCCCCAGTGGACATCACTGCACCGAACGCACGCACATCGTAGAAATTCGCACACAGCCATTTCCGCGCTGCGTCCACTTCCCCTTTTGTAGCTTTGGATTTCTTTGCGTCGGTCTTGGGCATTCCGCCATGCGACTCTTCATGTGCCTTTGCAATAGGCCGATTCAGGTTCGTGGCATGCTCAACGAAGATCGCGTTGGGCATCTGGTTGCCATGCGCAATCTGAACGTAATTGCGGATGCGGCGCTTCACCGCAACATCCGACACCAGCCCATGCATGTCTTGCGGATCAATCCGCGGCGCGTTACCCGCATCGGGATCGCCGTTCGGATTGCCGTTCTCGCAATCGAACAAGAACAGAATGTCGTATCGATTCTTTATGGATTCTGACATGGTCTCACTCCTCCCTTTTCGGCATTGAGCTCGATACTCCACCTTGCGCCGGTTTCTGCGTAGCCGAGCCTCTTCCACTGTGGCGTTTCGCGAGCTGCTGGTAATACCCCATGGCAAACAACGTCTGCCCTTCCAATGTGAGCGTTTTGGGCGGGCATTGCTTCAACCGATTCCAGACAGCCGACAGTTGATCTTCGAGCCAATGGCGGAGGGCCTCCGGTTCGATCTTCGGCAAGTGGCCGACCTGTGCCAATCGAACCAAGCGGCCCAAGACGAGAGCCGGCGTTGCGCTGGCGGCGGCATAGTAACGCTGTACGACTCCAGCGCCAACATCTCCGAGTGCTTTCCTCTGGACCTGGGCGAGCAATGCCATGATTTGCCCACACACATAGGCCGGCTCTTTGATCTTCTCATCCAATTCCTCACTCATGTTCGGCATCCTTTCGTTTCGATTGCAGAATGCCCGCAATAGGCCCAATCTGGCATGATTCGCCGGTTCATCCTGCACTACATCGATCTGCACTCGTCGCAGCGTCTGCGCTGCCACAGCCTCAGGAATGAGACGGCTGCGGACAGCACAGGTCCAGATGTTGGTCGCAAGTAGACCGGGAAGGTCGCCGAGTTGACGAACGGGGGCGGCCATGACGGCGTTCAGTTTGTGTGAGCGCAGAATGCCGACACCATCCCGGCGGACAATAGACAGATCGGCGAACCATGAAGCGACATTCTCGGCTAGCTCTTCGAACTGTCCCTCCATCCAGTCGCGCACGACCACGCGGCCGGCGTTCCCGGAAAGCGTCATTGCGCAATAGCGCGCATCTCGCAGGCGCAACGCTTCCAGCTTGCCTGCTCGAATGGCGTCCAGCAGTGCCCCCGCGCGGCTCTGCTTCTGCAAAAAGTCACGCGCAGAGCTCCGTGCGGACGATTCGGATTGATCTTCCTTATCCGTGTCGGAATCGACACCAAAATCGATGCCGTCGATGACCTCAGCAAACACATCCTCATCCTCGTGGACGTCTCCGACGTACCAATAGACGACTCTTGCTCCCACCAGTCGCTTACTGTGGTGGGCCAAGAGATCATTGAGGGCGGCGGCGTATTGCTGGGCCGCCTCCTCGGTCATTGCTGCATTCGCGGACTGCTTCAGACCCAACGAGCAGAATGCACCTTTATCGAATCCCACGAGGGTCGTCTCGATGTTGCCGCCGACGTCGCCTAGGCCTTTGATCTTCGGATGTGTTCGGCATGGTGTGGCGAGATCGCCAGTAACGAGACAGCGCATCGCTTCGCTCTTGGCTGCCTTCTTTCGCTTGAAGAGAGTCCGGAAATGGCCGCGCCACCAATCGTGCCATGTGCTTTCCTCCGCAATCACGCGGGTGCAATCTTCCTGAACAATAGCGAATGTGATATTGTCCTGCGGTTTTGCCTTCGGCGTCTGCTTTTCGAGATCCTTACAGATCGACAGTATAGTCTCCTCTTTGCCGAGCGTTTCGGCGATGGCGGCCAACACAGGTTCAACCGACGCCGCTGCGCGAAGCATATCCAAAAAGAACCGATGCTTCCTCAACAGCTTCTTCCGCTGATCTTCGGGCAGGTCGGCGGCAGCGTACCGCACTGCATAGGACGCGGTATCGACCAAAAACTGCCGCATCGGGGTGTCGCCGGAGAATTGCAGATGGGGCACTTTGGGAAGAGTGCGCCCCCTCTTAGGGTCACCCGCAGAGATGAGGCCAAGGTACTCGCCGGTCTCTGTAAAGGTAAGAAGCCACTTGATCGTCTTCGGCGCAAAGCCCGCTTCTGCGTCAATGCCCTTGTTTCTGGCGTAATCGATGAGCGCGTGCAACATCACCCGGCCCTCCCTTCATCCACGCCGAACATGGACTCAGGCTTGAGCACGACCTCGCTTTCGTACGGAGGCACATTTAAGACACCGTGGTCAAGCACCGCCTTGAACAAGGTGATGTACGGCTTGGCGTTTGAGGTGTTGACATGCGCGAGGTCAAAGACATCGTAGAGCATCAGCCCGAGATCCTGACTCCAATCCACGGGGGACGGCTTGTTGTCCTTATGGTCAACGTATCGAAAGAACGCAACGAACTCACGGCATCCGAGATAAGGTTGCTGAAAGCACTTACCGCTCGAAGCCCTCCGCACGAACTGCTCACCATAGGCTCGGTGCTGATGCTCGTGCCCCTTGCGGGGAACGATCCGCGCGGTCAATCGATAGCGGGGTGCACGCAACGCCATCGTCTGTCGCTGCTGCCGCTGGGCCGGATCGTCCGCCCGAATCGAATGCGGTTCAGAGCTGCCTCTTATCCAGGATTGAATCGTGCGCTCAGCCGGTGCCTTGTCGCGGACCTCGTTTCGACGAAGTGCCATATAGACCGGGGCGGCAAGCAGCTCGACCCGTTCAGTCTGCCAGTAGAACTCAGGCTTGAAGTAGATGGCATCAAAGATGCCCCGTACTGCACTGGGCGTTGGACAGGGGTACGAGAACCGCTCAACACTCAACTCCGGTCGACTGAAACAGGCGAATTCTCCCCAGACTTCGATCGTATGGGACTCGCTGTTGGACATAACTCCCCCCTTCGTCTGTACTTCTCTCACACAACGCCACTGAACTCAATGTCGGTCCTCAGACCAACCAGATTCCTGTCGTAGATTGGCCGTCTCGACGAATCAGCTTGGTCCAAGCACACGAACCAGACGGGCTCCCTCTCGCCTCTTGGATCCAAGATCACTGGTTCGAGGTAACACCAAATCGTATCATCCCTCCGAGGCCGATGAATGCCGATGGCATGCGGACGCGCCCGTGCCATCCAGCGGCGAACAACGCCCGGTGATGCAAACCGGAGTTCTGCAGCTTCTTCTCGAAGCGTTTGATAGCCTTCCGGGGCGTAGGGGACCAAGATGTTGATGCCGCCTGCGGGAATCACCTGATACAACTCAGCGACTTTTCGAAAGCTCCCTTCAAGTACAGCGTCCAGAAGCTCTCTGTACCCTTCGCTTGCTGCGGTGAGGTCGTAGAAGGTGCGGTAATAGCGAGCAATCGCTTCCGGATCGTAGAGCACCTTCCGTGCGCGCGTTTCTCCAACTTCTTTTCGCAGATGCCGCAAGAACACCTTGGTGGTCTGCGCTGCCATTCGATAGGCGCCAGGTGGATACGTCTCATCTTCAGGTAGGAATACTCTCACTTGTCCGCGAGATGGGCGTGCGTCGTGCCGGTTACAGCGCCCGGCAGCCTGTGCAATGGCCTCCAAAGGGCCGACCGCTCGATAGACCACGGGGAAGTCCAGATCCACTCCCGCTTCTACACACTGCGTAGCGACTAACAATACAGGCGGCTGGGAGGAATCCTTTAAGTCTGTGCCGACGCACTCAAGAACGCGTTGCCGATGTACGGCGCACATGTTCGTTGAGAGATGGTATACACCTTCACATTGCCGCTCGAGCAGCAACTCGGCCAATCTGGACGCATGCCGCTTCACATTCACGATGCACAACACCTGTGGGCCAGCACCGGCGATTCCTTCCGCGAGTGATTCTAGAGCGACGGGGCTGTCAAGTTCCCAGTCTACATCCACTCTCTTGCCCGCGATCTCGAACATCGGCATGGGGTCTGGCAGGATGGATCGCGGTTGCCAGCCTGATGATGAGTAACCCTTCACCTTCTCGTTGAGATGATCAAAAGCCGGTTGTGTGGCCGTAGAGAAAAGTACCGTGCTGCCATAACGTGCTGATAAGTGCGATAGAGACGCAAGTGTCGGCACAGCCAACGCGGGCGGAAGTGTCTGCACCTCATCGAAGAGAATCGCTGATTTCGCAAGTCGATGCAGCTTGCGGCAGGGGCCCGGCCGGTTTGCATGCAGCGATTCGAGGAACTTCACGCTGGTCGTCAACACGATCGGCGCGTCCCAGTTCTCAGCCAGCAGGCGCCGCAGCCGATGTTCGTTGCTGGTTTCCGGGTTGTTTTCAGAATCCAGGCCGTTGTCGGAGGCATCCCGTAGATCTGCCAAGCTGTGATCTTCCAGGATACAGGCTGGGGCGAAGCCGGCTTCTTCCGAAAATAGGTCGCGATAGACCCGCACAGTCTGATCCAGGATGTTGAGAAAAGGCATGACAACGACAACCCGCGACAGGCCACGTTCAAGGACCTGTTCCAATGCGAAACCCAGCATAGCCAACGTCTTGCCAGCGCCCGTGGGAGCAGTCAGCGTGAATATGCCTGGGGCTTGAGTTCTCCCAGCCCGACGACAGCTTTCAAACAGGTCGCCACGGAGTTTGCGTAGCTCCTCTGAGACATCGGAGTTTGCCGACAGATTAGCGACGTGTTGGTCCAACCGCTCTCGCCCCCTTTTGAAGTCAAAAGGAGGACAGGATGGCCGATAGCGTCGTGGTGTTGTCGCATCACCCTCGAAATGCGCTTCAGTCTCAATGAAATCCGCGTCCACAAGACACGAGAACAGCATGCGCACATCCAGCATACCTGCCGCAGCATCTGGCGCCGGCTCGAACACACGACCAACAGAAGGCAATGCTCCCAAGATGCTTTTATGCCTCTCGACCAGCATTCCCAGATTCGTATGCGTGAATCTATCCGGGGCCGACTTCCATTCAGATGCCAGAATCTCCTTGTATTCCGCCATCTCACAAAGTGTTCCAAGGCCTTCGTGATGGCCCTCGATGCACAGCGCCGCAGCAAGACCCTTCCAGCCGTAGGCGCCCAACGTTGCGAGCGAGCCTGCCGTCCAATGATCTTTGCCCTGCTCTCTGGCGCCTCTTACACGACGCTGGAACTGATCAGCGAATTTCCCCAGATCATGGAGCAAGCCGGCAAGTCGTGCTGATTCACCAGCCGAGAACTCTAACGCGAACGCCTCAGCCCGCTTGGCCACGCACACCAAGTGCTCTCGCATTGATTCAGGCACACCTCTGCCGCCGTCATTCTCGCTGTGCGCAAGGAATTCGGATTCGTCGCTCGGCTCGACTCCTTGGCCTGCCCGTGTCATTTCGCTACCCGGCCGGATATCCCCAATACTCCCACCCGAATGGCTTGGCGAATTCCGCAGCGAGTTCGGCGGTGTGCTTGAGATGGTGATCGAGCCGGTGCCAGTCCTCCTGCGGCCTTCCCTCCCGGCTGTGCGCGTAGTAGTCGGAACCCATCGATACCCCACCCCCAACCCGCGGACCACCGTAGCCGAGGATGCGCCGGGCGGCAAGAAAGGAATGGCGTCCAGCCGCGTCGTATGCCACGCTCGCCGACACGAGCGTGACGCCGGAAGAACGGCGATGAAGAGCAGGAGATAGCAAACCGGTGTCAGCGCCGACGGCATCGAGAAGGCCGAGGCGCTGGCCCGAAGGCTGTTCCGCCTGAGCCCGGCAAACAGACGTACCGGCGGAGCTTGGCCGCCAGCACTTCCCCCAGCCGTGGCTTGTCCGAGAAATGGAGCGAAATCAGCCGCTTGCCCTCCTGCTGGTAGAGCGTCTGCTTCTTGAGCATGCCAATCTTGTAGTCGGCGGTGTCCATGCCCCAGTACTCGATGTAGACGTCGAATTCCGGCAGGTAGAAGTCGGGGCGGATCGCACAACCTTCCACGATGCGCATGCGCTCGTCGTACCGATAGGTGATGTTCGCCTCGCGGAGGTAGTCCGCGATGGTACGCTCGCCGTCCGACTGCACCAGCGTCCCGTCGCGGGCACGGACGGTCTTGTTCAGTTCGACCCTCGTGTCGAAGTTGCGGCGCTCGAGGTAGACCTCGTCGAAGCATTTGTCGCAGAAGACGCGCTGGAAGGCACGCCAGCTGCGCGCATATTCGTCCGCATCGACACCCGCGCCGCAGCGCCGGCAGTAACGCACGGCTTGCCGTTCCGCGATGCAGATCGCCTCACGGATGGTCTTGCCGGCCGCAAGGACACTTCGCTTGACGTAGTCCTTCTCGGCGGGATTGCGGAGAAGGTCGCGGAGATCGTCCAAGGCTACCTTCCCATGCACCCCGAAGGCGCCCAACGCCTTGGCAGCATACTGGCGTACCTGGGGATGCGTATCCGTGAGCAACGGACGCAACGTGGACACCGTGGCATCAGCGGGCACGATGCCCGCCAACTTTCCGAGCGCAGAGGCGGCCAGGCGGCGGACGAGGGCCGATTCCGAGCGCGTCAGATCGGCAAGCTCGCCGAACGCGGCGGGGTCCGCGCTCTCTCCAAGCGCCGTCGCTCGGGCCGCCAAGCGTTTTTCGTTCGGATGGTCCATCGCGCATCGCCTCCTTGCCGTGACTCGTTGCGCGTCCGCTGGACGCTCCACTGCGTCACGCATGGCCCCGTGACCGGAGGGAGTCGGAACGACGCTCCGAAGGTCGCTGGGCCGGATCCTCCTCGGCAACGTTTGTACCCACTCCCCGCCGTCAGGGCAACCCGGATGATCACCGCTCGGCACGTCCCACGGCGTCACGCATGGCCCTGCGACCGAAGGAAGTCGCTACGACGCTCCGGAGGTCGCGGGTCAGGGTTCTTCTCGCCCCCCCGCATTGACGCCCCGGCGCGCGTACGGTACGTTGCCCCACGATGCACGAGCCGTTGGGGTCGTTCAGGCTCGCCGAAGAAGACCTGCGACACCTGGGGGGAGAATTCTCCGCGGGACGGGCGTGCTTTGTCCAGAGCCTGCCGACCTCCGCCCTCGCCTACCTCCTGCGGGCCCTCTGGGAGGCGCACCACGCGCCCCTCGTGGTCGTCACCGCCACCGGCAAGGAGCTGGACCAGCTCCACGGCGACCTCGTGACGCTGGGCGGCGGCGAGGAGAAGCATCTCTCCTTCTTCCCGGCGCTCGAAACGAGCGGCGGCACGCCCATGCGGCCGCACCCGGACCTGTCCGGCGACCGGCTGAACACCCTCCTGCGCTGCCTGTCCCCCGAAGGGCCGGGCCTCCTCGTCACGTGCGTCCAGGCGCTGCTCCAGAAGACCCCCCCGCCCCGCCGGCTCCAGCGGATGAGCCGCACCCTCAGCCTCGCGCAGAACGTCGACCTCGAGGAGCTGCTGCAGCATCTCGACCGTGCCGGCTACCGCTTCGAGCACGAGGTCCAGCAGAAGGGCGAGGCCTCGCACCGCGGCGGCATCGTGGACCTCTG
>JAFGQA010000199.1 GCA_016935885.1 Phycisphaerae bacterium | reverse complement strand
TCAAGGGTGAACGCTGACCGCTCCCTCACGGTCGCGGTTCCGATCGGCGTCGGCGGCATAGGCAATCTCAAGCTTAAACTGCTGTAAACACGTGCTTCGCCCGTGGCTCGTCTTCACAAGAACCGGTCAGTTTAATTTACTTTGGCTGCACGGTGTGCAATTCAGCGTAGTCTTGCCTAGACCATCACCCGACGGTTGTAGACCCACCACTCCACTAACAGGATGAGCAGTGCTCCCGCGGCGAGGTGGGGCCACAGCGGTTCGTTGACCTTTGTCTCGCCCGCATAGGCCTCGTGGGCGATGCCGCCGATGCTCAAATTGGCGTTCGGGGCGATGAGTGATTCTGTCGAATCCAGGATGTTGGCGGCGAAGACCTCCTTCGTCTTCGCCGGGTCATCGAAAGCGGCCCGGTAGATGCCTGTATCGTGCGTACGGGCATAGGTGAGGGTGTGGCGGCCGACGACGTCAAGCTTCTCGATGGTCCCGCCAGGCCTGGTGATCCGGAGCGTCTGGGCGCCGGGAGGCACTTGGATGGTCAACGTCTCACCTGGCGAGACAAGATGTCGCGTGTCCATCAGTCCCGAGCCGGCGAAGAACATCACCGTGTTCTGTAGGAACATCAAATAGGCCGGCTCCCACAGGAAGTCGGAATCCAGGAGGTCGAAGGCGAAGATGATATAGTTGTGACCCGGATCGGTGATGAGGGCCACGACGGTCGAGTCTTCGCCTTCGACCAGCGCCTGGGCGTGGCCGGGCAGCGTCAGTCCCGCCCACTGCGCGACGTAGACGTTCTCGAAGGGAACGTTTCGGATCAGCGGGTGATTCTCCTGCCACATGACCAACGGCTCCCGCGCGATCTCGTCGCCACGGGCGACGCCTTCGATCGCGGGAAGTCCGCCGAAGAAGAGGTAGTTGCCCGGTGGCAGCCGGCCCGTCTCGTGGTTGTCAAGGATGACGAGGTCAAACGCGGACCGCCCTTCGATGATAAGATCCCCGTCAGCGGCGTTCTCGTAGTCCGCGCCGCTGATGGACACGATGTCCTCCACGCCGATACTCGTCAGGCCGCGGAGGAGCAGCGCCGCCACACGCTCGCGGTCCGAGACGACGAGGGTCCGTACTTGCCTGGGGGGATCGATCGGCGCGGTGGCCGAGTTGTCGATCATCAAGGCGTCTTCTCGGTGGAGCCTGACCTCGATGATGCCGCCGGCTTCGTGGAGGAACTCGAAGACGACCTTCTGGCTGGAGGGTTGGCCGGCCGCCTTGGTCGGCAGGGCGGGATCGCTCGGCCGCGTTGTGAGGGCGGTGGCGGGCCCGAGTGTCACCTCCTGGACGGAGCCCGCCCCGGGCAAGCGATTTCCGTTGACCAGGAGTGAGAGATCCAACGTGACCGGCCTGGGGCCGAAGTTCTCGACCTGCGCGAAGGCAGAGAGCATGCCGGGACGTTCGTAGTCGCGCCGGACTCCGAACGCGACGATGCCGACATTGTCGTCTGCCGCACCGATGCGGTAGTAGCGCATCTCGCCGCGCGTGACGTACTCCTCATCGACGTCGGCGATGCGGCCGTCGCTGAACAGCTCGATGTCGGCATCCCCCTGGAGTGCCGTTTGGGGCACGCCGACGCCGGTCTCCTCGATGAATTGAGTCGAATAGGCAACGGCCAGTTGCAGGGCTTCGCCGATCCGGCTGACGGCATCGGTTGGCTCGATCTGCTCGATCAGTTGCTTCAGACGGCTCTCGTTGTCCGTGAAGCTGCACACGACGTTGGCACGGTCGGCGAAGCTGATGACCATCGCCCGGGCGTCGTTGGGAAGATTCGACACGCGCTCCATCGCGGCGTCCTTGGCGTGATCGAGGCGCGTGCGGCCGTCGGCCTCGATGGTCTTCATCGAGCCCGACCGGTCCACGAGCAGGACGAGATTTTCCTCCGGGCGCCTCATGAAATTCGCCACGGGATTGGCGATGGCGAACAACACGGCCGCGAGAATCAACAACTGGAGAAACAAGAGGAGGTTCTTGCGCAGCCTTTGAAACGGGGCATTGACCTGCAAATCGTGGACGGCCCTCTTCCACAGCAGCGTGGAGGAGACCTTCCGCTCCTGTCGCCGCAGTTTCAGGAAGTACAACAACAAGAGCAGCGGAACGGAGATCCCGGCAAACGCCAGGGCGACCGGCCAGGAAAGCAGGCTCATCGCACCAACCCCCGCTGGCGCAGGTAGTTCAAGACCAGCGTCTCAAAAGGTTGACTCGTCGGCGTCATCAGATACACCATCCCGCGCCGGTTGCAGTAGTCGCGCACGGACTCGCAATACGCCTGAAGGGTGGCCTTGTATTGGTTCAGCAGGAGCTTGCTGACGGTGACCTCGGCGGCGTCATCGTCTTCGCAGTCCACCAGCTTCAGATCACCGGCGAGGTCCGGGTCCAACTCCTGCGGACTGAGGATCTGCAGGGCGTAGATGTCCAACTGCCGGCCGAGGAGATAACGCATGCCGCCCTCGAATCCGCCCTTGTCCAGGAAATCCGACAGGACAAGGACGACGCCCCTCTGTGTGTGCCGTTGGGCAAACTGCTTGGCGGCCGCCGTGAAGTGGCTTTTGCCGTCCGGGTCGAGGTCCCGGAGGAACCTCACGGCTCGGGACATCATCCGGCGGCTGCGCAGGCCGTCCATCCGGCCGACGAGCCGGTCATTGTACGCGTACAGATTCACGCGGTCGTAATGGCACAGGCCGATGTAGGCTACCGCCGCGGCAACGCGTCTGGCGTACAGGGCCTTGGACGGGTCGCCGTAGTCCATGGACTTGGAGACGTCGAGCAGGACGGAGACGTTCAACTCCTCCTCCTCGAGGAACAGCTTGAGGAACAGCTTGTCCAGTCTGGCGTAGATGTTCCAATCGATGTGGCGGATGTCGTCGCCGACGACATAGTTGCGATAGTCAGCGAACTCGGCCGATTCGCCACGGCGTTTGGACCTGCGCTCGCCCTTCTGCCGGCTCGCGTGGATCTTGCGAGAGATGATCTCCAATTGCTCCAACCGCGTCATGAAATCGGGATCCAGCAGGTCTTCGGAGGACCGGGACGGCTGTTGTGGGGCGACGATTTCCGCCATGCGATCTGTCCCTGATGTCAGATGTCCAAGCCGGCCAGCTCGGAGCTGCCAAGCGATCCTGTTCGGCCGCCCCACTTTGCCCGACCGAGACCCGTCCTGATTATACAGCGGGATCGCTGTCGGCGCAGGTGGGTCCGTGACAGTTTGGGCGGGTGCCATTGGCAGCTCGCCTGCCAGTGTGTATGCCTCCTGCGCCCACCGAAGGGACTGCACGGGCGGACAAGCCGCCCGTGGCACCCAGAATAGAATGACGCCGGAGGTGTCATGGACCCCGCGCAGGTCGTGGGCCAGCGTTTGGGTTGCCCCGGTGAACCCTCGGGGGCTATACTTGAGGTGTGTCCGAGGACCCTCGTGGCCTCGTAGTCCCGGCGGTGTTGCCGCGTGTGAGACGTGTGCGCCACCGTCGATCCAAGGCGCGCGCTTGCGCGCGAAGCGTCATGCTACAAAGGAGGCGGGCCATGTCCGCCGATGGCCAGAAGAACGCCCACGCCAAACCGCGAACGGTGGATTCGACTGCCGTGTTGCCGGACACGGCGAGGCCTCGCCTGTTGCCGATGTTCAGGGTCATCCTGCACAACGATGACGTGAACGACATCGAACACGTCGTCCGGTCGATCGTCATGCTCACACCGTTGAACGGCCGGGACGCCATCAAGAAGACACTCGAAGCGCACACCACTGGGTGCTCTCTGCTGCTCGTGACTCACAAGGAACGCGCCGAGTTGTACGTCGAGCAGTTCGAATCGCGAGGCCTAACCGTCACGATCGAGTCGGACGACTGAGCTCGTTTTTTGCCCTTTTCGAGAACGATCCGGCGATACCGTACAAGCGAGTGGATGCTCGCGATCACTCGGCGTCCAACAGCGAGTTGACGAACTCCTGAATATCGCCTCCGTTCAGCGTGCCGTTGTCGTCCATGTCGCAGAACGTGTCGGCGTCGCAGTCCGGGTATTGCGCGTCGTAGGCCGGGCGGTCAATCAGCAGCAGGACGAACGGGGCGATGTCCAGTTCATCAAGGACGCCGTCGCAGTTTGCATCGCCCGGAACGACCAGTTGATTGTAGTACAGGTAGTTGCCCTCGGTATTGTCCCAATTGGAGACGGCCATGTCGAGCTTGCTGGAGTAGGTGTACGCGATCCGCAATTCATACGTCGGGGCCGCAGCGACGCTGATCCAACCGTGCTCGCGGCTGAACGTGTAGTCCGTCGGCTGCAGCACGCCGCCATCGAGTTGGACAGACGTGATCTCCTGAATCGGCTGACGCGCCAAGTAGAACAGTTGCCGGCTGCCATCGGGTGTGAGCATCTCGACGATCGGGCGGAGGCCGTTCTTGTCGACGTCGCCGAAGACGATCTTCTCGACGACGCTCGTGCCGCCGGACGACCAATCGGGCGACGAGCCGAACCCGCTGCCATCGTTGAAGAAAACGCGCGCGTGATCCCACCAGGCACCGGTGGACAGGTCGAGCAGACCATCGGCGTTGACGTCGGCCAAAGCGACGGCGGAGCCGTATCCGTCGTAGTAGCTCCATGAGTAGGTCGTCGAGAACAGGCCGCCGACAAGCCCATCATACTGCCGAAACAGACCGCTACCACTGAGCTGGGTGTTATCGGTAAGAAACAGGTCGCGCAGGCCGTCGCCGTTCACGTCGCCGGCCGTGGCCATGATGCTGTCCTGGTTGCCGATGTTGGTGCTCCAGGAGGCGGTGGTTTCGAGTGCGCTGCCCAGGTTCACGTACATCCGCGTCGTGGTCCGGCTGGCCGCTCCGACGAGATCGAGCCGGCCGTCATCATCGGCGTCCACCCACAAAACGCCCTGATAGTGGTACGTGTCGTCCGATTCCCAACTCGCGGTGGCTTCGAGGGAGCCGCCGACGTTGAGGTATACATAGGTCGGGTAGGCGTGCTGCGGCGTGTAGGCCCATCCTGTGCCGACGGCCAGGTCCGGTCGGCCATCCCTGTTGACATCACCGAAGGCGATGCCAAACGCGTTCCCGTCAACGTCAGACGTCCAGTCGGGCAGCGACGAGAGGGTCCCGCCGTTGTTCAGGTACACGCGGGCAATCGGCTGGAACGTGCTCGAATTCCCGAGGTGGGCGACTGCTACGTCGGCCCAGCCGTCGCCGTTCACGTCGGCTACGTCGAGGTGGCCGTTGTAGGCAGTGTCGGTGGATTGCCAATCGGGCATGGGCGGGAAGGTGCCGTCACCTTGGTTGTAATAGACAGCCAAGTGCTGAACGGCCATATCGTTTCCGTTGGCCACGACGAGATCGAGCCAGCCGTCACGATCTAGATCGACCAGGGCGGCGCCCGTACTCACCTCCGTGTCCGTGGAAACCCAGTCGGGCGTGCTGTGATAGACGTCCTGGCCGGACGTGGTGGTTGTGGCGGCGAAAGCCACCCCCAACACAAACAGTGGCAGCGCTTTCATGGTGAACGCTCCTTGCACTCGGGCATGACGGCGGCTCGCGATTTCATTGTATCATTTCGGGAGACGCGCATTCAACATCATCCCGAGCGGTGCGCGTCCAACGAATGATACTTGGCGGCGTGGACATTGTGGTTCTACGCGGTGCCTGTTGACTGTGGAGAGGTCGCTACGGCACATCCAGTATTCAGAGCGGCCGCCAAACGGCAAGCCGGGGTTGTGGACTAGTCCTTGCTAACGAGGCGGGCTTTTGACGAGCGGCGCTGCTCGCCTGATAATACGCAAAGAAAGGAAACGTGACATGTCCAAGACGCCACCACTACCGGCCTGTTCGCACACGCCGGAGCCGTACACAGGGCCGAGCAAGGACGAGGTGTTTGCCCTGCGGCAGGAATACCTGTCGCCGGCGATCCTGATGTACTACAGGGAACCGTTTATGGCGGTTGAGGGCCACATGCAGTACTTGTGGGACGAGACGGGCCGGCGGTACCTGGATGCCATCGCGGGAATCGTGACGGTGTCGGTGGGGCATTGCCATCCGACGATCGTCCGGCGCGTTCGCGAACAAGTCGGAAAGCTGCAACATACGACGACGATCTACATTCATCCGACCGTGGGTCAGTACGCCAAGAAGCTGGCGTCCAAGATGCCCGGGGAACTGAAAGTCAGCTACTTCACCAACAGCGGTAGCGAGGCGAACGACCTTGCGATCCTGACGGCCCGACAGTCCACGGGGGCCTTCGACGTCATCTCGTTGAGGCACGGTTATCACGGAGGGTCGCAGTCCACGATGGCCCTGACCGGTCAGGCCACCTGGAAGTACACGACGCCCCACTCATTCGGTGTTCATCATGCGATGCCGGGTTATTGTTATCGGTGCCCACTGGGGCTGACCTATCCATCATGTGACATGAAGTGCGCACGCGACATCGGAGACGTGATCAACTTCAGCACGGCGGGTAGGATTGCGTGCTTCATCGCCGAGCCGATCATGGGCGTGGGCGGGGCGGTGACACCACCGAAGGAGTACTTCCAGGTCGCCTACGAAGAAGTCCGCAAGGCTGGCGGGCTCTGCATTGCGGACGAAGTGCAGACGGGCTTCGGCCGGACGGGAACGAAATATTGGGGGTTTGAGAACTACGGCGTTGTCCCGGATATCGTCACCATGGCCAAAGGCATCGGCAACGGTGCCGCGCTGGGTGCGGTGACGACGACGCCGGAGATTGCCAAGGCGTTGGTCGGCAAGCTGCACTTCAACACGTTCGGCGGCAACCCGGTGCAGGCAACCTACGGGCTGGCGACACTGGATGTGATCGACGAGGAGGGAATCCAGGAGAATGCCCTGAAGGTCGGCAGCGACTTGAAGGCCGCACTGGAGGGCTTGATGGACAAGCACCGGCTGATCGGCGAGGTCCGCGGCATGGGCCTGATGCTCGGCGTGGAACTCGTGCGTGACCGACAGACAAAGGAGCCCGCAAACACCGAAGCGGCGGACATCCTGGAGGAAGCCCGGCGGCGCGGGCTCCTGCTGGGCAAAGGCGGCTTCCATGGCAATGTGCTGCGCATCAAGCCGCCCATGTGCATTACGTCAGCGGATGCGGCGTTTATCGTGGCATGTCTGGATGAGGTGTTCGAGGGCATTGGTTGACGCGTGGAGATCCCCCCACCACGGTGATCCATGGTCCGAGTGTGTCTGCTTCGCAGTCGGCGGGGCCGAATCGTGTCGAGTACGGTCCGTGCATGGGCTAGAAGCCCCGCTCGGCGTCCGCGAAGGTGTTCGATACCTTCGTGCCCAGGGCGGCGACGGCGGCGATGACGACCAGCAGGATCAGCGCGATCATCACAGCGTATTCCGTCGCGGTGGCGCCCGATTCGCAGTCCCAAAACTCCTTGGCGTACGATCCCATTCTGGTCATCTTTTCACTCCTGCACTGTTGTCGGTGGCCGGTGGCGAGCCGCCCTGACCAAGCGTAAGAAACGATCGGCCGACTGCCAAGTGAGATTCAGGAAACGATCATCGTTGAAGCGCTGGAAGTGGCGGGTTCCACATCAAGGCGCCCCATAATCCCAGAGAGCCGCGTGCTCCAAGACGCTCGGCCGAGGACACGCGTTGGGCCCCAAAGCGCGGCCGCGTGGGGCTGAAACCCGTGGCTCGTGGCTGGGAGGAAGGGCAGTTGGCGAGCGAAAGGCCGCCCGGGCTGAAGCCCGTGGCTCGTCTATCAGCCCGTGGTGAAAGGGAAAACAGCGGTTCGGAAACGCCGTTCCTGACCGCGAAAGCCACCGGCTTTGGCGCCGGTGCCACAGTCTTGCCACGGGCTGCTATGCAGGAGCCGGTTGGTCTCCAACACCGAAGCAGGTGCCTACGGCCCGGGCGGCCTGGACGAGTTCGTGGTCCTTGGGGACGAGGCGCTGCTGGTCGGCGACGTCCTCGATTCGAACGCTCGTGAGTTCACCGTGCTGAACGACGACGAGGCGGTTGAAATCGCCCCCCGCCAGGAGTTCGGTGGCGGTGTAACCGAATCGGGTGGCCAAGACGCGGTCGGCGGCGCAAGGAGAGCCACCGCGTTGAACGTGGCCAAGGACGACCGCGCGGCTTTCGATGCCGAGACGCGTTTCGAGTTGTTTGTGCAGGACCTGCGCGATGCCGCCGAGGCGGATGGGGTCGGGGCTGTCGGCGACGATTTGGTCGACGACCTGCTCGCCGCCAATGGGCCGGGCCCCCTCGGAAACGGCGACGATGGTGAAGGCCTTGCGGCTTTTCATCCGCTCCTGGCAGAACTCGCAGAGCCTGCCAAGGTCGTAGGGCATCTCGGGGATCAGGATGATGTCGCTGCCACCGGCGATGCCCGCGTGGAGCGTCAGCCAGCCGGCGTTGCGACCCATCAGCTCGACGACCATGATGCGGTGGTGGCTGGCGGCGGTGGTGTGGAGGCGGTCGAGGGCCTCGGTGGCGGTCTCGACGGCGGTCTGGAAGCCGAACGTCACGTGCGTGTGCATCAGGTCGTTGTCGATCGTCTTGGGCACACCGACACAACGCAGACCCATCGGGATCATGCCAGCGGCGCAGGTCATCGTGCCGTCGCCACCGATCACCACGATGGCATCAAGCCCGTATTTGTCAACGTTGGACATGGCGCGATCGCGGACATCCTCGAAGATGGGGTTGCCATGATCGTCCTTGCCGACGGCGAAGCGCTTTGGATTGGACTTGTTGGACGTGCCGAGGATGGTGCCGCCCAGTGTCAGGATGTTGCTGACGTCCCAGCGGGACAGTGGGCGGATGTGGTCCTCGATCAGGCCGAGAAACGCATCTTCGATGCCGAAGCACTCCCAACCGTGCTTAAACATCGCGGTCTTGGCCACGGCGCGGATGACCGCATTGATGCCCGGGCAGTCGCCACCGCCGGTGAGAATGCCGATTCGCTTGATGCTGCTGTTGGCCATTCGTCTGAAGCGCCCGAGACTGAAAGCCGAAAACCGAAAACGGGAAGTTGAAGTTTGCAGCGTCGACGAGGTCGAAACAAGGACTCGAATCGTCAAGGATTCAGGTGCTCAATGGCTCTCATCCTTCGTCTTTCATCTTTCATCCTTTCAGTACGCCAGTGTATGTTTTGCGGGCGGGCCCGTCCAGGCGTAGGATGACGCACCGTGAGCAGCGTCCATTCCTCACACAGCGAGCTTGATCCGGCGGCTTCGAGGCGAACGTCTCCCGTCCGCGCCGCCGGCTTGGTGTTGGTGTTGTTTGTGCTCCGTGTGCCGCTGTTGGACCACCCAACGCCGGTGGACGTTGACGAGCAGAGCTTCATGGCCGCGCTGGGCTTTCCGGCCCAGTATCCGGTGCACCATCCGGGCTATCCACTTTGGGTCGGCATGGGAACAGTGTTGCACGCGGCGGGGCTTGAACCCTACACGGCCTATCAGGCGTGGTCGTTGGCGGCCTCGATCGTGGGGCCCCTGCTGCTGTACGTGGGGCTCCGCTGGGTGTTGGCCGATTCGCTCGCGTGGTGGTTGGCACTGGGCTTCGGCGTCAACCCGCTCGTCTGGTTTCAAGGGACCACGGCACTGAACTACATGGCGGGCGGTACGACGGGGCTGGTCGTCGTCGGGCTTTGTTATCGCGCGGTGGCGAGGAGGCGGTCGGCGACCATGTACTGGGCGGCCACCGTCCTGGCCATCGGCATCTCCATCCGCGCAGACCTGCTGATCTACGTTGGTCCGATGCTGGCGTACGTGGCGTGGCGGTTCCGCTGGCGGCGGGGGCTCGGCGCGATGATCATCCTGGCGGCAGGCATCGTGGCATTCCTGGCGGTTACCTCCCACTTGTACGGCCGGGCCGATCCGACGAGGGTCCGTCCGGAGCTTGGCCACACAATCGATGTTGTCCTTGGGACGAGTGCCTATCGGCTGGGTCTTGTGAATGGCTTGCTCCGGAACCTGGTAAAGATCGGCGTGAATCTCGGCTGGGATTTCGGCGTCGCGGTACTGCTTCTGCCGCCGGCCGCTTGGTGGATTGTGCGGGACCGACGCCGGCGCCCATCCCGAAGCCGTGTCACAGCGCGGCCTCCGGCCGCAACCAAAGTGTGGCACGGGCGTCCCGCCCGTGACCCCACCGGCGAGACGCCGGTGCCACAGGTTCCTTCGCGAGACGCGAAGATTCCGATCGTTAGCAACGCAGCGCGGCCTCCGGCCGCGGCCGCAGTGTGTGGCACAGGCGTCCCGCCCGTGCCGCCACCACAAGGAGGACAGAGCCACGGGGGCTTGGGGGACGGGTCCAATTGGCCGGGCGGTGTGGCGACGATTCTGCTGCTGTGGGTCGTGCCGATCAGCCTGTTCCTGGCGTTGATGCACGTCGTGCAGGGGTATTTCGTGCTATCGGTGGCGGCGGGTTACTGCATGATCGGCCTCGCGCTGCAAGGCGGACTCGGGCGACGGGCGGGCGCGCGCGTGGCGGCGGTGATTGCCGTCTGCTCGATGGCTCAATTCGTGCTGTATCCGTGGTCGCCGGACAGCGTCGGGTTCAAGCGGCGGCTCGACGCGAAGATCGCGTTTCAGAGCGCTTCGGGCCTGCGGCAGATCGACCGGCGGCCGGAGATCCACGAGCCGGGCGATTACTGGCGAACGGAGGCACACGGGGAATAGCGAATAGCGAATAGCGAATAGCGAAGGGCGAATAGCGAAGGGCGAAGGGCCCGTGGCGTGCGGTGACCGGCTTCTCGCCATTCGCTATTCGCAATCCGCCGTTCGCTTGTTACATTGGTGGACATGCAAAACAAGGACATAGCAGAAGTCTTTTTGGAAATCGCCGACCTGCTGGAGATCAAGGGCGAGCAGCCGTTCCGCGTCAATTCGTACCGGCGCGCGGCACGGACACTGAAAGACCTGACGCGGGACGTCGCGGAACTGGCGGCATCGGGTGAGCTGGGCAAGCTGCCGGGCATCGGCAAGGGCACCACGGCGAAGATCGAGGAATACCTGGCCGACGGTTCGATCACCTTGCATACCGAACTGTTTGAGTCGATGCCGGCGGGATTGCCTGCGCTGTTGGACATCCCCGGTCTCGGACCGAAGCGAATCGCCTTGATGTGGCACGAATTGGGCGTTGAGAGCCTGGCGGGTTTGAAGAAGGTCATCGGCTCGGGTGAGCTGGCGAAGCTCAAGGGCATGGGGGCCAAGAGCGTCGAGCAGATTTCACAGGGGATCCAGTTCGCCGAACAGTCCGTCGGTCGAACGCCGTTGGGCTTGGCCATGCCGCTGGCCGAGGATCTGGCGGAGACGATGCGGAGGGTGAAAGCGGTTTCCCGGGTCGAGGTTACCGGCAGCCTGCGGCGAGGCTGCGAGACAATCGGCGACGTGGACCTGCTTTGCCAGTCGAACGATGGGCGGACCGTGGTCGATGCGTTTGCCGGGCTGCCGCAGGCGAAGCGGGTGTTGGCGTCGGGCAAGACCAAGGGCTCCGTCATCGTCGATCGGCGGGATGGCGTGGAGATCCAGGTGGATTGCCGCGTCGTGCCGGGGGAGTCGTTTGGGGCGGCGCTGCAATACTTCACGGGCAGCAAGGAGCACAACGTGCGCCTCCGTGAGATCGCCGTAAGGAAGAAGTGGAAGCTGAACGAGTGGGGGCTTTTCGATGGCGATCGGCGCGTCGCGGGCAAGGACGAGGCGGCGATCTACAAGAAGCTGGGCCTGCCGCTGATCCCGCCGGAGCAACGGGAGGATCGCGGCGAGTTTGAGCCGGATGCCGTCAAGCCGCTGATCGAACTGGACGACCTCCGCGGCGATCTTCACGTCCATACGAGCGCCAGCGACGGGACGGTGGATGCCGAGGGGATGGCACTCGCCGCGCAGGAACTGGGCTACGAGTACGTCGCCATTACCGACCATAGCAAGTCCAGCGGCGTGGCCAGTGGCCTGTCGATCGACAAGATGTGGAGGCAGATCGAGAAGCTGCGCGCGTTGAACAAGCGGCTGGACACGATCACCGTCCTGGTCAGTTGCGAGTGCGATATCCTCGCCGACGGGAGGTTGGACTATCCGGACCAACTCCTGGCCGCCTGCGACGTTGTCGTAGCGAGCGTGCATTCGGCCATGCGCCAGGACCGAAGCAAGCTGACGAAGCGCGTGTTGCAGGCGATGGAGAACCCGTACGTCAGCATCCTCGGCCACCCGACCGGCCGGCTGCTCAACCGCCGGGAGCCAATGGACTTGGATATGAGTGCGGTCGTCGCCAAGGCGGCCGAGACGAACACCGCCTTGGAGTTGAACGCCTCGTGGCAGCGGCTGGACCTGAAGGACCGGCACCTGCGAATGGCGATCGACGCGGGGGCGACGATCTGCATCAGTACGGACGCCCATTCCGTTCCGCAACTGGAGCAGATGAAGCTCGGCATCGTCACGGCTCGGCGAGGTTGGGTACGGGCCAAGGACGTGCTGAACACCCGGCCGCTGCCTGCCGTGCGGAAGTGGCTGGCCCAGAAGCGACCGTAACGCTGGCTCGCGGTATCTTGGCGGCGCTCCGCAAGTGATACAACTACGTCACGCGCTACACGAAGACTACGGACGTGTGCCGCTGGTCCTCGGCACGCGCGTCGAAGGACCGCCTGTGGGCATGGGCGGACCAGTCGTCTGTGGGATACCGACGGGCGCACGCCAGATGAAGCGCAGTGCGAGGACGGATGGAGTTCTCGTCTTGACGGTTTAGCGGCGTGCTCGGCCTGCCTTGCGTCCAAGGATCCCAAGGACGCCGAAGGCCAGTAACGCAATGGAGGCAGGCTCGGGCATGAGTGTGAACGTGAGGTCATCGATAGCGAAGGAATCCGGCTGACCTTCCTCGTCGGCCGCGAGAATGACGACGCTGCCAATCTCAGAACTGCTGAAGGTGACACTCACCTGCGTGATGTAGTCGTCCGCCGGGGATCGCGAGTCCGTCGAGATAAGCAAGCCGCCCGAATCGTAGTATTGGACAGACATGCCATCCTCGACCGACACCGCCGTGAAGGCAACCTCTATGGCGGGCGGCGAGAACAAGAACGAAATGACGCCGTCCGTGTTGTCGAAGGCGGAACCCAGCAGGTTGGGCGCGCTCGACGCCATGATCGGGCTGGCAACGATCAGGTTGCACAGCGTATCCAGCGCCGGGTCGGCTCCGAAAGTGACTCCCAAGCCCTGGTACTGAGTCGTGACCTCGTCCAGCGCAAACAGTCCGTCGAAATCGACGATGGTCTCCGCGTGTGAGGGCGCAGGCGCCACCCATATCGCGAGCAACACAGCCACCGACATCCACGCTTTCAAGGACAAACGCTCACTCCCCGCCGGCGCGCACCAGACACGCTTCGACGCCGACTCTCACGCGCTTGTAGGAAGCCTCCTCAAGGGAGGGCCGCGCCCCGACCTCGCCCGTGCTCGGGTCGAATCAAACGGCGCAGCCTGCGTTCCCTCGCGCCTCCTCAAGTTGACTCCATGGTAGCAACCCGCCGCATCGCTTGCAAGAGGCGTCTCGCCCAGCGGCGAAGATCGGGTCCGTGATCACCTCCGGCGGCGTTCGATTCCGGGCGCCACGGGCGGCTTGTCCGCCCGTGCGGTCCCGCTTGTGCGACAATCTCGTGCGGTTCCGCTTGTCCGCTGGTGCGAGAACCCGTTCTCGCACCCACCACCGACTGGAGTTCTCTCCCGCACCTCGACACAAGGGGCCGAGAAGGGATTCTCGGCCCAGGACACCATGATCGCATTGTTCGCCATTATGGATGAAAACGGGCTGCGCTCGCGGCGGATCATTGTCCAATGGGCCGCTGGTGCGAGAATCCCTTGTCGCCCCCACTTTTCCGCTGCCGCTGGTGCGAGAATCCCTTCTCGCACCCACTTCCGGCGGGAATCCTCTCCCGCACCTCCACACAAGGGGCCGAGAAGGGATTCTCGGCCCAGCGTCGTCTTTACCTGCGGAGATGACGCACACCCCGGATTGGGCACGAGACGCTGGCATCATCTGCGACCGAACCTTCTGTCGTTAAAAGAATTACAGTTTACAGGCCGAGTACATCAATGCTCTTGTTTGACCCCCCGCTCCCCCAGCTTGGCCACTTGGGCTTCCAGGGACTGGAGCTTGGCCTGTATCTCCGCATGCTGCTTACCCTGCGATAACAACAGGGTCTCCAACTCCGCGATCTGCTGCTCCAGCTCCTCGATTCGCTTCTGCTGCGCGGCAATCTCGGTGTCCTTCTCCTGCGCCACTTGGTGCAAGGCCTGGATGGCAGCCAGCGACACACCGGCCGCATCCATCGGGCTGACGTGCCTGTCCTCTCCGCCCACGCCGAAGGCGGCGCGGAAGGTCTGTGGGACCGGACCAATGTGGCGGACGGGCATCCCGCCCCTGCCCTCGTTGCTCCAGGTCTTGATGGAAACGCCTGCAAGGCGATCCAGAATGTCATGCACATCGACATTGGAGAAGCCCGTTTCGCTGCTGCAATCGATCGGCCCAGGAAAGGGCTCCCACGTGAGCGTGTCCAGGTTCAGAAACACACCGGCGATCGGAAGACCGCCGTCGTTAATCTCCGTGACGAAGCGTACGCCCCCCGTGGCACGCACCGCAAACTCGTTGGCCGCCTCGGAGGTGAAGGGCAGGTTATGGTTGTCGGCAAACAGAACGGCACCAGGATGGGATGCACTGACCTTCGCCTGCCGTCCAGCGGCAAAGCTGTAATCGCCCAGGGCCTCGTTATCCGCGCCGCCTGGGACTGTGCCGAATCCCGCGGCGAACGGATCGCCGCCGCTGGTTCCGACGATGTTGTCCTTGCCCCCGCCAATCGTGCCGAAATTGTGATAGACGCGATTGTAGGCACCGCCGCCAACGAAACCGTAGTTGCCCGCGGCGCCGTCGCCGATCAGGTTGGATTGCCCACCGGCGATGGCGGATGCATAGCCGCTGGCGACATGATCGAAGCCGCCTCCAATGTTGCCATAGCTTTGCGTCACGGTGTTGGGCCTGCCGTCCTGCCCGCCGCCGTGGATGACCGAGCCCACTGCGCCGTCGGCAACGGCATTGCCGGAGAAACCTCCAATGACGTTCGGGCTCGTGTCGTTTGGCACCAGGAGCAGCGCCCGCACGCCATTCACTCGGAGCGACAAGGGTTGGTTGTCGGCCGTGCCCAGGTAATCGGTCTCCGGCGTTGTCCCGCTGTTGCCGGTCAAGCTCCAGTAGAGGTTGTCGGTGAAGCCGATGTCCAGTGCCACCACCCCGTCATCCACGGTGATGCCAGCGCCTGCGGTCACGGTTGCATTGCCCCCAGGCGATCCTGGTTCACCCTGCTCGCCCTGGTCACCCTTTTCACCCTGCTCGCCCTGGTCACCCTTTTCACCCTGCTCCCCTTGATCACCCTCCTCCCCTTGCTCGCCTTGCAGGCCCTGCTCGCCTTGCAGGCCCTGCTCGCCTTGTGGGCCCTGCTCGCCCTGCGGGCCCTGCTCGCCCTGCGGGCCCTGCTCACCTTGTGTGCCCTGCTCGCCCTGCGGGCCCTGTTCGCCCTGCTCGCCCTGCGGGCCCGGCAGTGGGTTGGGACTTGGCTGCGTCCCATCCGCTCCGCCAGCCCCAGGCAGTTCATAGACGAACACGTCGGGACAACCAGTACCCGAGAACACGACAAAGCCCAATGCGAGCAAGGCGCTGGTGAACAAGAGCCTCTTTGTGGTCATCTGTACTCTCCCTCCCGGGTCTCCGACCCGCATCGTTTGACTGCGAGCTGGCCTCCAAGACTTCGATGGATTCAGCCGACGAAGGCCGATCGAGGCAAGGCTTATGAATCGGCCCCGCCGCGGCGCATCCGGCGCGAGACCTCACTCCGGGCTCGTCGCTTGGCGGAGCCCGCGACGCCGAAGCCGTTCCCTCCTCCTCTCGTCCCCCGCCCCTCCAGCCGGGCGTCTTATTCTACCGCTCCGGATCGTGGAATACCAGGGCGGTTACTTGTCGTGGTCCTGGGCTTCGCCGGTCATGGGGACGAAACGGACCCACTCCACACGTCGCCGCTCGAGTGTGCCGTCCGGTCGCTTTTGCAGGACGATCAACTCCTGATCGCCCCACTCCGCGTTAACCGGGATGCACATCCGCCCGCCGACGGCCAACTGTTCGACCAAGGGGGCAGGCGGCTTATCGGGCGCGCAGGTCACGATGATGGCATCGAACGGGGCCTCCTCCGGCCATCCCCTGTAACCGTCGCCGATGCGGGCATGGATGGTCCGATAGCCCTTCTGGTTGAAGAGCTCGATAGTCCGTTTCGCCAACGGCTCGACGATCTCGATGGTGTACACCTCGTCGGTCAGTTCGGCGAGGACGGCGGCCTGGTAGCCGGAGCCCGTGCCAATCTCCAGGACCTTCTCGCCCGGCTTGAGTGCCAGCAACTCGGTCATTACGGCAACGATATAGGGCTGAGAAATCGTCTGGTCGTAACCGATGGGCAGTGGGTTGTCATCGTACGCCTGTCTGGCGTACGTCTCGGGCACGAACCAGTGGCGGGGGACGTCTCGCATGGCAGCCAGGACGCGAGGATCGCGGACGCCCCGCTCGGCGATCTGGGTGGCGACCATTCGGTCTCGTTCGGCCTGGCGCTCCCTGGCGTGGGGCGGCGCCCGTCTCGCGGCGACGGGCCCGGTGGCCGTGGGCAAGGTGGTTGCGGGCAACGTGGTTGTCTTCCGTGGCGGCGGGAGGTTGGGATCGCCTGCATTCGTCGCCGACTCGCGGCAGGCGGCACTCAGCAACAGAAGGATCACCACTGGACCACAGTGGACGACCCTTGTGATCGACGCGCGGCAGATGACCCTGCAAAGAGCGGTCATGAGCGAGCCTCTCGGAAACGGCTGTACACACGTGCTGCCGATTGGGCCATTGTTGCAGGAATGGGCATCGTTGGCCAGCGAGGATCTCGTCCACTCCCGGAAACGGGTCCGTGACAGTCTTGGCGAGTGCCACCGGCAGCTCATCTGCCCGTGTGTATCCCCCATGCGCCCACCGGAGAGACCGCACGGGCGGACGAGCCGCCCGTGGCACCGAGGATCGGCTCGGTCGCCTGCTTCCCAGCCCCACCCAGGATTGAATGCCGCCGGAAGTGTCACGGGCCCAAGCGGGGTCACCCAAACACGTCCTGCGGACGAATCGGGCACATTTCCCCAATCTGGGTATCAAGGCGACCCGCCTGTTGGGTCATAACACCCAACGTAAGGCGCGGGAGTGTTCATCCCGAGGCACTCCAACAGGCCCCATAACGCCTTCTCAACAAGAAGCTTACAAGGCATATCCGTCCGTCGTCGGTCCCGGTGTGCTGGGGGTGGCATGGCGGATGATGAACCAGCCCCCAGGTCGTGGGACGCTCGAGTCCCGCGGCATTAAGACAACCGTCGCAATGGACTCACGTTGGGGCCGACGCGACGATTCACGTGGAACCACGCGTAGGAGGAATTGCCGTGGAACATGGATTCTATCGAACAAAGTCGAAGCAACGTATCAGGCTCTGTGGCTGTCTCGCCGGTATGTTGGCGATGGCGGTTGTGCTGGCTGCCGCGCCTGTCAAGGCGTGTGAGAAGGCTGTCAACGTGGGTGTTCAGCAGAACGCCAAGGATCGAATTATCCTGCATTACGAATTGGGGGACTTCGACGCCGAGACCGTCAAGATCGACGGGGAGGCGTACACTCGCATCGTGCTCGGCAAGGAGAGCGCGACGAACGAGGCAGGCGCGCCCGAACTGCCCAACGTCTGCCGTAGCGTCATCATTCCCGATGACGGGAAGATGGCCGTGGAAGTGCTGTCGGAGGAGTACTACGACGTCGAGGACGTCGACGTGGCTCCGTCTAGGGGCCCGATCTGGCGAATGACCAATCCCGACGACGTGCCCTACACCTTCGGCAAGGCCTACGACACGAACGCCTTCTTTCCGTTGGAGTCGGCGAACCTGGGCAGGCCCTACATTCTGCATGACCGACGAGCAGTGGTCGTGCGGTGGAATCCCTTTAAGTACAACCCGCGCACCCGGACACTCCGTGTCTATACACAGGTAAGCCTGGAGGTGGCGGAGGTTGGCCCTGGACAGATCAACATCTTGCAGCGCAAGTACAGAGGAGGAGCATCGGGCGACAGTGGACGCGCACCCAGCGACTACGCGATGGCCGTCGTCGAGCCCTTCCAGTATATCTACCAGCATCACTTCCTGAACGCGAACTTCGCCGACCTCTTTGCCGAGTTCGTTCCGTTTGGGAACGTCGACATGCTGATCATCTGCCAAGATGAGTGGTTGCCCAACATTCAGCCGCTCGTGGTCCACAAGGACTCAGTGGGCATCCACGCGGTCGCGGTCGGGATCTCCACCATCGGGAACGACACGACGTCCATCAAGGACTACATCCAGGACGTGTATGACGCCAACGATCTGTCATTCGTGCTGCTCGTTGGTGACATGGAGCAGATCACGTCGCCTGAGATCAGGGTCTACAACCCGCTGCCCTACGGTCCTCCCCACTGGGACTGCCCGCAGGATCCGACGTACGCGAAGTTGGCCGGCGACGATGACTACCCCGACGTCATCATCGGGCGCTTCTCCGCGCAGAACGCTGCACAGGTGGATACCCAGGTCGAGCGAACCATCGGATACGAGACGCTGCCCGCCACGGATCAGGCCTGGTTCAATCGCGGCACAGGCATCGCCTCGAACCAGGGTCCTGGCGATGACGGCGAGTATGACAACCAGCACATGGACAACATCCGCGCCGACCTGCTCGGCTACGGCTATACCACGGTTGACCAGATATATGATTACAGCGGAACCGCGGCACAGGTCACCACCGCGCTAAATGCAGGCCGAGGCATCGTCAACTACTGTGGCCACGGCAGCGAGACGTCGTGGAGCAGCACCGGCTTCTCAAACACGCACGTCAACAACCTCACCAACGACAACATGCTACCGTTTATCTTCAGTGTCGCGTGCCTGCCCGGCAAATTCAACGAGCCCACCTGCTTCGGCGAGGCGTGGCTGCGGGCAACGCACGCCGGTGTGCCGACCGGCGCGGTCGCCGCATACATGTCCTCCAGGCCGCAGCACTGGTGTGAGCCGATGTGCGCCCAGGACGAGTTCAACGACCTGCTGGTTGCCGAGGCGCATGCCAGCTTCGGCGAGCTGTGCTTCGCCGGCTCGTGCCAGATGATGGACGAATACGGCGCGAGCGGCGTCGAGATGTTCGACACCTGGACCATCTTCGGCGACCCGTCGGTACGCGTTGTTCCCGAGCCCCCGTCGGAGATCTTCATCCCGCCGTTCGACTTCGAGATTGCGATCCTCGAGCCTTGGCCTTGGCCCGAGCCGATCTACGCTACCGGCGACGTTGAGATCCTCCATGGAGCGGTCGCCAACGAGGCGATCTTGACGCCCGTGCCGGAGCCCGGTGCCGTCTTCTCCCATTGGGAAGGCGACGTGCCGGCAGGTCATGAAAGCGACAACCCGCTGACACTGGTTCTGACACGGGACGTTGCCGTCAGGCCGGTGTTCAAACAGGCGTCCAAGCAGCAGGTGGACCCCATGGAAGTGCTCAACAGTCTGGACTGCGGCGCGGGGATGTTCGGAATGGCAACCCTCACCATGGTGCCGCTCATGCTGGCGGGGCAATGGAGAATGAAACGCCGCACGGCCTCGACGCGAGGCGGTCGCGCATGACGCGAGGCGGTCGCCCGTGATGTGATACAACGCTCCTCCCACCTTCACCCCGTGGCGGCGAGAGTCGGTTGACCTCGCCGCCACGTGGCCGTAGACGAGTGCCGGCACGCCGCCACAACAGCATTCACGTGCGACACACAGAGCGGGTCGATTACGAGTGAATGCACCACACGCGATCGAAACGACCGAGCACGAAGCGGGGTCCATGACAGTTCAGGCGGGGGTAGAACCGAGCCCCAAGCGCGAGCGCGGGGTCTTCGTGGGCGGACCGTTGGCTTTCAGAC
>JAFGQA010000198.1 GCA_016935885.1 Phycisphaerae bacterium | reverse complement strand
GGATTGTTTCGGTGTTACAACAGAGGCTGGGAACACTATGTCTCGACTGTGGGTGCCACGGTACTGGCACATAACCTCTTGATCCTCGCGAGATGCTGACGGCATCACCTCGTTAAGCCCAGGCGCTACCCGATCAGACTACCCTGCGTGGGCGGTGCGCGTGTGCATGCCCGTATCTCGGCCAGATTCCGCCGACAACACAAAAACGCCCTGAAAACAGGCCGTTCGAGGGGTCTCCACCTCGCCCATGTGGGCGTCGCTACCTCCGGCAAGCCCCTCGTGCCTCGCAGCCTGTCGTCCAGGCAACAGCAACGAGCTAGGGAACAGTTTCCGATCATCCATCTGTTCGTAGGCGGGCAGATGGTGGTCCCGTCGTCGTCATTGCGAAAGGCCATTATGGAGGAATACGGGGACCTGCTCGCCAAAGATGCCACGATCCGGGCCATTCGCGGCTGCTGGCGTGGCGCCGGTCCCCGGGCGGCCGATATTCCCAAATGACAGGCGACCCGACGACGATGGAGGAGTGGATCGTCGCCGGGTCGCCCGGTTTCTTCGTCGGGAGGAGGGTTAGAAGTCCCAGCCGCCGTTTGGCCCACCGCTGGGGCAGCCATCCGGGCAACCGGCCCATCCATCGTCAATGCCATCCAGGTCATCACCCCATCCATTGTCCGTACCGCTGTCCCATCCGTCGTCCGAGCCGCCGGTCGAGGCGCCATCCAGGATGCCGTCCAGGATGCCGTCCAGGCCCCCGTTGTATCCAATCTGGAAGCCTTCGGCGAAGGCCGCGAGCGTCTCCTTGTCACAGCCCGTGGACGTAGCCAGGACACCTACCGCGATCACGCACGTGCAAACCACCTTGACCAGGACGCTGTTGAGATTGTTGTTTGAAAGCTTCATCGTTTTGCTCCTTTGAAAACTGGTTTTCGTTTGTCAATCAACCGTCGTCACAGGAGGTACACGACGGCGTAGAGCATCTTCCGCGAGTTCTGGTTTTTCTTTCCGGGCCGGGAACCAGTTCTTTCAAAAGTTTTGATAGGCCGCACGCGCGATCGTTGACGGGATGCTTTTCAGATACGATGTTGGACCGTAGGTTTCTGTGCCATGGTGACTTGCGCCTCAGCTTCCGTTCCACAGTGAACGCGAGACTGCGGCCGGAAGCCCGCAGGCTTCGCCGGACCCCCTGGCTTGCCGGGGGTCGGAGCGGATTGGATGTACCCCTCCGGTCGAGGCCGGGGGATCTTCAAGTGGGAGACCACGTCTGGGAACGGTGGATGATGCCCGTTGTTGCCTGCGAAGACATCAAGCTGATACTGCGGCAAGAGGCGGAGCAGATTGACGAGGCGCTCCGCACGACGCTTGCCCGATATCAAGGCACGTCCCCACGGTTGGCGGAGGCGATGCGCTACAGCCTGGACGCTGGGGGCAAGCGCGTGCGCCCGGCGTTGGTCCTGTGGTGTTGTGACCTGTGCCGTGGCGACAGGCAAGTCGCCGTGCCCGCGGCGGTGGCCGTGGAGTGCGTCCACACGTTCAGCCTGATTCACGATGACCTGCCCGCGCTGGACGACGACGACGTGCGTCGCGGCCGGCCGGCTAATCACAAGAAATTCGGCGAAGCGCTGGCGATCCTGGCCGGCGATGGGCTGCTGGCCTTGTCGTTTGAGTTGCTGGCCCGACAAGTTCTCGACCCGGCATTGGCCGTCGCGATGGTCCGGGAGTTGGCAAGCGCAGCCGGATGGCAGGGCATGATCGGGGGCGAGGCGGCGGACATCGAGGGCGAGTCCGTGCCACCGGACGCCAGACTGGTCGCGCGGATTCATGCGGCCAAGACGGCGCGTTTGATCGAGGCATCGTGCCGGCTTGGGGCGATGGCCGCGAGGGCGGATGACGGCAGCGTCGCGGCACTTGGGAAGTACGGGTACGAGCTGGGCCTAGCCTTCCAGGTAACGGATGATTTATTGGACGTCAGCACGAGTAGCGGTCAAATGGGGAAGCCCACGGGCAAAGACGACGCGGCCGGCAAACAAACGTATCTGCGGGCCGTAGGTGTAGAGGAAAGCCGCAGCATCGCTACGGCTGCGGCAGATCGGGCAATGGCGGCGCTGGCCCCGTTCGACCCGAAGGCCGCGCGGCTGAGGTCGTTGGCCCAGTTTGTCGTAAACCGGCGGTGCTAAGCAGGACTGGGTGATGTTTGAACAGTTGACAGCCATGGGTGCCACGGGCAGCTTGCTTGGTACCTGCTTAACGTTCAATCGGGGTGGCATGGATAACGAACGACACGCCCCCCCGGGGGCGTGTCGTTCATTACCCGTGAGAGCAGGCTCGAATGGATGCCCATGGGTAAGCTCCGCCGCCGCTGGCGGCTCCGCTTATCCATGCCACTCCGCTGAACACGCACTTGCCTGCCCGTGCGTCCATCACGTGTGCGGGCACTGGCGGACAAGCCGCCAGTGGCACCCACACTGTCCCCAAACATTGGCGGAAACAGCTTCTTGGCGCACTGGCGACGTTCATTCGACGGGTGGCGTGAGCCTGAAGACGGCGTGGTCCGGGTAGGTACATGGGAATGGATTCGAGCATGGCGGCGATTCTTCCGAGCATCCAGTCACCGATGGATTTGAAGAAACTGTCGGCGGCAGAATTGAAGTGCCTAGCAAGCGAACTCCGCGATCGCATCATCAGCGTCGTGTCCGCAAACGGAGGTCACCTAGCGAGCAATCTCGGCGTGGTTGAGCTGACGCTCGCCTTACACCGTGTGTTTGACTTTGCACGGGATCGGCTACTGTGGGACGTAGGCCATCAGGCGTACGTTCACAAGTTGCTGACGGGACGAAACGCCCGATTCGAAACGCTGCGCAAGGCGGGTGGCGTTAGCGGCTTCCCCAACATCGAAGAGAGCGAGTACGACCTGTTCAACGTCGGACATGCCGGAACGGCCATTGCCACGGCCACGGGCGTGGCCCGCGGTGCCTCGTTGCTGGGTGAAGATCGGCGCGTGGTGGCGTTGGTGGGGGACGCGAGCATCGTCAACGGCGTGGCGTTCGAAGGCCTCAACCAAGCCGGAACGCTGCGACGCCAGTTGTTGGTCGTGCTGAACGACAACTCGATGGGCATCGCCCCGACGCAGGGCGGCCTGGCGGGATGCCTGGCGAGCTTCCGCACGAGTTCGCTGTACGAGGAGACGAAGAAGCGTGTCAAGAAATACCTGCCGCAAGTGCCGCTCATCGGCAGGCCGGCGTTCGGCGCCTTGGACGCGTTCAAGGAAGGGCTGAAGGCGACGCTGTCCCCGCATCAGATCTTTGAGCAGTTGGGGTTCATATATGTGGGGCCGACGGACGGCCACGACGTCGCCCATCTGATCGAGCTGTTGGAGGCGTTCAAGGACGTCGAGCACCCCGTCCTGCTCCATGTGCACACGGAGAAGGGACGCGGCGCCGACTGGGCGACGGCCGAGCCGACGAAGTTCCATAGTCCCAAGCCGTTCAAGGTCGAAGGCCGTCGCGTGCGGATACAGCGGGGCGGACGGTCCTGGACCGCGGCGTTCGCCGACGCCTTGATCGATCTGGCGAAGAAAGACCAACGTATCTACGCGCTGACCGCGGCGATGGCCGACGGCACCGGCCTTGACAAGTTCCAGGAGGCCTTTCCGGACCGCTGCCTGGACGGAGGCATCGCGGAGAGCGGAACGCTCGACATCGCCGCCGGGATGTGCAAGGCCGGTCTGCGTCCTGTTGTTGCCATCTACTCAACGTTTCTGCAACGTGCCTTCGACCAGGTCTTTCAAGAGGTCGTCCTGCAGGGCCTGCCGGTGATCTTCTGCATGGACCGCGCCGGGCTCGTCGGTGGCGATGGTGCCGTGCATCATGGCTTCCTGGACATAGCCTTTCTTCGTGGCATGCCGAGCATGGTCCTGATGGCGCCGGGTGACGGCCAGGAGATGGGCTTGGTGCTGGAGCTCGCCCTCAAGCTGAACGTGCCCAGCGGCATTCGCTACCCCCGCGACACCGTGCCCGATCCACTGTACAGCCTCGGATCCCCACCGGCCTTTGAACTCGGCCGATCGGTGCCGCTCCGTGACGGTGACGACGCCACGATCCTTGCCTACGGTTCGACCTGCCGCCCCGCCCTCGACGCCGCGGAACTCCTTGCCGCCGATGGCATCGAAGTCCGCGTGGTCAACGCCCGGTTTGCCAAGCCGATCGATCGTGACATGCTGCGAAACGCGTTAGGACCCCCGCCCCTGGCTGACGGGCGGCTTCCAGCCGGGAAACGAACGCGCGCACGGCCTGTCATCACCGTCGAGGAGCACTCCGTCTCCGCCGGATTCGGTTCGGCCGTTCTGGAGGCAGCGAACCGGATGGGGCTGTCCGCCGCGCACCTGACAGTGCTCGGCATGCCGGCCGACCGCTTCATCGCCCATGGTTCCCGTAGCGGACAGCTTGCCGAATGCGGCCTGGACGCGACGGGCATCGCCGCCGCGGTGAGCGAAGCAGTGGCCAAGGTAACAGGATCGCCAGTCCAGGAGCCCCCGATCTTGGCTGAAGAACGGCTCCGAACCAGCCAACAGCCGATCTTGGCCGCTCGGCAACCTTAGAACTCAGGTACAGAGAATCGTTTTAGGTCTGGCGCCGGCCCTGCCGGCGGTGGTGTGTACACCGGCCGAGAAGCCCCTGCCGCATGGGGACGAGTCTCCTCTCTCACGAGGCGTGACAGGGCGGTGTCTTCGTGGGCTGTTGTGTCGACAAGCGAGGCGTGCGCGTCGCTACTCGTCTCCGGCGTGCGTGCGCCGCTGATCCTCGCTCAGCTTCTGCGCCGCCTTATAATAGTCAAGCACCTTGCGATAGTAGTCCTTCGCCTCGTCGGTCGCCAGCGCCACCGCCTTCGTTTGGCTGGCAATCGCTGCGTCGATCATCCCCAATTCACACTGAGACCGCGCCAAGAGGGCCATCGTCTCCGCGTCACGTCCCTTGGCAACGTCGTTGGCGCGCAGAATGGACCGCAGGAGCAGCGCCGGACTGCGGTGGACGAGATCCTTGTCCAACTCAAACCGGGCAATCTGCCGCAATGTCGCCGCGGAGTCCTTGAATGCCTCGAGTATCCGGTTGTCCCATTCCGGGATCTTGTCGGCCATGTCAAACTCGGCCAGCGCCTGGCGTTTGATAAGATACGGCTGTAGCTCAAGCGGCTTCAGTGCCACCATCTGGTCCAGGAGCTTGAAGACCTTATCGCGGTCCTTGATCGCGAAGGCGGGCTGCAACTCGGACATCAGTCGGTCAAACTCCCTGGCCGCCATGGCTGCGCGCTTCGCGGCTTCAACGTCGTACTTTCCGGCCAGCACCTGTTCGATCGCCTTGTCCATCGCCTCCGACTCCGTGAACGAGTCACCTTGCCAAACGACCGTGCCGGATTGATTGACGAGGAACGCGTACGGAATCTCGGGCACGTCATCGGTCCATGCCGTGCTCGTCGCCATTTCGTCGTCGCTGCCCACGTAGTATGACATTCCCTGTTTCTTGTTGATGAACTCGACGATCGTTTCGGGCTCCTCGTTGCTGATGCCGATGACCACGAGCCCGTCCTTCTCGTACTTCTTCTGCAAGCCGGCCAGGTGAGGGATGTTCTTCAGGCTTTTCGGAAGCCATGTTGCCCAGAACTCGACCAGGAAGACGTGCTTCCCGGACGTCGATTCATCCGGCAGGGCCGCGGGTTGGCTTGTCACCCACTTGGCGACCTTGATCGCCGGCGCCTTGTCTCCGATCTGAGGCGCAGCAGTGCCAACCACCGTCATCGCAGACGCCAGGACAACCGCCAGAAAGATGCGATACCGATTCATGGATCTCGCCTCCGATCTCCCTCTGATCAACAGTGTCTCCCGGCGGCCGGCGACCGCGCGGCATCGAAAACGCTGATGTGCTATTCTACCGGACGTGGACACGCCCGGAAACAAGCCCACTTCCTTCCCCCCGTTGCCGCTCTATGACTGTGGACCACACACGTGCCCGTATCTCGAGGGCCGCCAGGCGACCGAGCGGTTCACGCTGGTGTCACATCTCGATGGCGCCGTCTATCAAGGGCTCATGGATATGGGTTTCCGCCGTAGCGGATGGATGGTCTATCAACCTGTCTGTGATGGCTGCCGCGAGTGCATTCCGCTTCGCGTGCCCGTGAATGCTTTTTCGCCGTCGCGCTCGCAACGACGAGTCCTGCGTCGAAACCGCGACCTCCGCGTCGAGATCGACGTGCCACGGTGCACCGAGGAAAAATGGCGGACCTACGTAGACTATCTCAGGCATCAACACGACGGCGCCATGGGAGAGGGCTTCGACGACTTCAAGCAGTTCCTGTATGAATCGCCCACGGACACGATCGAGATGACGTACTGTTCTGAGAGGCGAACCATCGCCGTCGGCATTCTTGACGTCTGTCCGGGGTGCCTTTCGACCGTCTATTTCTACTTCGACCCGGCCGAGGCCCGCCGTAGCCTCGGGACGTTTGGCGCGCTACGCGAGATCGAGGAATGCCGGCAACGTGGTTTGCCCTACTGGTACGCGGGATTCTACATCCGACAGTGCCGGCGGATGAACTACAAGGCCGGCTTTCGCCCGCACGAGCTCCTGGGGCCAGACGGCATCTGGCGGCCGGCCGCGGACGCCCAGTGATCGCGACAAGCCCACCTCTGTCGACGGCGGCCGTCCTGGCCGCCTCCGCCGGGACGACGGGGCCACGGTCTTCTTTGCGAGCCGAGAAGATTCTCAACATCAGTCGTACAGGGGGCTTGTTGATGAGTTCTGAGCCAAGGGCACTCCCCGACGTTACATCCGAATTATCTTCACCTGGCTAGGTGACCAACCGATATGCCTGGTGCCGGGGATCGGCCCGCGAGATCGCGGTTCTCACCGTACGGAGTGCGGAGCTGGCTTCACGACGTGGCGGTCGCGCCACGGAGGGCGAGCAAGTCCGACCGCTCGACGAGCCAGCGGCCATCATTCTCGGTTCCATCATTCCGTATATCTGCTGGGGTCGCGCGGGGGGGCGGCCCCAGCGGTTGCTCCCCCCACAGTGATTACCGGGCGACAAACGACAGGCAGCGGATTGCGAATGACGAGCAGCGAGACTTCACCCGTTCGTCAGGCCGACCCTGCAATCCGCTGTTCGCGATTCGCTGTTTCTTGTTCGTAATCCGGCAGTGGCTATTTGCGATTCTCACAAATCTCAATCTCCACGACCGGCTTCTTCGATACGCGTTCGATCGCTCGGATATATCCGATTGTCGAAGTTTCTTCAGGCGCTTCCGGCGGTGTGCGCCCCAATGTGAAGGACAACTCCGCCGGGATGCCGGGATAGAGCGCCAACTCCGAACTGCCCCCGCGCTCGACCTCGATGTCGATCGGATCCTCGTAAAGATAGTCAATCTGGATGTCAAACTCCGCCGAGTCCTCGATGTTCGGCTCCGTAAAAGCCGGGCGGATCTCCAAGCTGCACGTGGTGGAATCGACGGCGGGATCTGGATTCGCCGTAGTCATGGTCAGCACGGGCCCTTCGAGGCCGTCCTTGGCGATGGCCTTGCCGGAACCGTCGTACACGCTAACCGCCGCGTCGGTGAACTTGACGTAGTCCTCATCCGAGACCTCGACACGAACGCGCACCGCCTCGATGTCCGGCGTGAACGCTAACGAAATCGTCGCCGTGTCATCGTCCGGCGTCAGCTTCTTCGTAACCGTCTTGCGATAGCCTTCGATGCGTCCACTGGTGGTCACGGTCGTCCGCTGATTGAACACGTTCGTCAGCGTCACCGAGCCCGACGGCATCGAACCAGGGCTGCTGCTCAGGTCGGTGATGACCTCGGGTTCGGCCTGAATCCCGTCGAAGCGAACCTCGAGTGAGTACGCCGAGGTCTCGTCCGCCTTCGCACTGCGGATCGGCAACTCCCACACGCCGGGTTCCAGTTCCTCACGCACGGTGCTGCTCCCCTCGAGCCGATCGTTCTTCGTGTCGAGCCGCAATGGGTAGCCGTGACCGGCGCTTCGGCCGTCGGGACGGTGGATTCCCCCCACGAGAGCGGTACTCGGCTGGTCGTTGATCGCGTGCAGGGTGATGTGCATCGCACCGGCCCCAGCCGGCACCGCAAAGAAGTGTCGCCGGACCTCCCACCCCTCGACAGTCTGATCGTCAAGCTTGACGCAGTAGCCGTCGCGAGGCGACGCTTCATGCGGAACAACGATGGTGTTGACCAGCCGCAGAGCGACGACGTCGCCGTCAAGACCCTCGACGGTCGCCACGTACAAGCCGGGCTCCTTCAGCTTCTCGGCATCGTACTCGACCCGGACCCGCGCGGATTGCTCGCCCCGAAAGTAGATCTGGTCTTGTAGCAGCTTGCACCAATCGGCGTCCGACCGCAGGATGAGGCGCCTGGAAAACGCCGTGATCGCCGCGGCGTCCACCTGTGGAACGAACACCGGCTTGATCGTGAACACCTGCGGCCGATCCGTCGGGAAGTAGGTGCTCCGCCAATAGGCTGCCGGGCCGGACGCATCCACCGCCAGCGGACTTTCCGTCGACACGTCGAATGAATAGAGCGGATCGTCGCGGTACTTCTTGGCGAGCGTCACGACCATCTCCGCGGCCTTGACCATGTTGGGCTGCCCCGCTCCGTAGTCGAGCGTCGTGTAGCCCGGAACCGGTTCGGCAGTGTTCTTCAGGGCTGTCTTGATCCAGTCCGCCCGCGGCGCGACGCCGGCCTCCTCCTGAACGCACTGCGCTAGCAACGCACACAGGCCGGCGGCGTACGGCGAGGCCATGCTCGTGCCACCCCAGAAGTCGCCGCCGCGGACCCACCGCGGCACCGTGGATGTCATCAGGCCCGGCGTCACGACATCCGGCTTGTCCACGTCCCCGCCCCGCGAACTGAAACCGGCCAACTGGGCATGTGGGATCTGCACGCCGGCATAATCCCGCGCGGTATCCGACGCGAGCAGGGCCCCCACACTGATGACCGAGTCCGCCGCGGCCGGCGTACCGATGGACGACAAACCGGGCCCCTCGTTGCCAGCGCTGGTGCAGATGATCAGGTTCGGATTCGCCCGCAGGAGCTTCTCGATCATGCAATCGAAATCGGAATGCCGCTCGTGCTTCGACGTGAGCCCGTAGCTGAGATTGCAGACAACGGTAACGTCATGCTCCCGTGCGTAGCGCGCCGCGTACTGGAAGGCCTTCTTCATCGCGCCGGTGGTGCTCGCCCCGCCGGCAAGGCTGTTTTCGCCGATCTTCAGACTGATGACCTTGGCCCCCGGCGCCACGCCGTCGAAGCCGTCCTGGTTCATGATCCGGTGGCCCGTGGCGATGCCCGCGACGTGCGTGCCGTGGCCGCCGTCGTCGAAATGCAGCACGACCTTCCGCTGGCGAACAAACACGTTCAACGCGCAACTCAGCAACACGGCCTCCTTCTCCTTCTTCTCCCGCGCGAACGTGAACGCATCATGATTGAGCTTGTAGTTCTTCAGGGGGCGTTCGTCCGTGAAATCGCGATCGGCATCCGTGTCCACATAGCACACCGCATCGTCATCCGTACCGTCATCCCGGGAAATGACGCAAATGCCGAAGACGTCGTCGTGATTTCCGTTGTCATTCAAGTCCGGCACGGACGAGTTCTTGAACGCCTCTTCCTTGAGAATGCCAAACCAGACGGTCGTCCCGTCCGGGCGCATTTCGGCCGGCGGCGGCGCAAAAAGCTCGGGCGATCCGTCTTTCAGATAGTGCACGATCTTGTCCTTGGCCTCATTCCATGTCGCCCGGGACAGATCCACGTCGCCTTGCGTCGAGAAGTCCTGCACGTCGACCACCTTGACATCGCCGGTCGTTGTCTTCAGCAGGCCGGCAACCCCCATGTCGACGCCGGTATCCAGAACCGCGATCACGATTCCGCGGCCGTCCACGCTCGGATGTGCCTTGCGATAGGCGTCAACCTGACAAGTGGACAAGGAAAGCTCGGTCCACGCGGGCCCCGTCTGCGCGGCGCACGCCGTGGTCAGGCACAAAACACAAACACAAGAGAGAACACTGCTTCGCATAGAAAGGACTCCAACAAACAGGATTCCGCCATCGACGCCCACGCAGTTGGAATGGAACCATGAACGTCGAATGTGAACTTCACCCAGGCGACGATGATCCGCCGGATTCGGCGCCCCTCGCATCGGGACCATTGCTTATACCGTGTTTCAAGGCGGATGTCCAACAAGGCGGACCGCGTATATCAGCCCACGCAGCGTAATCGCAGGCTCGGATTCAGAGCCACGACCGTGAGGGAGCGGAACGCCGCGAGAGCGCCGGTGACTGACGAGAGCCGGTTCACCACTCGACACCGAGCATCAGACAGTTCAGGCCGCTGCCGATGCCCAGGCAGGCCACCCGGTGGCCGCGCTCCAAGAAGCCGCGTTGCTCGGCGATGGCTGCTGTGATCGGCAACGAAACGGTGCCGATGTTGCCGAGGAACTCGTAGGTCTGGAAGTCCTTCTCGACGGGAACGCCGATGGCCCGCATGACGGTGTCGCGATGAGGAGCACCGACCTGGTGGCAGATGGTCCGATCCACGCTTCCAGCGGTCCAGCCGAGTTCCTCCAGAAACGCCTGCCAGGTCTCGACGCCCAGCTTCACGCCGTGCTCCAGGACGGCCGACGCGTCGGTGACCATCTGCATCGGAGCGGTCGCGGGGTGGCCCGTGTCCGGCCCCCAGCGGCACAGTCCGTGATGGGCCGTGTTGCTGCGGATCACGCCGCCGAGCACGCGGTGGCCCGCCCGTGACAGTGCCGTGTCACAGACGATCACGCCAACCGCCCCGCTACCGCCGGTCAGCGTGGCCAATGACAGCCGCAGGTGCTCCATGTTGCGCTGCTCAAGCATCCGCTCGATCGTCAGATCGACGATCTGCCTAGCCGACTCGCACGAGACGATCAGGCCGGCCTTGATCTGCCCGAGTTCGATCGCGTTCGCCACGTGGATGATGCCGTTGACCACGCCCAGGCACGCGTTGGAGAGGTCGAAGATCTCTGTGTTCCGGCCCAGACCTAGCTCGTCGGCCACCGCGCACGCCGTGGCCGGTTCGAGGTGGTCCCGGCAGACACCACCGTAGATCAGTGTGCCAATGTCGGCCGGGGCAATGCCCGACGTCGCCAGCGCTTTGCGGGCCGCCTTGGTCGCTCCGTCGGCCATCGTCTGGCCGAAGTCCCAGTATCGCCGCTCGCGGATGCCCGTCAGGGCTTCGAGCTGACCGACCTGCAAGTGCAGGTCACGATACAAAGGTGCCAGCCGCTCCTCCAACGCCACCGAGGATACGACGTTCGGCGGAAGCTCATAGCCGATCGAGTCGATGACGACGTGCGAGTATCTCATGAACGTCCTTGCAAGCCGGCCTTTGCGGTGGCGGGCCGCTTGGAACGGCAGCCGGCGTACCCCTCCGTGTCAGACAGGAGCTTGGCTACATGGACCCCACAACGGCGTCTTGGCTTCGTCTGACAAGCCGGCTTTTCTACCCAGAATTGCTGAGGGCGTCGAGTCCCTGGGGAGTGCCCGGCCACTTTGGGTCCATGACAGTTACGGCGGCTCGCGAATGAGCGGCGTGGCGCCTGGTTTCGCCCGCGATAAGCACTCGATCCGAGCCCCGAGCGCGAGCG
>JAFGQA010000197.1 GCA_016935885.1 Phycisphaerae bacterium | reverse complement strand
GTGCCTGGGTTCCACGACAACGTCATTGCCTTCTGGCCCTTATATCCGCAATTCGTGCGTGACCTGTTCATCCGGTCCTTCACCACAGGGCTGAATGACCCGGTCAACGGGCGGGTTCGGGAGAGTGAGTGGCGATCCGCGATGTCGCAGTTGCGCGATAGCATCTACTACTGTGGACATTGTGGCGCTGAGGCGATTTATGATGTTGAGGCGCTGCGTGCACAGGGCGGGATGCCGGGTCTCTGCTGGTCGTGTAGGACGCCCCTCGTCCTGCCGCCACGGATCCGCATCGGTGACGTTGTGTTGATGCTGAACCACGATACGCGCGTCTATCCTCATCACGTCGATGACGACAGGCTCTACGACTTCTCGAAGCCGATCGCCGAGGTGGCACAGCACCCGAAGGACCCCAGCATCTGGGGTTTGCGTAACCTGGACGATGAGAAGTGGACGGCGACGACGGACGGGGGGCAGACCTATCAAGACGTGCCGCCAGGGCGCAGCGTCACGCTTGGGGTCGGCACGCGGATCAACTTCGGAAAGCAGGAGGGCGAGATCAGGGTATAGGCACCGACTCAGGGAAAGCATTGCCGCCGGATCTGTCATCCGGCGGCAACACGGAACGGCACCTACTCCCAAAGCATCACGCCGATGGTCATCGGAAGACACTGCGGGCTTGCCATGCCAGCCCCGGGACGGATCTCGCCGGGACGTATCGTTGAGTCCTGGAATATGCCGTAGATGGACTTGCCGTCGACCTCGGTGATCTTCACTTCTGCGATACCAACGATGTGGTAGTAGTAGGCGGAGCTCCCCGAGATCCACTTATCAACTGGTTGCGGCTTGCCTGTGAACACCGTCTCCATGCAGATATCGTGGTTCACTGAGTTGCAGGTGCCGGTGTAGATGTAGTCGAAGATTGGCACGTAGCTCGTCTCGCCTATGTACTTGCTGATCTGTGGGCGCGCAGCCGCGACTTCACCCGTCGTGCCCAGAATGTAGTCGCCGCCGAGTGAGCCGAGGTCGCCCAGCCATAGCGGGTAGGGATACTCGCACGTGATGGGATCGGCCCAGCCCACCAGGCCCGTATCACCTATGTCAGGCAGCTTACATTTCGTGGCATTCATCGTCTGAGACCACGCGCGCTGCATCACGTTCCCGTCAGCATTGTAGATGTGACCGAGCTGCAGCCAGCCACGCTGTGAATAGGGGTCTGCGCCGCCAAAGCAGAGGCCGTCGTGCACGCGGCAGAACTCGCCCTGTTCGTCATCCTTGATCTCGAATTCCTCACCAACACCAAGGCCCTGCACGGCAATCACGGGCACCGCGATCGGCAGGAATTGTCCTTTGTACTGCGTGATGCGCCCTGCCATCGCGGTGGCCTGGCCCACGCCAACGATGTGCCGCTGGCCGAACAGCTTCATAAACGTGGTCGTCTCGGTGGCAACGGTGGTCGCGGCGACGCCCGTTGCACCCGTCGGGATCGGGACGTCATTGCGAATCGCGCCGAGGTTGTCGCCGTTGGCATTGACGTACCAAGCCGTGATGTCGCCATCTGGGCTGAACTCGTCGACGCCGTTGAGCCGGGCGTACTCAAGGACAATGTTCATAATCGTGGTATTGCCTACCACAGTGCTGGGCGCGCACTCCGAAAGCAGTGTGCCCAATTGCCGTGCGCCGGCAAGCGCGGTAGCATCTGCTGCATTCTGTGCCTGGCGCCTCAGTGTGTACAGGCGCCCGCCGTCGATAGCCAGCCCCACGAGCGCTGCAAGGGCGATGACTGCGAACACCATGATGACGATGGCCTGCCCCTCTTGTGGCTTCTGCTTGTCTTTCATTGCCTAAAACTCCTCCTGGGTTTCATCCAGACTGTGCTGCTGGTCTCCGGTGCCGTGCTCAGTGCGTGCTGACGAGGGCGTGTGTGGCTGTACCGTGCAGCTCGAGCTCGCCGCTTGGCACAAAAGTGTTGGCAAAGGGTGTGTAGAGCCTGAGCGTCAGCTTGGTTGTGACCGTGATGGGTGCGCCGGCATATAGTGTGGGCGGATAGATAACGGCCACATCGTTCGGCTCGATCGGCGCCAGTTGGCGCGAGGCCTCAGATGCCCGCAGCCGAATACCGGTCACATCAGCCGGGTCGTAAGAGGCGTAGCTAGCGCCCTCATCCGCTGCGTCCTTGAGCGACACGATCGCGTAATAGGCGCGTCCGAAATCAAGCATGCCCAGCATCAGCATGATCAGCACCGGCAACGCCAGGGCCGCTTCGACGATGCTCTGCCCCCGGGTTCGTGGTCGTAATTCGTTGTCCATTGATGGCCTCACTTTGGGCCGCTAAAAGGCGGCCAGCTCACATTCCAGGCGTTAGAACTGCACCGGACACGGCGTCGAGCTTGACGTCGAGGAACTCCCCCTCAGCAAACGCCGACACCGTCCACACGGGGCGCCCTTCCGATTGTTGGAGGCGAAAGGTGACCTGTGCCTCCGGATACTCGCGCACAAAGGTCTCCCCGCCTGCTGCACGAAACGAGAGCCACGCCGTATCGATGCCGTAGGGGGGGAGCCCCTCGCCCAAGGGTGTCGGCACCATCGGGATCTCGAACGGCGGCACCCAGAGCACCGTTTCGTCGTCGATCACGACGCCGGCTAGGCTCTGGGCGGCGGGCGAGAAGTACGAGAATGCCCAAGCAACCGGGGGCGTAGTCATCTCGGCTTGACCGGGGGTCAGATACCAGGCGGCTTCGGCCCGCACGAGATAAGCGTCGGCGGTCCAGGTCGCGGCACGTTCCTGAGCCAGGGCATGGGCGTTACCCAAACTGACGGCCGACGTGACACCCCGGCGTGTCACCTTGGGCTGGGAGGCCCGAAAACTGCGCGCGCCTACCATCGGTGCCAGGTTCCAAAGCAGCAGGGTCAGAATCGCCACCAACGCCAGGATGACGATAACGAGCAAAGGACGGGCAGCCGAGCGGGGTTCCATGCAGTGGGCTACCTCCCTCGCATCACGAGCGGCAGGAAGACGC
>JAFGQA010000017.1 GCA_016935885.1 Phycisphaerae bacterium | reverse complement strand
TGCACTTGTTGTGGACAACGCCTGCAGGGACGTCATGCGTTTCAGACTTCCGACGCGCTCGGCGCGGCGGCCTCGCAACTGGGACCCGACCTGCAAGCCACGATCGTGCAATTGAATAAAGACGCCGGCCTATCGCACGGCAAGATTCAGCGACTAATGAAGGCCCTGTTCGACATTCAACTGTCGCGTAGTGGATCGGTGCAAGCCATGATGCGTGCGGCGCGGTGGTGTGAAACGATCTATCAGCGCATCGTGCGCGCCATGTCGCGACAGAAAGCGGTAACGCCACAAAAATACTGCCAGTAAGGGTTTTCCACCCAGCGCTCGACGACCGACTCGTCCGACTCGTTGAACGTGTACTTGAGGTAGTGCAGGCCCACCATCAGACGAATCGCCTTGCCAGGCGCGCCGAGGTCCTCGCTGTAGCTGTCGGCGAAGGCCGCGTCGAAGCGCGGCCAGTCGATCTTGTCGGCCAGCAGCACCAGCGCGTGCTCGGGATCGAGAATCTGCCGAAAGTGGGCCTGGAACAGGTGAAACGCGTCGGTCGATTGAGGCTTGGGCTTCATGGAATCCGTTCCGAAATCACAAGGTTCTGATGGATCATCCGCAACTTCCCTGAAATTCTCCACGGCCTCCATACGTCATTCAAGCCGCCAAACAAAGAACTTACGGACTTCCGCAGGGACGACGACTTACGACCTTGACACGGCTCACTTCATGGGAGACTCTGATGGTCACAAGATCGCTTCCCCAGTACTGGCGGCACTCGAAGTGTGGAAGTCGGGTCATGTGTCCGAGTGTCAACGGAAGGAGATGTCTGGTTCATCTGTTGTGGAAGTCGTCAGTGTCACAACGATGGCCAGCGTAGCAGATTCGCAAGCGACCTGAGCGGGTCCACCCCGGGCCCGAAGAGGGGGCTGACATGGGACGCGAAGATGATGAACAGGATGTTCACGCCTGTGACGAGATCGTACGGGACCGACCCACGGGGATATCGCCACGGCTTGAGCAGGCCCGTCCAACCCGACGCGGGGGCGGCGGAGGGAGTCGGCCGACGGGCAACTTGGGCGGAGAGGACCTGCCAGGTCCAGACCATTCGGCGTAAGACCGTGAAAGCAGGAAGAACCGCCTGCTGCCACAGCACCGCCGGAATGGTGCCGGCGCAAGCCGCGATGAGGAGGGCGGCGGAGCGTTCGCCGCGCATCCAATAGCCCACCGCACAGCTTGAAATCGTGTTCTCGCTTCGGGCCTTCACGTAGCTGACCAGGAAGGCATTGCCCATTGCCACGACCGCGAGGACGGAGTACGTCAGATTCTGCTTCAGAACGAAGTGTCCGGTGAGCCCGACGTAGACGATCATGTCGCTGAACCGATCCACGGAGGAATCGAGCACGGCGCCGAGCGGCGTACTGAGGTTACCGAGCCTTGCGACGGCCCCATCGAGCATGTCGAACGCGCTGGCGAGAAACAGAAAGGCCGCCGCGATGAACATGTATGGCGGCAGGCCCAGCTCCCTCGTCGTGGCGTGCGCGTAGCTGCCGCCGAGGAAGAAGCAGACCGCCGCGCCGCACGTCGCCAGAAAGCCCGCAATCGTGAGCATGTTCGGCGTCACGCGGAGGGCGATCAGGACTCGGGCAATCGCATCCCGCGCATCGCAGAAGCCCTGTCCGATTCTGCGGCTTGTTCCGGGGCGGTAGCCTTCCTCCTTGAAGCGCCGGAAATCGCCAGTTGCTCCTTCCATGCGGGGCTGTGAACCAGAATCTCGCGTGGGAACTTGCATGGGAACCAGTATATCAAGCCCGCTGGGGCCGAATGACCGCTACCAGCCCGTGGTAGAAGGGGAGACAGCGGTTCGGAAACGCCGTTCCTGACCGTGAAACCACCGGCGAGACGCCGGTGCCACAGTGTTCCTGACCGTGAAACCACCGGCGAGACGCCGGTGCCACAGTTTTGCGGTGCCACAGTTTTGCGGTGCCACAGTTTCGCCGCGGGCTGCTACGGCTCGAGTTCCTCGGAACTGCCGATCGTGCTATTCGCGGCGACGTGCGGTGGCCTTGGGAGGTAGCTCTCCGCCATGGTTCTGACGCACTGGTTTGGATCGGTCTTGCTCAGTTGCTTCAGCACTTGGACGAACTTCTCGCCGTGCTTCTGGGCGAACAGGCGGATCGCCAGCATCTTGACTACCGGCGGCGCATCGGCGCGGACGCCTGACGCGGCCGCATTGGTGATGCGGGGATCGAGCTCAGACCACCCGACCGCGACCATCGCGCGGGCTCGCACATGCCAGTCGTGATCCGACAGCAGCGTCGCCAGCGCGGTGTTGATCGCGTCGATCGGCAGGTTCTCAACGTCGGAACCAGACGGGTTGTATTCAGCATCCGCCCGCAGGGCGCCCAGCAGTTCGGCAACGGTGGCCCGCTCGCCAGCATCCGTGGAATTCGCCTGGCTCAACAGCGTGGTGATCGCCTCCGCCGTCGTGGCGATGCCACGTCGCTCGATCTTGATCGGCCCCGCCGTGATCGAACCCATCCCTGCGGTCAGCTCCCCATCTATGTAAACGGGGTCGAACGTCGCGGTTACCTCGATGCTGAGCGACTGCGTGATCGTGCGAATCAGGTGTTCGCGAATCGGTCCGACGTCGATCGCGATGGTCTTCTCCACGGCATCTCCCGGCGGGAGCACGGGATGCGAATTCATCAGGACTTGCAGGTAGCCGTCAAACGCAACACCGCCATCACCGTCCCCGCCCACGCGGGCGCTGACGGCGATCAGGGGCCGTGACATGAAGCCCTCACCGAGAGTGATGACGAATGGCCCGACGTTCTCCAAACGGAACACGACATCCAGGGGTCCGACGGGCGGCATCGTCGTGGATTGGGAGTTGGGGCTTGTGGATTGGGGCTCGGGGATGGCGGATGGGAGGCTCGATCCCGTCTGCGCCGTGGGCGCATCCGCGAACCGCAGCGAGAACTTCAAGAAGTCACCGGGCCGCTTATGGAAGTCGAAGACGTCTCGCTCGAACCTGTCGAGCGCGGCGATCACCTTCGTATGCAGCGGGGCCTGCGGGGCGGTTTCGCCGTGTTTCGCCAACAGACCGCGAATCAGGCCGTAGGCGATGCCGGAGTACTGGATCGTCGCCGCCTTGTGCAGGATGGTAATGGCCTGAGCCTTGTTGCCGCGTTCGATCTGGGCCTTGGCCAACTCCAACGCGGCGAGTTGGTCCACGGACGACAGGGGGTCCAAGACAGCGATGGCCTCGTCGGTTTGTCCGTTGAGGTGGAGCGCGTACCCGTGCGCCAGGCAGGCCAGCTCGCTCGGGTTGGCGTCCTCCATGGCGATCTTGGACAGCGTCAGGGCGCGGTCCTTGTCCGGCTGGTGATAGCAGAAGAACCAAGCGAGATCCGCCGCTTCGTCGGTGAGGTGATCCGCCACAACCTCATCAATGCGGGCCTCGTATGCCTTCGAGACAAACCGCAGATCCGCCTCGGCAGCCTCAGTCAGCCCCAGTTCCTTTTCCGCGTTGGCCCGCAGCAAGCGTGCGGCGTAGAAGGAGCTCGCGACGTTCACCGCCTCGTCCGCCGTCGCCTTCGCCCGCTCGAAATCACCGGAGCACATGTACGACATGGCAAGCTTGTGCCAGAACTCCGGCGGGATCGTGCCCGCACCCGCGCGACGATGAATGTCGATCGCCCGGTTGTACCACTCCTGCGCGTAGGTGTGCAGCGACAGGCGGTCGAGGAATTCCGCCAAGTCCCAAACCAGGTTGGCCTGGGTCGGATTCATGGCGATCAGTTGCAGGGCCATCTCGACGCGCTGCAAGGCCGGCTCTGTCTCGCCGAACATCTCATAAGCCAACTGACGCGCGGCGACGTTCATCGGATTCAACCGCAAGGCATGTTCCACCTCCTGTGCGGCGAAGTCGTTCTCCCGCCGCTCGAAGTAGTAGTTGGCCAGCCAGCGGTGCAGCTCACTCTCGTACGTGCGGGACAACGGGCTGCATTTCAGATTGGACTTGACGTACTCGGCTCGGGCCTCGGCGGTCTGCCGGTCGGCCAACTCGATTTCGAGAAGCCTGATGCGGGCCGCGTCATCGCCGGGCGTCAGCCGAACATACTCCGACAAGGCCGCCCGAGCCGCATCCGTCTGTCCCATCCGGTGGTACAGGTCGTACAGCCAGTAGTATGCCTCGCTGCAGTCCGGAGACACATCCGTGGCCGCCTCCAACAGCGCCAAGACGTGCAACGATGCGCTGTGTGGGTCCGACCGGCCGACCAGGTGCCCCTGGTGCCGGGCGAGATTCACCAGCCATGTGGCCGTGCCACTCGGAGAGGCACTGGCGGACAAGCCGCCAGTGGCACCCGAGTCGCCAGTGGCGGACAAGTCGCCGGTGGCACCCGAGCCGCCGGTGGGTCGACTGGTGGATGTGGCGCTCTCCTGGCTCGCAGCACGGCTGGTGTCAGCGGCCCCCACGCCGTTCGTGGCAGGGCCCATCGCTTGCGGCTGTGGAGGGGCTTCCTCGGTGGCGCGGGGCGAGGCCGGTGCTTTCGCTGCATTGCCACGGTCTAGGGGGGCATCCGCTTGCCCCGCTGCGGAGGCATCCGCCTGCCCCGGCAGAATGAACGCGATCACCAAGAAGGCTTGCGTCAGCATCGGGCCGTCTCCTCATCATCGTGCCAGAGCGAGGATTCAACGATTCCAGTGATCCGGGACGGCACCAACCTTGAATCCTCAAACCCTTGAATCCTTGGATCCTCGAACGTCACATCCCACGGGCATGTTAGATCACAAGGCCGGGACATACAAACAGCCCATCCGGCGATCCCTCCGCGCAGACCGGCTCCCGTGACGCGATATCTGTGTTATTATCGGCAACCAGCGCGAATCCCAGCATTGAATCGCCAATGAGCGGCTCACTGGCGCACGCAGAGGGGAATGGCACACACGTCCGGCCCTTCGGATTCTGCCAGTTGCTCGCGGGACAGTGGGGTCAGAGCAGAATCGTGAACTTCCCCGCTTTGGCACGGAAGGTCCGCATCGGCACCTCTCCCAAGGGGGTTTGGCTCGGTGCTGGCGGCGAACCGAATGTCGTAAGTGCTATCTATAGCAGACGTTACATCAGAGGAGAAACACGTCTGTGCCAGGTCCGTATGTCCGCGGAGGCGGACGGACGTCGGGAAGCCGTTTTCTCACCAACGGCGGCGGTTGCGACTGGGTTGGCGGACTTCCTATTCGTCAGCAGCGGCCAGTCGGAGGCCAGGGTGTTGACGAAGGGGAACCTGATGCCGAAGAAGTGCCGCTGGAACGTGCCCTTGGCGACGGTCCGAACCTCACGCAAGTACATGAGGCAGTCGCGCAGTTGGCGTTTTCCTGCCACCTCGATAGCGGCTGGTGTGGCCGCCGCGTTTCAGATGGACGCCGTTGTTCATCTTTTCTGTGTGAACGACAGTTTAGGCGGGTGCCACTGGCAGCTTGCCTGCCAGTGCGGATGTCCCATGCGCCCACCGGAGAGACCGCACGGGCGGACAAGCCGCCCGCGGCACCCAGAATCGAATGCCACCGGAAGTGTCACAGATCCAGCTTTTGTTCTGAATCCCCTTCCTGGGCGTCGTCCTGAGCGCCGCCCTCATTGCCACGCTTCTCACTCCCTCTGCGCACCAAGCGGCCGGCTCGACTGCCGGGTTTGAGAGCCGCCTGAGGAATCCAGTACCGGCAGGTGATATCCCCGTCCGCTGACGGTTGCCTTGCGGCCATTCCACCGGTGGACCTGTTAGCGCAGGTAGAGCCGGGATCCTGCGGCTGTATCCCGGGCATCCAGCGCGCGATCGGCCAATCGTTTCGCCGCCTTCGGCACCAGCACCAGCACCGTCCGACCTTTGTGCGTGAACAGAACATCGCCGCTCGCCGGCTTGTCAAGGCGGAGCTTCCAGCACCGCCGCTTCCGGGCGAACCTCAAGACCTCATCATCGCTAGCTCGCCTCTTATCGAGTTTCTTCGCCAGTCGGATGCGGGCAGCTTCAGTAACGGTGAACATGCGTTTTCCTCACTCCCGGTCACTCGTCGTGATCAAAGCTGTTGGACGGCCGGAGGACCGGGACACGCACCACCGCCAACATCTTCATCTGCAGAGGCCGGGGGCCACTCGTATCGCTTGGCCGCTGCGCGGAACGCCCCCAACCGATGCTAACCAGTACTCCCCGCGAGTACTCTTTGTTTGACTTCATAAAACGTTGGTGGCTCGTAGGTCCAACCGTGGCGGAGCCGGCGTTCCTCGCGCGCCATCATGAATCGCACGTACCGGCCCACGAGCGGCGCTGCCAGGCGCGACTTCAGACCGAATTCGCGATAGATGCCCTTTAGGATGCGCGAGATCTTCTCTGCCATCGCGGGCTCACCGCGAAACCAGCGCCGGGCTGCCCACAGGGCCGCGGCATACGTGGTTCCCAAGCCACTGGGGTACCAGGCAAACCGGTCGCGAATCCTGCGGTCCGGATGATTCTTGTAACGTTGCCAGCCTTTGAGCATTGTCCGCGCTAGTCGGACGACGCTGGGACCGTTGACCTCGAAGTCGCGCCAAAAGGCCCGAAGCAGGAATCTGGTCTCCTGGCCATCCTTGATGTGGGCGTGTCGGTAGTTGAACTTGTATTGCCCGTGGGTATCGGCTTCGGGGAATTCACCAACGTCCAAGAGTGTTCCGGCGGCCTCGTGCTCAGAGTACAGGGGCGTCCCGGGAATCGGCATGTACAGCATGAACTGGTGGAAGTCCGTATCGTGACTGACCGCGTGATCAATGGCGGCATCGATGTTCTCGGGGGTATGCTCTTCCAGTCCGATGATGGTCGAGCCGAGGACGCGAATCCCATGAGACTGAAGTGTGCGTACTAGTCGACGGGTGTCCACGCCCTTGAGCTTTTTGTACCGCGAGTCTTTGCCCTCCAAGCCCATCCAGACCCAGGAGATCCCCAGGCCCACAAGTTGCTCCATCGTGTATGAGAGCAGCACGTTCGCCGAGCTGAAGACCTTCAGCGACCAAGATTTGTCGTGCTCGATCATCAAGGCCAGCAGCCGCAGGGCGCGAGTCCGGTGCATCAGAAAGTTCTCGTCCATGACGAAGAAGGACTGGACCCGCATGTCCCTTTCCAGGTCACACATGACCTCGAACAACTCGTCACCGGTCTCGTAGAAGTGGACGCAGTTTCCTTTGCCGCCAAACATGGCCGAGGTCGAACAGAAGTTGCATCCTAAGGGGCATCCGACCGAGGGTATCAGTGTCGCGGCGTCGTCCTCGTCCACCCTGGGCGCCAGATCGATGCCCATGATGCGCATGCCAATGCCAGCCAGGATTCGGGGATGCCTGACCGGCCTGCTTTCGTCTTCGCCAAGGAACAAACGCATCCAGCGCACGCCCTCGCCCCTCACGATGTGGTCGGCGTCGATCCGCTCAGGCAGGTCCGCCACGTTCGCGACGTGCCCGCCGACGACGATGGTGGCGTGAGGAAGGTGCTCGCGGACAAGCTGGCACATCGTTCGCACCTTCTCGAAGTTCGGCATGATCGCGCTGATCCCGACGATGTCGTACTCATTCGTCGTGATCTCGTCCATGAATCGTTCCAGATCTGGAAAGTCCAGAAGCGTGCACGGGGCGCTGATGTTGGCCTGGATCAGCATCAGTCCCCAGGAGCGGTGGAACATCCGCAGCGAGAACGGGCCCTGTACCCGCGTTACCTGGTTGTGATACAGCTCCATGGGGTTGATCTTCCGGCTGCCGAAGTCGTCGTCCTGGGCGTACGGCCCGAACACACTGGTCAGCAGCACGCGGGCGCGTGATCCCAAAGGGTGCGTGGCGTAATCTGGGGCCGATGGAAAACTGGTGGGTGCGATCGTGGCGGTTGCCGTCATATCGTCTGCGCCTCTCTGTTTCGCCGGGTCTTCGACCTGCGCCGGACGCGTCGAGAGCCCGGGGTAAGTCCGACTGGGTTTTCGTAAGTCCTCAAGAGGATGTTCGACCTAGATGTTCGACCTAGATGTTCGACCTATCTGTAAACAAGCTGCCGCGGGATACGTATCGACGCTTGCGCCGGGCGACTCAGGTGTCGCTGGCGTCGCTTCGGGTCCTTACTACTCGTTCTAGTAGCATCTCCGCCTCCAGCCGATTGACCGGCTCGTTGCCACCCTGGAGCTTCCAGAGAATCATCGCGATCGCCTCCACCAGGGCCTTGGTAACGTCGACACCTTCATCGGGTCCGTGCACCGGATGGATGACGACACGCAGAGGCTCGCGCCGCGAACCGGGCCGCACAGGCCCCGCAGCTTGGGGACGCCGGGGAGTCGCATCGTTGTCCATGAGGACCGTCCTGCCCCCTCGGGCTTATTAGCACCACGCGCGTGTTGCCCCGCTGACGCGGAGCACCCTCGCACCTACTCTAGTCTTCCATAAACGCCGAACCGTTCCTATTGGGATGCTGGAGTATTTGTACGCCCGTGGATCTGGATGAACGGCGCCGCGCCGAGGCCCAACCTACCGCGAAGTCCCTAGATCCCCGGGGATTTGCGATTGCAGAGTGCCGAGGGGGAGCATATGATAAAAACGGAGTGCCGTCCTGAGCACATGAGACTGAGCGGGCAATCCAATGCGTCCCTCTGAGAGCCGTAACCGCACGCATCGGTCTGGGAGCTCACCCCGGTCGCGCTCCTCAGCGTCAACAGCCGCCAATGCCCAGGGGTTGGCCAAGCTGCTTCAGGACGCTGTGGAGCATGTCGAGTACCCTCTTTTTGTATGTGAGGCTCAACGCCGGGCGCAAGGCAAGACGCCTACGCTCCGGGTCTTGTTCGCCAACCCAGCCTCAAAGCCGGTCACGGGGCTTGATTCTTCCGAGGTCCTCACGAAGGACCTCTTCTCGCTGCTCGCTCCCAAGCCCGGTGCGCCCTTGCGCGACCGACTCGACGATGCCGTGCGGTCCGGCGGACCCGCAACCATCGGGGCGATCCGGTGCAAAGTCGGGCGTGGCACTCGGGAATTCGAGCTGGCCGCCGTTCCGTTGGGCAAAGCCGGCAATCACACGACGCATTGGGCATTCGTTCTGCGCGATGTCACGGCGCAGCAGCAACGGGGGCGCCGCGTGGACGAGCTGGAAGAGATCGTCGCCGGCCAGGCAGCCGAGCTGAAGACCTCACAGGAGGAGCTGCAGCGGAGCGAGCGGATGGCCACGCTGGGCACGCTGGTGTCCGGGCTGGGACACGATTTGAACAACCTGCTCCTCCCGATCCGCGGGCACCTGCAAGCGCTGGAAGCATCAGCGCTGGACGATACCGCCCAGATGCACGTTCAGGCGGTCGGGCAGGCCGTGGACTATCTCCAGCAGCTAAACGACAACCTGCGCCTGTCGGCGCTCGATCCGGAAGGACCGAGCGATGCCTGCGGCGTAACGGAGATCGGGGCGTGGTGGGGCCGGCTTCGTGAGATGCTCACGCGCGCCATAACCGCGCCCGTGCGGCTTCGAGTCGATCTGCCCGGTGATCTGCCCGCCGTCGGCGTAGCGCCGCACCGCCTGACACAAGCCGTCCTTAACTTGCTCATCAACGCGAGCGAAGCCATCACGGGCGCCGGCACGGTTCGGTTGTGGGCGGAAAACAGTGATGATCACGAATGCGTGCGTATCGGCGTGACCGACAACGGCCGCGGGATGACCAGCGAGGTCCAGCAGCGTGTGTTTGATCCGTTCTTCACGACGAAGCAGCGGCGGCGGGCGACCGGGCTGGGCCTCTCGCTCGTGCACGGCATCGTACACTCGGCCGGCGGGACCGTCGAGATCGAATCGGCGCCGCGTCGCGGGACGACGATCATCCTGAACGTTCCCGTTGCACCAAGCGATGCGGTCACACATGCGGCGCTCGGGCGCGACGAGCCGGCCAGCGCTGCGGTCTCCTTGCGGGACCGCCGAGTCGCGGCATGCTTCAAAGCCCTGTTGGCATCCGCGGGCTTTGTCGTTCGCCCGGCGCCGACGCGCAACCCGACCCACGTCGACCTCTGGGTCACGGAGCCTAGTCCGAGTTCACTGCGCGCAGCTCGGAAGCTGCGCGCCGCGAATCCGGACTGTCGGATTGTCGTGTTCGGTCGGGCGTCGGACGATTGGCTCGCACTGAAGGCCCTGACTGTCGATCGAGAAGGCAGCCTGAGCACGATGCGCGAGGCGCTCGCCCACGCGATCTCGGCGAGGCAGAAGGACCGGTAAGAGACTATTTCAAAACGGGTGCCGCGGGCAGCTTGCCCACCCATACACTGGCGGACAAACCGCCAGCGGTACCCACAAAGAGGTTCTGAGATAGTCAGTAAGAAGCGGCCATGAGCGAAGGTCCAATCCGTGTGCTGTGCGTTGACGACCATCCCCTCTTGGTGGAAGGGATCCGCGCGCGGTTGGAATTCGAGCCGAACCTGGAACTTGTCGGTGAACTGACGTCGGCCGACAACTTGGTCGCGGCAGCCGAGAAACACGCGCCGGACATCGTCCTGATGGATGTGGCCATGCCGGGCTTGGATCCGTTCGTCGCGGCCACCGAGCTGTGCCGGCGCCTTCCGGAAACGAAGACCGTCTTTCTGAGCGCCCACGTTCGCGACCACTACCTGGACGCGGCGTTCCGCGCCGGCGCGTGGGGCTATTTGTACAAGGGCGACAATATGGAGGACATCGTGGATGCCCTGAAACGCGTGGCGGCCGGCGAGTACGTCTTCAGCCCACACGTGCTCGAGCGCGTGCGCGTACAGAAGCAGAAGCGCGCCGGCCGGCCGGGCGCGCCCAAGCGATCGTCCAAGCTCGACGCGCTGACGCCGACGGAAACGCAAGTGCTGCGCATGATGGGCAAGGGCTTATCCAGGACGCAGATCGCCCAGACCCTCCACCGCAGCGTCAAGACCATCGACACCCACCGCGCCGCGCTCATGAAGAAGCTGGACATCCACGACCGAGCCGAGCTGGCCGTCTTCGCCATCCGCGAAGGACTGATCGACGCCGACTGACCGTGTGGCACCGGCGTCTCGCCGGTGAATGGGGGTCCGGGGTTCAGGGTCCAGTGTGTGCCACTGCTTCCAAGCAGCGCCCTTCGGCGAAGGATCCCCGCCGTGTGCCCAGGAGCATTGTGCGTGCATACACACTGGCAGACAAGCCGCCGTGCGTGTATGGCGGGGGTGGCATAGGTTAGCCGAGCCGCAGCAGCGGCGATGCTTACCCGCGGGTATCCGCTTCGGGGGATTCACACGGGTAAGGACCGCCTCGGCAGCCACGTAGCCAAGTCGGACAACCCCGGCAGGCGGTCCTTACCCATGTCACCCCGTTCGAACGCCAAACACGAACAAGCTGCCCGTGGCACGCCGCGTGGCTTTGTCGGTGAACGCGATCGTGTGCTGGAGCCGCTGGCCCTTGACAGAACGCGTCTCGCTTCGCGCGATTGTCCGCGAAGCGAACGTCGGGCTTTGCCCGGTACAGTGCATCAAGGGCCGGCTGGTATCCACACTGACCACCCCTGTGGACGGACGGGTGGCCCAGGTCCTGTGCAGCCTGTCGGAAAAGCCTCCAGAAGCCGGGGGTCTGGAAAGTAGAATAAGGAGTTACGAGAATCACAACGATCGTGACCTTATGAACGCAATTTCCGTTCCACCTTTTCCGACAGGCTGCTGTGGACCTGGGGGGATGATTGCTTTCGGCGGCGAGGTCAGGCTGATCACTCGATGTCGCGTCCCCATCAAATCGAGACCCCAAATCTGAAGACTTGGGCCACCCCTCAGGGCCACCCCTCCGACAGTGCGACGGAAGTGCTGGCGTTGGGACGCCCGCAACTCGAAAGCGGCAAGTGTCACGCTTGGCCGGGTCACAAGTCGGATCTAGGGAAACCACCGTACGCCGCGCTGGCGGGCGCATTGGGCCACCCACAAATACCGTCATGTGCCAATACCGCGACGATCGCCGCCCGGCTTAAATGTCGAGCATGGCACTGCGGGCAGAGCGTGATCCGGGCGAGCCGTGTCGTGGCAACGACGCCGCGCCTCTGCTCCTTTCATTGGCATGTGTCAGTGTGCAATGGGAACACGGAGGAGGTCCCTTCCATGGCCACACGACGAAAGCAGACGCAGACAGCAAGCACCCCCAAGTCGATGCCGGCTAACGTAGTGACGGGCACGGGCCCAACTAACGAGGAACGCGTCCGACGTTACGCCTATCTGCTGTTCGAAGAGCGGCAACACGCCGGCGTCGCCGGTGACCCCTTGTCCGACTGGCTGCGCGCGGAGTGCGAATTGAGGGCTGCGTCTCGCCAACCTCAATGGACGCGGCCCTCGTGAGGCTTGGGCGCGGGTTGTTGACTGGAGACTCCCCGCGACTCGCACGCAGGGTTGTATTGCCACTGCGCGAGTGCGGCAGAACGTCCCGGCTTGAGATCGCGGGCAATGTGCGCCGCCCGCAGCGGAGGGATGAAGGAGAGAGACGAGAATTGCAGACACTACGTGTGCTCGGAGCGCCTGTACGGCAGCCGAGTATGCCGCCTCAGAAGTGACGTCGGTGCTCTCCGGAAGGGAATCCGAAGGGGGGTAGGCGAGCGGCCCGAGCCGCTTCGCCTTCCCACCTGGGCTTGAGGCCGCCATCGGGCCCTGCGAAGACCGCGTCAGCGGAGAGCGAGGACATGATGTTACTCGAACGGACGAGCATGGAGGCTCGCGAAGACACGGGCGAGCGGATTCCCCAGGACAGCGTCAGAATGCCGCAGGCTGTCGGCAATGGTAACCACGGTCAGGAGGCGCGGCCCATTCGCTGCCGGCTCGTGCAGCGCCTCCGCCAGAGCATCGCCGCCGGCGACTATCTGACGCCCGTGAAGATCGACGCCACCGTCGAACGGCTCTACCGGAAACTGTTCGGCCCGTAACAACACGCCGTCGGGGCTTCTGCGCCGCCCACGGGAAAGCCGCCGCGTGCTGTGGGCGGCCAGTTCTGCCCGTGCCGAGGCTCACTATGCCACTGAGCCACTGGCAGGCAAGCTGCCAGTGCCACTCCGCCGCTGTTGCCCGTCGCCTCGTCGGCAGATTCTTGACTGCCCGGTGCCGCCAGTATTCCACAACCGAATGGCACGGGGGACTGACATCGGATGTGCTACAATGTACAGGGCCGGCTCAGGTTTACCTGTCGGGGGAACCGTAAGCTGAATGGCTCGGTGCGGTGGTTTTCGATTATGTCCTACGTTGGGATCAACATCGGCGCCCTGACGGTAAAGATGGTGAGCCTCGACGATGATCACCTCCACTTCCGCGTCGTGAACCATCGTGGCCGGCCGGTTCAGGTGGTCCGCGAGCTTCTGCGGGAGTTCCCGGGCCGGGCGTTCTTTGGCGTCTCCGGTCATCTCGGCCATATCTCCGAGGCGGCGGCGACGGAGGCGGCGCTACAACACATACATGGCGACTTCGATGCCGTGGCCTCGCTTGGAGGCGAGGCTTTTACCGTCTATCTGCTGGAAGGAACGCGGCTACTCAGCGTCCTCGCACCGGACAAGTGCGCGGCCGGCAGCGGCGAGTTCCTCGTGCAGCAGATCGGGCGTTTCGGAATGGACATCGAGCAGGCCATCGATCGCTCGTTTGCGGGGAAGGTCGTCCCACTGGCTTCGCGCTGCTCTGTCCACTGCAAGTCCGACGTCACGCACAAGCTCAACCGGCAGGAGGCGAGCACGGAAGATATCCTGCACACGCTTCACGACAGCATGGCCAACAGGGTCGCTTCTCTCCTCGAGAAGGGACAACGCCCCCTGAGGCGTCTGCTCGTGGTTGGCGGCGTGGCCCAGAACCGAGCCGTGATTGCCTCCCTCCGCGAGAAACTTCCCAAGACGGACGTGGTCGTCCCGCCGGAGGCTCCGTATTTCGAGGCGCTGGGGACGGCGCTGATTACACGGGCTGAGCCGGTCTACGATTTCCCCAACATCACAGAGAAACGCACGCTCGGCACCCTGCCCGTTCTGACTGAGGACAACAGTCGGGTGACCCTGATTCCCTCGCCCGCCCCGGACCTATCGGCGGTGGGGCCCTTCGTGCTGGGCGTAGATGCCGGATCCACCACGACCAAGGCGGTGCTGATGGACGCCGCCACGCGCAGGATCGTGGCTTCGCACTACCGACGCACTGCTGGAGACCCGGTGGGAGCGACGCGGCAGTGTCTCAGGGCACTGGCGGATGCCATGGGCGACCGGAAGGTCGGCTTGGTCGCGGTGACAGGCTCGGCCCGGGAGCTGATCGGCGCATACCTCGGCACGTCCCATGTCTACAACGAGATCTCCGCCCATGCAGCCGGCGCGGCCCACTTCGATCCGGAGGTGGACACGATCTTCGAGATCGGTGGGCAGGATTCGAAGTACATCCTCCTTCGCAACGGCGTTCCGATCGACTATGCCATGAATGCGGCCTGTTCAGCCGGCACCGGGTCGTTTCTGGAGGAGTGCGCGCAAGGTGATCTGGGCCTCCCGTTGACCGAGATCGCAGACGTCGCCCTGCGCGCAGCTACGCCGGTCCAGTTCAAAGCCACCTGCGCGGCCTTCATCAACTCGGATATACGCACGGCGCTGCAGGAAGGCTTCTCGCGCGAGGACGTCACCGCCGGACTGATCTACTCCATCGTGCAGAACTACTTGAGCAAGGTCAAAGGACGCCGCGCGGTGGGGAGGAAAGTGTTCTTCCAGGGGGGCGTGGCCATGAACCGGGCCGTGGGCCAGGCCTTCGCCTATTGCCTTGACAAGCACGTCGTGATTCCTCCGCACCCCGAGCTACTGGGGGCTATTGGTGTGGCTTTGCTGGCATTGGAGAGGGCCAAGGAACCCATCACCGACGTCGTCGACCTGGCCAAACTGGCTGCTCCGTCGATCCAGCTCCTTGGGCAGTTCACCTGCCGCGCCTGCGAAAACTACTGCGCGATTGATCGCCTCGAAGTCGCCGGGCGACGGTTCCCATTCGGCGGGCGGTGTAGCCGATACGAAGTCCTGCGGAGGAGCGAGAAACGGGGTGTAGAGGTAGTCGATCTGGTGGAGGCGAGGAACAAGCTTATTTTCGCCCCGGCGGCGTCCCCGCCCGGGGACGTGAAGGGCCGCATCGGCATCCCTCGAGCCCTGATGGCTCATTCGCTCTATCCGCTGTTTTCGACGTTCTTCTCGCAACTGGGGTTGGAGGTCGTCCTGTCAGATATCGATCCGGCGGGGTGGTCGCGGGCCAATTCGGGCTTCTGCCTCCCGGTCCAGATCGCTCACGGCGCCATTCTCGACCTTGTGAAGAACGGAACAGGCATGGTCTTCCTTCCTCACATAGACCGGATGCCCAATCCACAGGCCGATGCGGATTCTCATCTCTGCCCCATCACACAGGCCAGTCCGTATTTCATTTCCAAGGCGTTTCCGGATGTGGCGTTTCTTTCGCCTGTGTTGAATCTCGCCGACGGCTATCAGGCATGTGAGGAGTCGGTGCAGTTGGCCGTCGGCCAGCTCGGTTTCCCCAGGCCGCTCGCCGAACGGGCCTATCGGGAAGCGGTCAGGGTGCAGATGGATGTCGAGCGGTCATTGCAGACGCTCGGTCGCAACGCCTTGACCGAAGCCCTGGAAGATCGGACTCCGACCGTCATCCTGGTGGGCCGCAGCTACAACGCCTATCCAGCGGAGGCGTCTCAGTCCGTGGCGAAGAAGCTCTGCAGCTTGGGGATCCGCACGATTCCCGGCGACTGCCTGCCGCGCGAACGAACAGGGCCGACCTGCTGGCACTATCCCAACATCATCATGAATGCCGTGGAGTTCGTCCGGCGATATTCCAATTTGTACCTGTTGTACGTGAGCAACTTCAGTTGCACCATCGACGCGTTCACTCAGTCTCTCCTCTCGTCGGAGCTTGGATCGAAGCCTTACCTGTTGTTGGAAATCGACGCCCACACGGCGGATGCCGGTATCCAGACGCGCTTGGAGGCGTTTCTGGATGTCATTCGGAACGACCGGTCCGATCAGGCCGAGAAGAGGCCCTTCGCGGCTGCCACCATCGGTAATGATGCGATGGTTATGAACTCGTACGGGCGGCGCGTTCACCTTACCGATGCGCGGGTCAAGCTCTACTTCCCCGCCTTCTCCTATTACCATTCGCGGGCCGTGGCGCTCGCAGCGCGTTGGTTGGGGTTGAACGTGGGGGGACTGATCGAGTTGGATCGGCACCATCTGGACCGCGGTCTGCGGTACACCTCCGGACGGGAGTGCCTTCCGCTCCCGATCTCCATCGGCCAGATGCTGGAAGCCCATGACCAGCGGGATCCTGACGAGATCGTGGGATTCTACATGGTGCGCGGCGGCGCGCCGTGTGTCCTGGCCTGCTACAGCGATTACTTCCAACACTTCATCGAGGACAATGAGCTGAGGGACTTATTCATCTTCGATCCGCAGGAGGCCAACAATTACTTTGGACTGAACCGGCGCAAGATCGGCCAGTTTCTCTCATCACTGATTACGCTGGCGGATCTCTTCCTGGAGATGGAGCAGAGTCTGCGTGTTGTGGGTGAACCGGGAAGTCTGGAACTGTTGCGCAAATGCTGGAACGAACAGGTCGATTCCGCACCTTCCCCGGCGGCGTTGAATGCCAGTCTCCCAAGTCTGGCCAAGCGGGTTTCAGCCATCCCCCACACCGACCCGACCCATTGCCCGAAGGTCGTTGTCACAGGCGATTTCTTCACTCGCCTGGACCCCTCTTTCATGGGAGGGATCCACGACTTGTACGCGAAACACGGCATCATCCTGATCCCCGTAGACCTCAACGAGCTCTACCTGTACGGCGCGTACGCCGGGATGGTCACCGCCACTCAGGATTGGGGGGTACCTCCGGAGTCGCTTCGTGCGTTGGCGCTCGCGTGCGCGAAGGCCTTTCGGCCGGAGGGAAGGAACTACGTGATCAGTCGCGTGAAGTACCACCAGCTTAAGTATTACGAAGAACGCTACCGCGGGCTGTTCGGGCGAACCGGCCTGCTGGTTACGGGTCTCAATGACATGTATCGCCTGTTCCGGCATGCCTCGCAACACATCTCGCCGGCCGTCTTCGGCGAGGCCATTCCCACCGTGGGCAAGGCTCTGGCGGCTCGGGACGAAGGATACCAAGGAATCATCGTCGTTGGCCCGTTCAATTGTCTGCCGTTTAGGATCTCCGAGGCCATTCTGAAACCGTACTGCATCCAACAGAGGATGCCGATCCTCACGTACGAGAGTGACGGCTTCTCGGTCTCCCCGTCGTTCCTGCGACAAGTCGACGTCCATATCCAACAGGTGCTGGCAACTCACCTGGCAGGCGGGGACCCTCAAAAGCGGGAAAGTGCTTCTAAGTCGCTCTAACAGGACTTCCTGTGGCACCGCCGTCTCGGCGGTGGTTGCACCGGCGAGACGCCGGTGCCACAGTTTTGCCACAGGCTGCTAACAGAACTTCCTGTGACACCGCCGTCTCGGCGGTGGATGCACGGGCGAGACAGCGCTGCCACAGGTGCATCCAGCCGTGAAGTGGCTTGGCGTCCCCAAGCACGCGCGATGACAGTCTCTAACGTGGACTCGGCCGCGACGTCACGTCTGGCAGTGGCCAGTGCCCGAAGCGTGCTCCCGAAGCCGGCACCAGCGGTTTGCCTCTCCCGGTGGCCGAGTTCTCAGGGTTGACACAGCGGCTCGCCAACGGGCTTACGGGCTGTACGCGAGGCCCCAGGGGCCACCCATAGGCCGCCGGTCACGCTGAAAAAATCGAAAAAAGACAAGTTTTCATCCTTGTCCTTGATGCCGCCGGCCGTATACTACTGAGAGCTGAAACGATCGTCCCTTTCTGATCATTCTTCTTCTTGAGGTTCCGGCTCTATCGGGCCTCCCCTCCTGGACCTGTCTGATCCCAAAGGTGTGGTTGTGGTGGCGCATGCGTCATCAGGGCTGCTGCGCGAAGGTGTTGGCCTGATCTCAGGTCACCGCGCGGCATGTCTAGATGGGCTACTGGAGTCTCATTATGAAGAAGTTGTATGTTGGAAACCTTGGGTATGATGTCAGCAGCGATGATCTTGAACGGATGTTTGCAGTCCATGGCGCTGTGGACAGCGCGAGCGTGATCACGGATCGGGCCACGGGCCAGAGCAAGGGCTTTGGCTTCGTCGAGATGAGTTCGAACGCGGAAGCAGACTCGGCGATTGCTGCGCTTGACGGGAAGGAACATGGCGGGCGAGCAATCAAGGTCAATGAAGCCAAACCGCGCTCAGAGAGCCGCGGCGGCGGTGGCGGCGGGCGCCAAAGGCGCTGGTAGATCCGGGCAAGCACGGGCCTATCCCGCTTTCGGACACGCCGGGCAACACAGGCGAGAGAAACGGGCTGTGTGAGCCCTCACGGAAGCCGCGAGCGGGCACTTGGTCCTAATGCTGCAACGAAAGAAACTCCCTGACGAAGACGCTATTCGGTTCGTCTGGGATGTGGAAGGGATCGCGTCGCGGCGTGACAACGCGCTGGCGACGCGACCCTTCAGTGCGGAGACCGGACGGTGCTTCTTATGGATGCCCGCGTAACGGAGTTGCTTTCCGAGGACACACTCGATCTCGAGGGTGCCAAGCTGACGTTGCGACATCCGAAGCAAGACAAGTAAGTCCGGTCATACAGGTACATCGCCGACCGGGAAGAATCGCAGCACGAGGGTGTCTGCCATGATACCCGAAGAGAAAAGGCAATTGCTCGCGCTTTTCGATCACGAGCACAAGTGGTGCCGAGATGCTGAGGCGCAGGACGCGAACGGCGACGCGGTTCGTTACGATGAGGCTGCAGCCGTCGCGTGGGACATCACCGGGGCCTTGTGTCGCCTCTTTGGATGGCGCCGCGCCTGCCAGCTCTTCACGCAGTTGGATCGCCATATCAACGGGGAGCGAGCAGAAGCTCGCGGGCCGTCGCGACATTCCGAGATTGCCTCGATGGTGGCGCTGCAGGCGTTCAACGACCGGCTGGATACTACGTTCGAGATGATCTGTGGGCAGTTGGAAGGGATGCCGGTTTGGCACGGGGCTCCCCACAGCGCTGAGCAGACGCGAAGCGACTGAAACCGACCTCGGAGGACAAGCCACGGGCTGCTGCCGGCAGATTGGCACTGGCCGACCAACCGTGAGGCGTACAGCCAACCAGCACAAGACAGCGATCGCAGAGGATCTCTCGACAGGATACGGAGCCCACATGGCACGAAAGAGACCATCGAGTCATAAACGCGAGCGCGAGATTCAGAAACGCCATCGCGAACTCAAGAAGGCGCAGAAAGCCGCCCGCAGGCTTGAACGCAAAACCAACAGTGACCGGCAAGATCCGTCTCCACGACCGAACGATGTTGAGGGCGCGGCCGACGCGGATGTCGGAGACAGTGAGCTCATCAAGTGACGGCGTGACACATCGCGACCGGAGCGAAGGGCACGTTCATTGGAGAATGTCACGATGAGTGAAGGCGCTTGGAGCACTGCCCTCGGCATGGCAAACGATCGGCGAGTGCTCCGACACAGGCGAAACGATGGTTTGCCAACCTACGAGGGTGCCACTGATGGCTTGTCCGCCGGTGGGCAAGGCCGACAGTACGCTTGGTGTTGGACAAACACAGGAGGGGCTGCAATTGACCATAGCCCCCAACACCGATGAACAGGGCTGCAACGATGGGCCTGCTGGGCCGAGAACGGGATGGGGCGATGTGGCTGAATCGTGATCATCGAGCGTTCGATGAAGCGATCGAAATCTTGTGCATGTTGCCTCAGTGGCCGTACGTCAGCTTCTTGGCCGATCTCTGCCAGGATATGGGGTATCGCAAACAGGGCGAGGTTCTGGCGAAGCTCGAGGAGTTGAAGGCGCGTGGGTTCAACGTGGGTTTGAGTGTCGGCCGCACCTTTGATGTCGATGGTTGCTCTGGAAGAGCGGCCTGGATTGGATCGACGGGCTCCACAGTGAGCAGACTGACTGCTCGGACTTACTTCGATGAGGTCTACGCGGTTTGTGGAGGCTCATGAGGCGAACGTGGCGCATTCGCGGCGGCAAGCGCTGGACGCTTTCTCCCGGCGGGAGCCAGTGGGTCGTCGCCAATCCTTGGGAGCCTGCGTTTCTCTGTCGGGTGGCGCTGTCAGGACCGCGTGGCATGGATGGCATCGGTCCTGTATATGCCCGATGAAATGATGGTGACACACGTCTCCGCGTGTTCCCGAGCGAGTTCGACTGGCTGCAACCCGAGAAGAATAAGGAACAGAAGATGGCAAGGCTTTATGCGGGAAATCTGTCAGAAGCGACTACCGAAGGTGAGCTTGAGGCGGCGTTCGCGCCCTACGGCACAGTTCGCAGCACCAGGATCATCCGAGATCGCCAGACCAGCAAGTCCTGGGGCTATGGATTCGTCGAGATGGGCGACAGCGAGGCCGCGTCGGCCGCCATCGCGGGCCTGGACGGAACGGAGCTTGGCGGGCGCTCTCTCAAAGTCGAAGCCGGCCGACGACGCTGAGGGCGTCTCTGTGATGCGGTGAGGGCACGCAGCCCTGCGAACTGCCGAAGCAACGGCGGTGATGCGTTGAGCGATGTGGGAGCAGAATCTCTCTGAAGAAGAGGTCAGCACACCCCAGAATGAGTCTCAGCCAGTCACACAGGAATCCCTTTGATGCGCATTGCACTAGTTAATCCGATCACTCGTCGCACGCAAGGCTATCACAACGTCGGCAGCTACATCCCGCAATTGGGCCTTCAGGTTCTTGCAGAGTTGGTGCCGCCCGTCCATCAGGTGGACATCATTGACGAAGTCTTCGGCACACATTCCACGGAACGCCTCCTTAGCACCGGCGCCTATGATCTCGCCGGCGTCACCGGATACACCAGCGGCGCGACACGTGCGTATGAGATCGCTCGAATGTGTCGCCAGCGTGGCATTCCCACTGTAATGGGCGGTCCGCACGCTTCGGCGTGCCCGCAGGAGGCGGCGGAGAGTTTCGATGCCGTCGCGGTTGGCGAGTGCGACGACATCTGGCCGCAGATCATTCAGGATGCCGTTGAGGGCGGGTTGCAGCCCATTTATCACGGCAAGCTGTCAGACATCGGGGCCGCCAAGCGCGGCAGGGCCAATCAAGCGATCGTCCCTCTCAACGGCCAGTATAGTGTTTCGGCGATTCAGACCTCGCGGGGCTGTCCCGTCGGCTGTGAATATTGTTCCGTCACTCGGTTTAGCGGGGCACCGATTCGCAGACGCGAGATTTCTGATGTCATCGACGAGTGGAACCGAACGCCTCGCAACTTCGTCTTTGTGGTAGACGACAACTTCTTTGGTGTCGGGCCGCATCACGCGGCATGGGCCAAGGATCTGCTTCGTGCGATCGTCAGGCACGGTAAGAAGCGGCTCTGGTTCAGCCAGACAACCATCAACATGGGCGATGATCCGGAAGGGCTTCGACTCGCGTATGACGCGGGCTGCCGTGCCATGCTCATCGGCCTTGAAACACTCAACGAGCAGTCACTGAAGGACTACCACAAGGGCATCAACCGCAAGAGTCTCTCCCGATACCAGGACCTGATCAACAGCTTCCACAAGGCCGGCCTCGCGGTGTTCGGTTGCTTCATCGTCGGTTCCGACGAGGATACGCCTGAGGCAGTCGCCGACGCCGCCATGGCCGCGGTGGAGATGGGCATCGACATCATTCAGATCACAAACCTGACGCCGCTGCCCGGTACGAAGATGTATGACCGCTATCATGCCGAAGGCCGCTTATTCGCCACAGAGTATCCCGCTGACTGGGAGCGGCACACGTTTACGGAGACCGTCTACCATCCCAGGAACATGACGGCACGCGAATTGGATGAGGCCATTTACGAGCTTCGATATGCGGCAGCGAGGCAGAATTGGGTTTGGAAGAGGGCGTTTCGCACCCTCCTTCGGACTCGTTCGTTGAGCACGGCGTGCTTCGTGTTGGGGATGAACCGCGGCTGGAAGCGCATGGCCAGGATTCAGGCACCGCACGACGAGGCAAGATTCGGCTTCACTCCGCAGCCGTCAGCGCGGCTGGACAAGATTATCCGCGCGTTTCGGATGCACCTCCGGTCCAGGGCACGGTCGACTCTGCTTCTGAGAAGGCCGCAACCGGTGCCGGGCTAGGCGAGCCCCTGTCCGAAGGTGTCGTGGGAGGGAATCCCACGGTGTAACGTCAAGAACGTACGAGACCACGGCTCCTTGTTACCGCCGGACTGTTCCACCTCTCCGTCCAACTCTCCGCTCCGCAGATGACGTCGCGAATGGCGATGGTCAGGATGTCACTCCGGTCACGCTGCTGTCCGCGAGCCGATCGGGTGTCGGGCAGATCCGCAAACTGGCTCAGGATCGAATCGGCCATGCACGGCCGCCTGGAGAGAGATCAACCGCTCTCCAGATGCATCGGATGCCCCGCCGCTACGCCATAACCCCGCGCGAACGATCCGGCGATTGCCCCGGCCATCCGGGGGGCCGTGACACTTCCGGCGGCATTCGATTCTGGGTGCCACGGGCGGCTTGTCCGCCCGTGCGGTCTCTCTGGTGGGCGCGGGAGCATACGCACTGGCAGGCAAGCTGCCAGTGGCACCCGCCCCGACTGTTACGGACCCCCATCCGGGGACCTGATGGCCCGTGCGGTGGACGCTGGGAGCGGTTGACCGCATCATACCGGGTTCGTGGCGCGCGGGCCGTGCGCGCAACGTCCGGTGGGACTGACGGCGACCACGTTGGAAGCCTGCGAGCGCAACGATGAGCAAACCGTCGAAACGACCGCTTGCCGGCGTCGCCGAGGACGTCCTCGCCGCGAAGGCGAAGTACGGATTCCCCTGCGTACACCACCTCTACAGGGATCCGCCGGTCCTCGTCGGTGGCGAGGGGTGCTATCTTATCGACCGCGACGGGCGGCGATTTCTCGACGTTTACAGCGGCGGCGGCGTGATGAACGCCGGATATCGAAACCCGATGGTCCTCAACGCCGTGGTCGACCAGCTTTGGAAACTCCAACATGCCGCGCCCGGCCATCTGTCCGAGCTGATGTTCCAACTCGCCCAACTGCTGGCCGAACTCGCGCCGGGCGACGTGGTGCGCAGCTTCTTCTGCGCCAGCGGGTTCGAGGCAAACGAGGTGGCGATGGAGCTGGCAACGCAGGCCACGGGACGCCACGAGTTCATCACGTTGACCGAGGCGCCCATCGGGCGTGCCAAGGACTTGTCCCACATTCTGTGCCACCGCAAGCTGTGGCACCGGAGTCTCGCCGGCGGGGTCACGGGCGAGACGCCTGTGCAACAGGAATCAGAGGCGATCGAGCGCGCTTTGACCGATGTCGGCCCGGAACGAATCGCTGCCGTCATCGCTGAGCCGATCCAGATCGGCAGCGGGATCGTCGTTCCGCCGGACGGCACCTGGCAGCGAGTCCGACGGATCTGCGATGAACACGGCGTTCTCCTGATCTTCGATGAAGCGCTGACCGCGATGAACAGGACCGGTTGCTGGTTTGCCAGCGAGGCATGGCAGGTCACACCGGACATCCTGACCGTGGCCGGGTCGTTGGGAAACGGCGTGCCGATCGCGGCGGTGATGACGACGGACAGGATCGCGGCCGGCCTCGCACAATGGGAGGCCCCAGCGTTCGGCGCGAGCCCTGTATCCTGTGCGGCGGCGTTGGCGACGATTCGGTTCCACCGGACGGCCTCGCTCGGGCAACGGGCGGCCCGGTACGGCGAAGCCCTGCTCGCAGGCCTTGCGAAGGTCGCTGAAGGTTCGGCGTATCTCGCCCATCCGCGCGGCAAGGGCTTGATGATCGGCGTGGATGTCGTGGACGACAGGCGCGAACCGGATGCCGAGCGATGCGACGAGTACCTCGAGCAACTGAAAGACTGGGGGTTCCTGGCAGGCAGGACGGGGCGCCATCACAACGTCCTGACGCTGATGCCACCACTGACCGTAACGGAGGACCAGGTAGATCTGATCGTAAGCGTGTTCGGGGAGCTGTAGCTGGATCCCGTGCCTGGGATACAAACCACGGTGTGGGCGACACGGATTGACAAGTGGACCCACGCGGCCCCGATTCACCGGAGTAAGCCATGGCGAAGAAGGCGCTGATCACCGGCATTACCGGGCAAGACGGCAGCTATCTGGCCGAGTTACTGCTCGGCAAGGGATACGAGGTACACGGCATCATTCGGCGTTCGAGCACGTTCAACACGGGGCGGATCAACCATCTCTACCGGGATCCGCACGACAAGGACGCGCGATTGTTCCTGCACTACGGCGACCTCACCGACGGAGCGAGCCTGCGGAGCGTGCTGGGGGCCGTCGAGCCGGACGAGGTGTACAACCTCGCCGCACAGTCGCACGTGCGTCTCAGCTTCGACCAGCCCGTCTATAGCGTCGAGGCGGGGGCACTCGGGACGCTGCGACTGTTGGAGGCGATCCGCGACGCCCGGATCAAGACGCGGTTCTATCAGGCCTCCAGCAGCGAGATGTTCGGCCTGACAACGGAGATGCCGCAGCGCGAGACGACGCCGTTCCATCCACGCAGCCCGTATGGGTGTGCCAAGGCCTTCAGCCATTGGCAGACGGTCAACTACCGCGAGGCCTACGGCCTGTTTGCCTGCTGCGGCATTCTGTTCAACCACGAGAGCCCCCGTCGAGGCGAGACCTTCGTCACGCGGAAGATCACGCGGGCGGCCACGCGGATCAAGGAGGGGCTTCAGCAGAAGCTGTACTTGGGCAACCTGGACGCCAGGCGCGACTGGGGATACGCAGGGGATTTCGTCGAAGCGATGTGGCTGATGCTTCAGCAGGCCGAGCCGGACGACTACGTCATCGCGACGGGCGAGATGCACTCGGTGCGCGAGTTTGTCGAGCGTGTGTTTGAGCTTCTAGACCTGGATTGGGAGAAACACGTCGAGGTTGATCCAAGGTACCTCCGCCCAACGGAGGTGGACGAGCTTCTCGGCGACGCGGGCAAGGCCCATGATAGGATCGGCTGGACGCCCAAGGTCAGGTTTGAAGAGCTGGTGCGGATGATGACCGAGCACGACTGGACGCTGGCCAAGGAGGAGCGAGCGTTGATGGAACATCGGGCGAAGAACGCCTGAAACGCCGTCAGTTGCCAGTGCCTTGTCGCAGGTGAACCGATGGATCATCCATGCGGATATGTGGCACTGCTCTTAGAGCAGTTTAAGCTTGAAATTGCCTATGCCGCCAACGCCGATCGGAACCGCGACCGCGAGGGAGTGGTCAGCGTTCACCCTTGAGGAACGTCGGCAAACCGGTCATCCCCGTCGGCCACAGGGGGCCGACGCTGCAACGAAGCGTCAATGGA
>JAFGQA010000196.1 GCA_016935885.1 Phycisphaerae bacterium | reverse complement strand
GACGTTCAAGAGCCCCCGGCCTTGGCCGGGGGGCAGCCGGATGTCCGTGAGAACGTGCCCCCCGACCAAGGTCGGGGGCTCTTACCCGGTGCCGGAATCCCACCTACAATCGTAACGTACACCCGTAAAGATTCTTGGGCCGTCGGCCCTTGGAATCAAGCGCGTTTTGCGAGTATGATGCCGTATCCGCAACAAAGGGCAGTCCGCTTCCGCCGCGCGCAGCCGGGCTGGATGCAACCAGGAGAAAGCCAACAGGAGACGCTCACATGAAAGCCCACGAGTATCAGGCCCGCCAGCTTCTTCAGAACGCCGGCGCCCCGGTTCCGAAGTTCGAGGTCATCGACTCCGCCGAACAGGTGCCGGCCGCGATCAAGGCGCTGGGGGGTGGCAAGCTCGTCATCAAGGCGCAGGTCCATGCGGGCGGCCGCGGCAAGGCCGGCTTCGTCGTCCTCTCGGACGATCCCGCGGAGCTCCAGAAGCATGCGAAGCGCATGCTGTCCGAGCCGATGGTCTCGAAGCAGACCGGTCCGGAAGGCATCAAGGTCAAGAAGCTGCTGCTGGCGCCCGCCGTGGACATCGAGAAGGAATACTACGTGGGGATGGTCGTCGACCGCGCCAAGGGCTGCCCCGTCATGATGGTGTCGAAGGAGGGCGGCGTCGAGATCGAAGAGGTCGCCGCGAGGAACCCCGACGCGATCGTCAAGGAATGGATCCATCCGCACCTCGGCATCCAACCCTACCAGCTCCGGCGGCTGACCAACGCGCTGGGTCTGAAAGGCGACGCGGCCAAGGCCGCGGCCAAGACGATGGCCGCGCTCGCCAGGACGTTCGTCGAGAAGGATTGCAGCCTCGCGGAGATCAACCCGCTGGTTTTGACGAAAGGCGACGGCTCGGCGCCCGGCGAGATCCAGGCGATCGATGCGAAGTTCAACTTCGACGACAACGCCCTATTCCGCCATCCGGACGTGAAGGAGATGTTCGACCCGGCGGAGGAGAACCCCAATGAGCTCCGCGCCGCGAAGCACGACCTCAGCTACATCGCGCTGGACGGCAACATCGGCTGTCTGGTGAACGGTGCCGGGTTGGCAATGAGCACGATGGACATCATCAAGCTGCACGGCGGCGAGCCGGCCAACTTCCTCGACGTCGGTGGGGGCGTCTCCACGGAGGGCGCGACCGAGGCCTTCCGCATCATCCTGGCGGACCCGAAGGTCAAGGGCATTCTGGTCAACATCTTCGGCGGCATCGCCAAGTGCGACGTCATCGCCGAGGCCTTGATCGCCGCGGCCAAGGAGATCGGCTTCAAGGTCCCGGTCGTCGTGCGGCTGGAGGGCACCAATGTCGAGAAGGCCCGTGAGATGCTGAAGCAGGCCAACATCGACGCCCTGATTCCGGCGGACGACCTGACTGATGCGGCGAAGAAGGTCTGCGCGGCTGTGTAATGCACAACGCGATGCGCGGACGCCCGGCGCGTTAATGGCAGCCGGCCGTTTTCCGCGCCGCGCTGCGGCCACACAACGCTCAAGCCGGGGGGATTTCCTCGGAGTGGACGCGAGTCAGCTTGCCTTCGCTAATCTCCAAGACACGGAACGCCAGTGCGTTGCCGCCCGCCGGCTCGGTGACCTTGCCCGATGCCAACATCAACGGGACGTGATACCAATTGAAGAAGGCCTCGTGCTTGTGCTTGTGGCCGAAGAGGACCACGTCCGCGCGCCGCTCCAGAACCCCGAGCAAGGCGTCCGCCTGCTGTAGCTTCAAGGTGATCCGGCGGTCAAAGGGATGGTGGTGGAGGTACACCACCTTCAGGCGGTCCTGATGCTCCGGTGCCGCGAGCACATCGGCCAAGGCCGCGCTTTGCTTCGGCCCGACGACGCCCTCCGCAAACCACGCGATGCCCTGCGGGTCCGCCGAGTCCAGCCCGATGAACACGGCCCGATCACGCTGGTCCACCGTGACACAAGGATACGAGAGGCCGCCGGCGCCCTTCTGATGCTCCTGCCGAACGTACTGGGCAAAGCGGGCGACACTCGACGTGTGGAGCACATTCCCGTACTTTGCGTAGTCGTGATTGCCGGGCACGGGCAAGAGCGTGAAATCCTTGGCGAGCGGCTCGAGGATGCGGACCTGGAGTTGCCTGTACTGTCGCAGGTCACCGTCGTCCGTCAGGTCGCCGGTCAAGACGACGTAGGTCCTGTCGTTGCCTCGCGGTTTGAACCGCCTGATGAGATGGTTGACGAGCATGTCCGCGTTCTTGTTGTCGGGCTTCGCGCGGCTCTTGTGGATGTGCAAGTCACTGAGATGAATAACCGTCAACATGTCGATCTCCTCCTGTGTCTCTGTTGTCTCGCCCGTGACGACACTCACGGGCTGGCAATCCTGCAAGCCTTCTGGAACGCGATCTCTGTCAGCCGCCAAACTCCGACACCCTGCGAAAATCCTAGCCCCAAGCGGACTGCTTGGCCATCCCGGGCGCAGCACATCGGGAAACACTGGCGGACAAGCCGCCAGTGGCACCGGGCGCAGCACATCGGGAAACACTGGCGGACAAGCCGCCAGTGGCACCAGGCGCAGCACATCTGGAAACACTGGCGGACAAGCCGCCAGTGGCACCAAGCGCGGGGTGTGTACGGCGAGGATGAGTGCTCGCGGTGACCCGTCGCTGGCGCTCCGGGCTCGGATTAGGTGACATCGCAGCGCCTTTCCGAGCCCCAAGCGCCAGCGCGGGGTCTTGCTGGGAGGACCGTTGGCTTTCAGACCTGCCTGTCGGCAGACAGGCCCACTCGCTCGCGCTCGGGGCTCGGATCGAGTGCTTATGTCGGGCGAAACCAGGCGCCACGCCGCTCATTCGCGAGCCGCCGTAACTGTCATGGACCCGGCCGAGGCGCATGGCGAGTGGCACCCGGTGCGTAAGGTCTTCTGTGCACGCTATGAGCCCGTCGACTAGAATCCACCGGCACCCAGAGGCAATCGGAGGCCATCCTCGTGCGACGTAAAACCTGCTTGTTCGCCGCTTCCTTGCTCGGCGCGTCGTTGGTCACCGCTTGTGTGCCGGCCCGTTACGACGATGTCGAGGTTCTCAAGAACGTGCCGGACAGTAACGACCTTCTGACGACGAGCTTCCAGCCGGCGAGCGGTATCCTGTCCGGTTTCGACGTCCCTGACGGGAGCAGCGATTGGCGAATCGGCGATCGAGTCTTGTTCGGCCTTCAGATCGACCGCGGCGGCAAACACATCGTTCGCTTTGTCCTCTTCGAGCTGAAGTCTGGCGTTCTCCCGCCGGACGCGGACGTCGTCATCACCCGACCAGACGACAGATCCGTGAGCGACGATCCGTCGGGCAAGACCGCCCACATCGTGATCGCGGACGAGGACGACGACAGCCTGATTGGCCGGCTGCCGGCGCGCAGGTGGTCGATGACGACGGACTTCATTGACAAAGCCGGCAACAAACATAACGTGACGCGCGACTCCGACCCCGTTCTGGTCGTGGTGCACGTGTATGATGATTGCGGCCGCAGGCTCAAGCCAGCCGGCACGCTCGCCCCGGAGGCCTACCTGCGACGTGGCTTCTACGCCGCGTGCGTAACGGCAGTGCGGATGAAGCACCAGCCCCCGATCGACCGCCGCATCGTGCCCCAGGAACTGGCAGACATCCTCCCATCGCTGTACGGCTTCGGCCAAATGATGGGCGAAACGCGCAATCTGTGGGACATCATCCAGAAGTTCATGCCCCGGCCGTCTCTGTGGTCGCTTGTGGTACATGGCGGTCGCGTCGAGTTCGTGGCCACCGCAGGCTTAGGCGACGTGGAGGAGGATGATCGCTTGCTTCCAGCCCTGCGGGGCGAGCGCCGGGCATATCGGTTCCCCGTCGACATCGACACGAACGGTGAGCCAGCGATCCGTTGCCTTCTGAGTGTGGTCGACCCCGCGCCACCGTTTCACCTCTGCGCCGGCGTCGTCGGCCTGGATGGTGTCCAGGTCAAGGACGCCACGTGCCGGTTCACCCTGCGGCTCCTGGCGGCGCAGCGGGCAAAGGCGGCTCCGCTTGTGAGTAATCAACGAGAGCCCCGCTAACCTGGGCCTCATGCTGAAGCTACGATGATCCTGTGCAGGTATGGCTCCTGAAATCACAAGCCGCCCCAATCCGGCCCGGCCTGCGATATGATCACGCCTGTCGTTGTGGGCGAACAACTCGCGTATGGCCAGCATCAGGCCCGCAACCCCAGACCCACGAGGAGGCTCCACCCCCATGACCAAGGGCGAAGCGACGACGCCGTTCGCGCATCTGCACGTGCACACACACTACAGCCTGCTCGACGGAGCGGTTCGCATCGATGAACTTGTCAGGGCGGCCAAGGACATGGGCATGCCGGCCATTGCCATCACGGATCATGGCAACATGTTCGGGGCCATCGAGTTCTATCAGACGGCCATCAACACCGGCATCAAGCCGATCATCGGCATGGAAGCGTACATCGCACCGGGCGACCGTCGGAGTAAGGACGCCAAGGGGATGAGCGAAGCCAGCCATCACCTGCTCCTGCTGGTGATGAACAACACGGGCTACCGCAATCTGCTGAAGCTGGCGTCGATCGGTTATTGCGAAGGCTTCTACTACCGGCCGCGGATCGATCGTGAGGTCCTGGAGGCCCATAACGAGGGGCTGATTTGCATGAGCGCGTGCCTTGGGGGGGAGATACCCCAGGCGTTGATCAAGCGTGATCGCGCCGCGGCGGAGGATGCCGTCGACTGGTATCTGGGAGTCTTCGGGCCCGAGCGGTTCTATCTCGAACTGCAAGACCACGGCATGGAAGAACAGAAGATCATCAACCCCGAGTTGATCGACATCGCCAACAACAAGGGCGTCGGCCTCGTGGCCACGAACGACGTGCATTACCTGACGCTCGACGATGTCGAGGCCCACGACGTGTTGTGCTGTGTCGCCACGCGCGCCCTGCAAAGCGAGGACGACCGGTTCAGGTTTCCGAGCGATCAGTTCTACCTGAAGTCGCCCGCTCAGATGAAGGTCCTGTTCTCCGATCAGCCCGAGGCAATCTCCAATGCGGTCGAGATCGCCGATCGGTGCAACGTCGAACTGGACCTGACCAAGCGATATACGCCCGTCTATCGGCCGCCCGGCAGGAAGTCGGCCGAGGCCTATCTCCGCGAACTGGTCTACAAGGGCGCCGCGGAGCGCTACGGTGAGATCACCGACGAGATCCGCGAGCGCATCGACTACGAGCTCGACGTGATTCAGAGCAAGGGCTTCTCGAGTTACTTCCTGATCAACTGGGACCTCGTCCAATACGCCCAAGACAATGACATTCCCTGCGGTGCCCGTGGCAGCGGCTGCTCGTCCATCGTTGCGTACTGCCTGTACCTCTCCCAGCCGGATCCTCTGCGGTACGGCCTGTATTTCGAGCGATTCATGGACCCGGACCGCGACGAGATGCCGGACATCGACCTCGACATCTGTCAGGACGGTCGCGAGCAGATCATCCAATACGTCCGCGAGAAATACGGCCACGTCGCCCAGATCATCACATTCGGCACGCTGAAGGCACGTGCGGTGATCCGCGATGTCTGCCGCGTGCTCGGCGTGTCGCTCGCCGACGCCGACCGTGTCGCCAAGCTCGTGCCCGAAGAACTCAAGATGACGCTCGACAAGGCCCTCGCCCAGGAGCCGGAGTTGAGGCAGCTCTACGACGAGGACCCGACGATTCGCAAGGTCATCGATATCGGCAAGCGCCTGGAAGGTCTAGCGCGGAACACGAGCGTCCACGCCGCCGGAGTCGTCATCGCGGACCAGCCGCTGGACACGCTTCTGCCGCTATACAAGCCCTCCGACTCCGATTCGATCATGACGCAATTCGAGGGCACGACCGTCGAGAAGGTCGGCTTGCTGAAGATGGACTTTCTGGGCCTGCGGACGCTCAGCGTCATTGCCCGGGCCTGCAAGCTGATCCAGCAGCACCACGGCGTGACCGTCGATCTCGCCGGCGCCGACCTCGCGGATAAGAAGATCTACGAGATGTTCGCCAGCGGCCAGACCAAGGGCATGTTTCAGTTCGAGTCCGGCGGCATGCGAGACGTCCTGATGAAGATGCAGCCCAACCGGATCGAGGACCTGATCGCCGCCAACGCCCTGTACCGGCCGGGCCCGATGGTCAACATCGACGCCTACATTGCCCGCAAGCACGGAGAGGCGTGGTCCACGCCGCACAAAACCATGGACGAGGTGCTGGCCGAGACCTACGGCATCATCGTCTATCAAGAGCAGGTGGCCCGGTTGGTCAATCAGTTGGGCGGCATCGAGCGCAAGCGGGCGTTCCGCCTCGCCAAGGCGATCAGCAAGAAGAGGACCGAGATGATCGAGGCCGAGCGCGGGCCCTTTGTCGATGGGGCGGGCAGGAATGGCCTGACACAAACGGCGGCCGAGGAGGTTTTCAATCAGATCTTGCCGTTCGGCGAGTATGCGTTCAACAAGGCCCACGCCACAGGTTATGCCTTGGTTGCCTTCCAAACCGCGTGGCTGAAGACCTACTATCCGGTCGAATTCATGGCCGCCCTGCTGACGTATGAAATGGGCGACACCGACAAGGTTGTGGAGTACATCGAGGAGTGCAAGCGTCTCGGTATCGCCGTGAGGCCGCCGGACATCAACACGAGCAACGAGGATTTCACCGTCGTTCGGCCCGGGGGGGAGAGGCTCACGCAGAGGCGCAGAGGCGCGGAGGGCCCGGAGCCGGAACCTCAAGCCTCAAGTCTCAGGCCTCAAGCCGCAGGCCTCCAGGAGGACAGCCCGGCTCGCGAGGCCTTCCTGCGGTTCGGCCTCGCCGCCATCAAGGGCATCGGCCGCAAGGCGGTGCAGTGCATCGCGCGGGCACGCGAAGAAGGCGGACCTTTCCTGAATCTGTACGACTTCTGCGAGCGGGTGGATCTTTCTACGGTGAATAAGGGTGTCATCGAAGCCCTGATCAAAGCCGGTGCCTTCGATTCGACTGGTGCCATGCGGAAGGCACTTGTGAGTGTGCTGGACAAGGCCCTGCAGGTCGGCGCCGAGACTCAGCACGACCGGCAGTGCGGCCAGATGAACATGTTCGGGACCTTCGAGCAGGACGCCGCCGCCCCGCCACCGCCCATCCCCACGGACGAATGGACCGAGGCCGAGATGCTCGCCCACGAGAAGTCGGTCCTCGGCTTCTACGTGACCAGCCACCCGTTGGCGAAGCAGGCAGACCGTCTGAGCAAATTCGCCACCGCAGATTGCGCCGACCTGGCCGAGCTGAGCGATGCGACCGAGGTGGTCCTTGGGGGCATGATTACGCGCGTTCGCAACATCGTGACAAAGACCGGCCGCAACGCCGGCTCGAAGATGGCGGCCCTGACCTTCGAGGACCTGACCGGCTCGATTGAGGCGGTTGTCTTCAGCGAGGAATACGAGCGCCACCGCGCGTTGATCCGACCGGACAAGCTCGTTTTTCTTCGCGGCCGTGTCGACCGCCGCCGGGAAGAACCGTCGCTGCGCGTCTCCGACGTCATCGCCATAGACGACGGGCCCGCCCTGCTGGCGGATGCCGTCATCATCAGGCTCAAGTCAGTCGGCCTCGATATACGCGAGCTGGAACGACTGCGGGACGTTTGCAGGGCCCACCCGGGCGAACGGCCGATCTTCATGCGGATTCAGTCGCCGGGTAATATGACGACCGTCATTCGTTGCGGCGCCGACCTCGCCGTGCGGCCCGACACTCGCTTCGTCTCGGAAGTCCGAGCCCTCCTGGGTGACGGATCGATGGACGTTGTGCCCCGGCGGCGACGGACTCGGCCCAGTGCCCCGGCGGCGCCTGCGGAATCGCGCAGCAATGCTCCTGCGACGGCATCCTCCCGGTAACCGCACAGAGCAAGGCGCGAGCTTTCGATGGAATACATCGGCGTCTGATGGAAGCATGTCGAGCGGCAGGCTGGCAGCCCGTGGTAAAAGGGAAAAAAGCGGTTCGGAAACGCCGGTGCTGACCGTCAAAACCACCGGCGAGACGCCGGTGCCACAGTTTTGCGGTGCCACAGTTTTGCGGTGCCACAGGTGCACCCAACCGTGAAGGGCTTTATGAATAGACGCCCGGAGGAACAGGCGGAAGCCGGGTCGGAGACATCATGAAGGGTGACACTGGGCGGTGAGGCAGCGGAAGTGGTTCCGCGCTGTAATCATCTTTTGACCATTTTTCTTGCCAGCACTTGTTGCACAGGATGAGATTGGGACGCCTGATCTTGGGGAATTGTGCGGTCGCCACGAGACGCGCTTCTCGGACGCCGCACCAGTCGCAGATAGCCATCGCGGTTGCCCTCACCTCCTCGGGTTCGCTTCGAGGATAGGTTCTTATACGATTCCGGTCGGATTCACTGTCCGCTCCATGTCTGCCCACTGTAGCGCAATCAGGATGGCCGAGAAGACCATGCCGACCAGTGGCAGAAGAAGCGTGTAGCTGGCGAGCAACTCGAGGAACTGCCCGCCGAAGCCCCCAGGATCGGCCGCCACGGCCACCAGCGCGGCGAGACACAGCCAGCCCCCGTGCAGGCCGGTCACCACGACTGCCGCTTCATTCCGCAGCGCCAGATGCAGCGCCATCGCCAATCCACAGGCCAGTGCCCCGACCAAAACGCGGACGAGTAGCGGCACTGCGCCCGAATCCAGCAGCATCTGCGGCAGAAGGAAGCCCACCGCCCCGCTCATCGCCACCGCCGCCCAGTTCGGAAATCGCCAGGCGATCCAAGACAATCCAACGGCTAGAAACGCGCCCACGGCCCAGGTCGGCACGCCCACGCCAGGAAGGAAATCAAGGTCCCTCAGCACGAATCCCGAAAGTACGGCCACGACGAGCGCGTCAAGGACGGCCAGACAACGGACCAGCCGCCAGCCGAACAGCCCAAACATCAGCCCGCCCGCCATGAGCACGACGGCCACGCTCGGGCCCGACACTCCAATCCGAAACACTAAGAAATCCACGCCTATTCCCCCCTTCCACCGGCGCGTGTTGCGGAACTGGGCAAAGCCTACGGGTTGCCGGACATCACCCGCTAGTATCAGCTTACGATTTGGGGGAGTCTTTTGCGCTTGCGCCGTCTGGCTTCTTGGGAAGGCGTGCCTCCTTCGCCTGAAGCAGCAGGCCCAGAAGCCACAAGCCGATAATACTACCGGCCGCGTATTGTGGCTCCGAGATCATCCAGGCCTGGGTCTTCGGCCAGTGCGCGCACAGGAAGGCGGCCGCACCAAACACCACCATAGTCGCCCCTACGAATCCCACCCAGACGACGGCAAACCCCCGCAGTGCCCAATATGCCAGCAAGCCGCCAAGGAGGGCTCCCGCCACTGGTAGCAGCCAACCCACCGGCCCCAGGGCCTTCAGTTCCCGGACGACCGGCCCCTTTAGCTTCTCCAGTTGGTCCGAAAGGCTCGGGTGCAGGTTGCTCTCCTGTTGGGCCTTGCTGACCAGCCCGCCGAGCAGATCACCCCGGATCGGCGGGTTCGCCTGATTGAGATCCGGCAGGTAGCGATGCAGATCACCGCGGCCTAATTGAAAAACCACACCCGCTCCGAACAGCACCACCACGGAACCAATCGCCAGCCACCAGTGGTACGTGCGATAGGCGAGGACGGTCATCACGACCGCGCCGACCGCCGCCGGAATCGGAGCCGACACGCCAACGAAAAGCGATGCCCAGTATCCCAGCCACGCCCCGATCACCAATCCGCAGATGGACACCACCGATCGCTCGAACTTCCAGCAGCGAAAAGTCAAGAAGGCGCCCGCCAGGATCGCTACCAAGCTGCCCACATTCACAAGCGGAGAATTCTCCACAGGGCCCAGATAGTAGCGCAGCAACTCCTGGAACGTCCCGAGCCAGGTTGCGTGATCCATCAATGGTTCCATGATGACGTTCATCGCTGCGGCCCGATGTGGACAGACCGCGTCGCCTCCGCAAGCCAAGCCTGACGCCTCGCAGGCACGGCCCTCCTGCCGCCTGCGACCGAAGACCCCTCTACAAGGATAGCCCGCCTCGATCCGGAATGCCAGCCGGCTCGCCTATGCGCCCGGCGGCAGGGGTCCATGACATTTCCGGCGAGATTCGATTCTGGGCGCCACGGCCGGCTTGTACGTTTGAACGCCAAACACGTACGGCCGCTTGTCCGCCCGTGCGGTCTCTCCTGTGGGCGCATGGGGCGCACACCCTGGCAGGCAAGCTGCCCGTAGCACCTGTAGCTCTCAACTGTTCAGACACAACCCGGTCCCACTTGGGAGGCGCGCACGAATTACGTGAACGGTTGACCCGCCTGCCTGCGGGCAGGTCCGCCAAACGGCACGCCGGTAGGCCAGCCAAGTGGCACAATCGGTCATGCTGCTCCTTCGCGATGCCTTAGCAGCCCGTGGCAAAACTGTGGCACCGGCGTCTCGCCGGTGGTTTTCACGGTCAGCACCGGCGTTTCCGAACCGCTGTTTTCCCTTTTACCACGGGCTGTTAGCCGCGCAGCAGGCGCCCGTGGCTTGGCGAACGCTGCGTCGCCGGCATCGCGATCCGGTCGGGCCAGGTCATGATGTTCACGTAGGGCCGATTCATGTCGATGCGGCCCCACTGCTTGTATAACGTCTCGAGCAGCGTGATTTTTTGCGCCGCCGTGATCTCCGTTCCGAATTCCTCGTCCGGCGGGCGGCCCCACCAGACGCGGCTGCCCTGCCGGTCGGTGGCCAACTCGATATGAGGCCGGCTTCGATCCAGCCGGCCGTCGTGGTTCTCCACGATCACACGTGTGACCTGATGCCGAAACGGCCTGCCCGCCAACAACGAGACCAGCTTAAGCCCTGTGGAAAGCTCGGCGCCACGCCAAACGTGGCCGACGTCGGGCGGTGCCATCGCCACGCCCTCGATCATCATCAGCGAGCTGTCCTCGCAGTCCGCGACGCCGTAACGGCCCGGCAGACACACGCCGTCCTCGTCTACGAGATAGCAGAACTTGCCATGTCGAACCCACGCGGCCGGTCGGCGGAACTGACACCGAACGGCAACGACGCCGTCCGGCCGAATCACGACACGATCGACCGACTTGACCCAACCCACCTCAGGGGCGGACAACGCCCGGCCAAGCCGCTCGGCAAGCTCCGGATCGAGGAGCCGATCATCCCTTCGCAAGTCCACCTGACGCGTCAACCGCTCCAGAATATGACGGTTGTCCGGCAACGCCAGCCAATCGGGTAAATTCACCCATTCTAGCGCAAGTTCGCGATCGTACTGTGCGAGCCCGTGGACCTTGTTCTCGAGCCGACCCAGGCCTGCACAGATGGCGATCACCAGCACGCACGTCGCCGTCGCCCAGCCCAGGCCGCGGAGCAACCGGGACCGCACTGCCGGATCCAGCCTCAATGGCCAGCTTGTGGCGCCCTCGGGATCGCCCCGCCCTTGTTCCTTCTTCGTCTTGAGCTTTCGCCGCGACAACGTCGGAAAACCCCCGTTTCTACGTGTGGACTGTGTCGCGCGTCTCAACCGCCACGCGCGAACTTCCGTTTGATCGCCGACTCGACGATGAACTGGCACATCTTCGCCATCGACAGTCCGGCACGCCCGGCCGCCTTCGGCAGCAGCGAATGGCTCGTCAGACCGGGTATCACATTGACCTCCAACAGGTACGGTTGAAGGCGATCAACATCGACCCGCCAATCCACGCGGGAGAAATCCCGGCAGCCCAGCCCCCGATGGGCCTCGAGGCTCATCTCGGCCATCCGTGCCAGCAACTCCGTCGGCAAATCGATGCCGAAGTCGTATTCCGTATTGTCATCGACATATTTGGCCTCGTAGTCGTAGAAGTCCCGATGTGTGCGGATTTCGAGCGGTGGGAGCGCCTCCTCACCGAGGATCGCCACAGTGACCTCCTTGCCTGGGATGTACTCCTCCACGAGGCAGTCGCCGTACTCCTGGACAATCCCCTCTACTGCCGGCCGAAACTGCTCGAAATCGCGGATGATGTGACAGTTGAGACTGCTGCCCTCCTTGACGGGCTTCACCACCACCGGCAAGCTCCACGCCGCAACGGCCTCCCGGATCGTCTCCGCCGTCGCTACGGCGTATCTCGGCGTTGGCAGGCCGATTTCGATGAATTTCTCCTTCGCGGCTGCCTTGTTCATCGCCACCGCGCAGGCATCTGGCCCCGAACCACAGTAGGCCAGACCGCGCCGCTCCAGGATCTCCTGTACCTGGCCGTCCTCGCCGAACCGGCCGTGCAAGGCGATAAAGACACAGTCCACATCACGAGCCAGTGCCCCCAGATTCTCGGGGTTGATGTCGTGAAGATGCACGTCATGACCGAGCGATTCGAGGGCCCTCGCAACCGCCGAACCGCTTTCGAGACTAACCTCCCGCTCGCCGCTCGGACCCCCGGCCAGGACGGTGATCGCGAGCTTCTGTGCTCCCCCGGTGCGGATCTGCTCACCGACGTCAAAACGTGACTTCGTGGTCGCCATACAAGGTCTCCCAATCCGGAAGGAGCCGTCAGCCGTCACCAGATCTGCACCTCCGGCTCAAGCCGAATGCCGCAGTGCTCCTCGACCCGATCGCGGATCATATTGATCAGGCTCATCACGTCCGCCGCCTTGCCGCCACGGTCCGCGAGGATGAAGTTCGCGTGTCGATCCGAGACGTGGGCACTGCCGACGCGCACGCCCTTCAGACCGGCCTGATCGATCAACGCACCGGCCGCCCGACCGTTCGGGTTTCGGAAAATGCACCCGACGCTCTGCGTGCCGAGCGGCGGCTGTGTGTTCTGTTTGTACATCCAGACCTGACGGAAGCGGCGAACCAGTTCGCCCGGGTCCATCTCCGACAACCCGAACCTCACGCTGATGACGAGATCTCCGCCCAGATGGCATCGCCGGTAGCCGAACTCCATATCGTCGTGGTCCCGCTCATGGATCTTACCATCCCGGGCCATCACACGAATACTACTGACCACCGTCCCGATTTCACCATACCGGCCGCCACAATTCATGCAGATCCCGCCGCCGACGGTCCCCGGAATGCCGGCCAGGTTTTCAAGGCCTGCCAGGCCGCGGCGGGTCGTGTGCCGCACCAGACGCGGCAGGTCCGCGCCGGCGCCGACGCCGACCGTCTCGCCTTGATAGTCTGTGCTCGTGAAGACCTCGGACGTCAGGCGCACGACGATGCCCTTAACGCCCTCGTCCCGAACCAAGACGTTAGCGCCGAAACCGAGAATCCGGATCGTCGCGCCACTATCGTAGCACCGTCGCACAACCGTGGTCAGTTCTTCCTCCGTCCTCGGTTCGATCAGGTACTCGGCAGGCCCGCCCAGCCCGAACCACGTCAGTGGGGCCAGTGGCACGTTCCGGCGGCAGATCTCAGGCAAGTCGTCGAACAAGTTCATCCGCAATCTTCCAGACATCGCCCGCGCCCATCGTCATCACCACGTCGCCGGCCTTGGCATGCGCCATCACGTGCTCGACGATCTCCTCGTGACTCGGCAGGTAGATGGCGTCGCCGCCGTTGGCCCGGACCCGGTCCACCAGGTTGCCGCTACAGATCGTCCCACGCTCGGCCTCGCTGTCCCGCACGAAGTAAATGTCGGGAACGAGCAGATGATCCGCCCGCCCGAAGCTCCTCGCGAAATCATCCAGCAGGAATCTCGTCCGCGAGTGTTGGTGCGGCTGGAAGACCACCCACAAGCGGCGGCCCGGATAATGCTCGCAAACCGCTCGCAGCGTCACCCGGATCTCCGTCGGATGGTGTCCGTAGTCATCCAGAAGAAGAAGCCCCCCCACCTCGCCGCGCTCGGTCAGCCGCCGATGGGCCCCGGCAAAACTCGACAAAGACTCCGCAATCGACTCCGCGGCGATCCCGGCATGATGCGCCATCGCCGCGGCAACCAGCGCGTTGCCGACCTGGTGCCTGCCGGGGAGATGATCCATGCTCGCCCGAAGGAAGAACCCACCATTCCGAATCACGTCGAAGGCGTAGCAGCCGTGGTCGTGCTCTATGTTCTCAGCGTGCCAGAACGCGTCCTCGCCAAAGCCAAACGTCTCCACCGGCGCGGAGATGTCCCGGACGGCCCTCCGCGCGGCTGGGTCCTCGCCATTGGCCACGACGATCCCATCAGAAGGCACCAAGGAACTGAACGCCCTGAACGCATCGATGATCGCATCCAGACCGTCAAAACAGTCCAGATGGTCCTCCTCCACGTTCAAGATCGCCGCGTATTTCGGAGACAGGTTAAGAAACGATCGGTCATACTCGCAGGCCTCCACGACGAAATGCGGGCCCTCCCCAACGCCGGAACTGCCGGCAAGCTGCTTCGCCTCCGCACCCACAACGAACGTCGGGTCCACCTTCGCCCGCCGCAGAATATACGCCAGCAGGGCCGTCGTCGTGCTCTTACCGTGTGTGCCGGCGATGGCGATGCCCGTTCGCTGACGCATGACCTGGCCGAGCATCTCGGCGTATTTCAAGCAGCACAGGCCCTGCCGCCGTGCTTCCTTCAACTCGACGTTGTCCTCCTTGATCGCCGCGGAGTAGACGACAAAGTCGCCGTCGGTCGGGATATTGATCGGCGCCTGGCCGATCCTGATCGTCGCCCCCAACTCCTCCAGCCGCTGAAAAGTCTTGGTCTCGACGAGGTCTGACCCGCTGACGATCGCCCCGCAGCGCAACAGCACTCCTGCCAGGCCGCTCATGCCGCTGCCGCCGACGCCAATCAGGTGAACGCGCCGCGCGGCAAACGGGCTCGACCAATGCTGACGCCGCTCGCTCCGAATCCGCTCGGCGATGCGAAGCGGGTCCGGCTTGGTCCCGATGTTCAGTGCGGAAACGGCTTCCGACATGCTGGGCTCACCTCCATGTGAAGCCAGAAAGCGACCGCCAAGGCCGCTTGGCAACTCCTTGGTACATACCATCCCGCGGAGGTTCGCCCAATCCAGACTGAGACGGGCCATCGGGCAGACCGCTGACCGCACCAGCGGTCGCAAACCCCGGCGGCGGGCATCCTACTCGGATACGTGAGCCCACGGCAAGTGGTTCGGCCCCCGCAACGAAAACCCGGTGCCGCGACACTTCCGGCGGCACTCGATTCTGGGTGCCACGGGCGGCTTGTCCGCCCGTGCAGCCCCTCAGGTGGACGCATGGTGCATACACACTGGCAGGCAAGCTGCCAGTGGCACTCACCCAAACTGCCACGGACACACTAAGCCTGGTGTCGCTCCCGGTCGCACGCGGCATCGGTCCGGAAGGCGCAATCCTCCTGTCAGACATCAACGCGTCGTTAAGCATATCGGGAAGCCGGACGCGTTCCCTTGAAGGCAGTACAGCCGCTGCGAACACACGGCGAAGGATGCCGCGATCGCGAGTCCGTCGCGGGTGTACGTCCTTTGAGTAGGTATGGCGAGGAACTTGAGATCGCCCAAGACAAATCAGCTTGCAGCGAAGTTCAAAAGCCCCCGGCCTTGGCCGGGGGGCAGCCGGATGTCCTTGAGAACGTGCCCCCTGACCAAGGCCGGGGGGCAGCCGGATGTCCTTGAGAACGTGCCCCCCGACCAAGGTCGGGGGCTCTCACCCCGGTGCCGGAATCCCACCTACAATCGTGACGCACACCCGTCCGTCGCGCTGCTCAAAGTGGCAAGTTGACGGCGCTGCCCGTGACGGGATAATGGTCCGGCCAAGGCCAAGGAGGGGCATCCACTGTTTTCCTGGTGAGGGCTTCTACCTATGCAAGACATCACGGATCATCTGGTCGAGTTGGTGAAGTCGGCCTCGACGGATTTGTCGCCGGACGTGGAGCAGACGCTCGAAGCGGCCTGCAAACAGGAGAAGGCGGGTTCAGCAGCCCAGGGGGCTATGCAGACCATCCTGGAGAACGTGCGGATGTCCCGCGAGACCGCGCGGCCGATCTGCCAGGATACGGGCACGCCGATCTTCTACGTCTGGTATCCTGAAGGCAGCTCGCAGCGGACGATGCGCGAGCAGATCCACGCGGCCGTGCGGACCGCCACCGAGAGGGCTTACCTGCGGCCCAACGCCGTCGAGGCCCTGTCGGGCAAGAACTCCGGCGATAATACGGGTGTCGATTTCCCGGCGATACACTTCGAGGAGTGGGAAAACGATTATCTGAAGATCGGCCTGCTGCTCAAGGGCGGCGGCTCGGAGAACTGCGGCTGCACCTACAGCGTGCCGTCGCCGGAGTTTCCCGCTTCCCGCGACATCAAGGGCGTCCGCAAGGCGGTGCTCGACGCGGCCTTCAAGGCGCAGGGACTCGGCTGCGCGCCCGGCCTGTTGGGCGTCGGCATCGGTGGCGATCGCGGCTCGAGCATGATCAAGGCCAAGGAGCAACTGTTCCGCCCCGTGGGCGATCACAACCCCGATGCGGAACTGGACGCGATGGAGAAGCAGCTCCACCGCGAGATCAACGAGCTGGGCATCGGCCCGATGGGCTTCGGCGGCAAGACGACGGTCTTCGGCGTCAAGATGGCCCAACTGCACCGCGTGCCGGCCTGCTTCTTCGTCTCGATCGCCTACATGTGCTGGGCCGACCGCCGGAAGATCATGACGATCAAGAACGGCAGCGTGGAGATCAAGGCACCGTAGGAGTCCCAGCCATTTGTGGCACCGCCGTCCCGGCGGTGGTTACACGGGCTTGGCGCACGGGTGCCACCGGCAGCTTGCTGCCAGTGCAATCTCGCACGCGATCCCTAACAAAACACTGGCGGACAAGCCGCCAGTGGCATCCGGCACCCGGCGTGGGGTGGCATCGGTAACGAACGACACGCCCCACGTGGGTCCTCCGGTGTGACGGCCCTTCCCTCCTTACGCGTGGGGTGGCATCGGTAACGAACGACACGTCCCACGTTGATCCTCCGGTGTGACGACTCTTCCTTCCTCACGCCCATCTTCGACAGCGGCATTTTGCATCTCTTGCGTTGACAAACGGTTACGTTTCTCGGTTCGGGCCTTGGCACTACGCTTCCCGG
>JAFGQA010000195.1 GCA_016935885.1 Phycisphaerae bacterium | reverse complement strand
GTGGCGGTCGAGTACGACGCGGCCGACGCCAACCAGCCGCTGCGGTACTTCGTCCACGGCGAGACATACGTCGACGAGCTGGCCGTCCTGCACGACGTGGCCAAGGATCAGGACTACGCCTACGAGCTCGACGCGATGTACTGCGTCGTCGGGCTGGTCTCCGACAGCGGGCGGCTCATCCGGGGTTACGCCTACAACCTCTACGGCGACCGCCGCGAGCTGGCGACGGATCTCGACCTGATCGTGGCCGTCCGCAACCACCTGGGCCAGACGGTCACGACGGAGACGGCCGCCTACGACCTGAACGGCGATAGCGCGATCGACCTGCTCGACCTGATGCAGGCCCGCATCCCGCCCGAGATGCCCACGCGCCAGCCCTACGGCTTCCACGGCCGGCGACTGGCCACGTACAAAGCCGACGATCAGCACAAGATCGCCTTGTACGACTTCCGAGCCCGAGTCCTCGACCCCCTGCACGGGAGGTTCATGCAGCGAGATCCGGCGGAGTATGCGGATTCGTACAACCTGTACTTGGCGTTTGGCGGCAATCCGCTCGCCCACAGCGATCCAACGGGGCGTAGCTTGTTGAGTCTGTTAGGGCGGGCCGGTACCGGACTGTGGGCTGCCTGGAACGTCGTCGACACGGCGATGGGCGTGAAGGACTGGGCCACGGCGCTCGCTACGCTGCTGAATGCGCGTGCGCGCACTTGGAACATGTACTGGGCCATTGGGCGAGAGACGGTCTTCCTGATCGGTGACAAGGTTGCGGGACCGATTGATGAGCTGTTTGGCATCGTCCGCGGGCTCCGAGTCATTCGCAAGGCGAAGGCGGTCAAGCCCCTTGGTCAGCTCACCCGCTCCGAGTTGACCGACCTCATCAGGAAGTCCGCAAAGGGAGGCGACATTGGGAAGGCAACGACCCAGGAAGGGCTCCCGAACTTCCTCAAGGCGCTCCGTGAGGAGGACTTCCGCGAGATATGGAGTAACACTGATCTGAAGGCTGGAATGTCTCGTCATATTCGTGACTGGCTGGGAGGCAAGAGAACCGACGGGCAGTATCATGAGTGGGTTCAAGTACACCTGCTCCCGGAGTTGATGAAGTCTCCCGACAAGGGGGCGTGGATTGACGCGATGTTGACGTGTAAGAAGAAGATAGAGGGCGAGTTCGCGAGCATTCACTCAGGCAAGCCGGGCGCGGTGTTCCATGGGGCGCTTGATGATCTCTGGGAGCCGGGGATGTCGGTGCGAACGTACCTGGAGAGAATCGCCAACAGCGCGTGGGGGTCTTCGTTTCCGTAGAGGGCACAGACCGATGGTGGATGCTGAACTGGAGAAGATGTACGGGCCGAACTGGCGGACGATCGAGCAGTACCTCAAGGAGATACCGACGGGCTTCTGCTTCATGAACGTTGGCAAGCCCGACCCGGCGGATGGAACGGTTGTGCGCTTACACACCTGGGAAGAGGCGAAACGCGTGGCGGACTACCTCTACGAGGGCGCCGCGCTGGACAACTGTAGGTACTTGCAGTTCCTGCTGAGGTGCCACCAACTAATGGACGAGTATCGTAGGCTAGCGGGGGAAAAGGGCCTGAAGGATGCCCTGGCGAATGCATGCACTGAAGCGGGGCATGTGCTGGCGGATTACGGGAAGTCTGAGAATCCAGACTGGTGGAAGTGTATCTACCCCAACGAGAAGACGACGAATGTCCACTGGGAGATCTCGCCCGAGCATCACTGCTGCTACATCGCGATGGAGATGGTTATTGCACACCTAACGCCGCATCACCTGCTAAGGGACATGTGGTACTGGTATCACGCGGGCCACTGGCCGTGCGGCTGGGAGGGTGTATGGCCGCAGGGCCGTCTGGTCGTGTTTTAGGCCAGCAACCTAGCGGAGGAGATGAACACATGGAAGCTCGCGATGACTGATGTGACCGAGACGATCACTAACGAGAAGGACGGCAGCATGCTTGTATTGGTTCCGGCGGGTCGGTTTCTTGCCGGGGGGCCAGGCTACAAGGCGGGAGGGGTCGACGAGCCCTTTCCGGTGGAGTTGCCGGCGTACTGCCTGGGCATGTACCTGGTGACGAACGCCCAGTATGCCCGGTTTCTGTCGGAGATCTCGCCGAAGGCATCGGAGGTGAAGAAGTGGGTTTCGTTGGAGGACGATGACTGCTTCGTGAGCAGGTCGGAGGAAGGGTACGTGCCCAATCCGGGCAAGGACAACCATCCGATCGTGCTGGTGTCGTGGTACGGTGCCCAGGCATACTGCGAATGGGCAGGTCTGCGCCTGCCGACGGAGTTGGAGTGGGAGAAGGGGGCGCGCGGAACGGACGGGCGAAAGTACTCGTGGGGCAACGACTTTGACGCGACGAAGTGGCCGGTCGTGGAGGACCTGAGGGGGCCGCAGCACACTCACCCCGTAAACTGCTTCGAGCATGGGCGGAGCCCCTATGGGCTCTACCAGATGACAGGGAACGCCCTGCAATGGTGTGCGGACTGGTACGAGGAATTGATCTATGAGAGGTATCAGCAGGGGAAGCTGAAGCCGCCGGAGACCGGCAAGGCGCGGGCTATCCGCGGCGGATCTTGGCGCCTGCCAGACTTCTCGGGGCCGCATAACTGCATGAAGCGGACCGGGGACCGGCCAAAGCATTGTGAGAATGATCTCGGCTTTCGCGTGGCGAAGGATGCCGGTTGACGCCGGGTACGCCATATCCGGGTTGAAGTGCATTGAGGGGATTTCGAGAAGGATGTCCTGTCTGGAAGATCACGGCAACCGATGTGGAGCCTGGCTCCGCTGAGAATGATGTGCGAGGAGGTCTAGCGATGAGTCGATGGACGAATTCGATCTTGACGGTCGCGTTTTCCGCGTTGGTAGTCGGCTCGGTCCCGGCCCTGGCCACGACGAGCATTGACGTCTCGCTCGTCAACCCCGGGTCTTCGACGGTGTCGTCGGGCACGCCGTTTGAGCTGTGGGTCGTGGCGGACATCTCGGGGGCTAGGCTCTGCGCGGCGAGCTATCGGCTCAGCGCGAGCAGCTCCGGCGGCAACGCG
>JAFGQA010000016.1 GCA_016935885.1 Phycisphaerae bacterium | reverse complement strand
TCCCTTCTCGCATCCACTCCCAGGGGGAATCCTCTCCCACAGCTCGATACAACGGGCCGAGAACGGATTCTCGGCCCAGCGTGGGAATGGATTCTCGGCCCAGCGTGGTACCCATGAGAACAGGCTCGAATGGATGCTCACGGGTAAGCTCCGCCGCCGCTGGCGGCTCCGCTTACCCATGCCACACCGCTCAACACGTACAGGGGCGTGGTCCGTCATGGATCACGGGCTCTGACGCCGATGCCACGCGTCTGGTATAGGCTCCTGAGGTGCCTGGCGAATAGCAGATGGCGGTTGACAAGAACGGAGGTAGGCATGGGCTTCCACCATTCATCGTTCGCAATCTACGATTCGCTCCCGTTGCCCGCCGATGAACATGTGTGTAAGAATCTACTGGTGACCCCGCCACGGGCAGCTTCAAGGCGCCTGCGGCGATCCCGCCTCGCATGACATCTTGACACGGAGGCTCGGTGTGATGAGCAGAGACGGACGAAAAGCGTGCGGCTTGGTCCTCCTGGTCGCGTTCATGAGTTCAGGGATGGGCTGTCCCGCACTGGAGGGCTTGCCTTTCGCCGGTGGTGACGCGGGCGCGGCAAGTGCTCTTGGCACGCTCATCATGCTGCGCATCGTCAACGAATCCGGCGTCGATGCTATCGTCGAGGCTACATTCCACATTGATGACAGCGAGGTCCGCAAGACCACGCGGAGCCTCGCCGCCGACGGCGTGGAAGCCACGGAACTGGTGGTCCCCACCTCGACCAGTCGGATACACCTCGTCGCGCGCGAGGCCGAGCCCACAGCGCAGGCCGCCAGGGTCGGCGACACCTTGGTGGACGCAGAGATCCCCGTTGGGCCGGAGGTCAAACCGGGCGATACGATCACCTTCACCATCAGGCCGCACGACTGGCCTGATTGCAACGACAACGGGATCGACGACGATGTCGAAATCGCTGATGATACCGCGGCGGATTGCAACGAGAATGGCATCCCCGACGAGTGCGACATTGCCGCCGAGTTCAGTGACGATTGCAACGAGAACGGCATCCCTGACGAGTGCGACATTGCCGCCGGGACGAGCCGCGACTGCAACATGAACGATGTCCCCGACGAATGCGAATCGCCGGCCCCGGTCGCCTTGGTTGTCGTTGAGCAGGCGGGTGGGCACGACCGAATCCTGCTGGGCAATCCATACGGCTCTTCATTCGTGCTCGTTGACCTTGGCGACGCCGGACTGGGCTCCGTCAAGGACGTCGCGGTGGATATCCCTGGCGCAAGGGCCTTCTTCACCGAGAGCACCGGTCCCACGGACGGCACCATTCATTCGGCCAGGCTGGCCGACGGCTCTCTCACCGAACTGGTCTCCGGACTTCGCGACGTCGGCGGCATCGCCCTCGACTTGCCCGGCGGCAAGACGTACTGGGGCGCGACGGGTGCAAGCCCTGGTATCTTCCGCGCCAACTTGGACGGGACCGGCATCGAGGAGGTGCTCGCCGATCTGCCGGCCGGCATGACCAAGCCGCTGGTTGATGCCTCCGGCCAGCAGGTTTACTTCATCACCCGATTCTCCGGCGACAGCATCAAGCGTGCCGATGTGGACGGCACCGACGTCGAGACAGTCGTCGCCGGACTCGTCGCGCCGTCCGACATCGATCTGTGGTCCCATGTCGACCTTCTGGTTTGGGCTGATCGCCACCCAGGCGGCGGCGTCTTCAAGGCCTCCCTCAATGGCAGCGGTGCTGCCCGGATTGCCGCCGAGCCGACCGTTACCGGTGTTGCCATCGATCGTGAAGGCTGCAAGATCTACTGGGCCGCGGAAGGCTCCGGCGTCGGCTTCGTCGCTCGGGCCGACTTCGACGGCTCCAACCGCGAGACGGTCTTGTCCGGTTTGGATCACCCGCTCGATATAGCGATATACAGGCTCCCTCAGGGCGCCTTGTGAGCTCCCACAGACTACCTCAAAGCGAAGGCATGGCCCGCCGAAGCCCGTGGTCCCACCACCGCCGCCAAAGGCGGTGGATTCACGGGCTTTGGCGCCCGTGCCACAGTCGCAGGCAAGCGTGAACTGCTCTGGACACGTACCTGGCTCGTTATGAGCCACCGGCTCAGGCGGGCTCAGGCCGCCGTGTCACTGTGGCGTTTTGAGTGAGATGGCTGCTGAGATAGCTCATTGGTCGAGTTCGTCGTTGCGGCCGCCCCAACACGGGTTGTAGTCGTCGTACGGCTCATCGGGTCCGTACACCGGCCCGCTGGTAGCACATCCCAGGTCGCAGGACCCGTACTCCGGCTCGTCGTAGCCGAGGCTGAGCACACCGGGTCCACAACCGGGACCATCGCTGAAGCCTTCGACCCATCCGAGGACCTGCTGGAGGAGCTCCTCGTCCAGGGTGATGGTGCACCCGCCCGGTGCGGTAAAGGCGGTGGCGACAAACATAGCCGACATGGCGGCCGTGATGATTTTCCTCTTCTTCGTGAACAGCTTGAACATCGTCTTGCCCCTTTCCTCGGAGGTGTTCTGATCCGAGCCGGTGCGAGGTTCGGAGCTCGGAAAGTCGCTCGACAGGAGTAACGTACGATTCCGATGGCCGGCGGGCAAACCGAGTGGGCGCGGGCTCTGGCGACCTTGGCGGCTATCGGACGGACGGGCTTTGTAAGACCGCCCCCGTCCTCTAAAATACGGGGCTACAGCTAATCTGGAGGATGCAGCGATGCCATTCGACGAGGTGGAATTCGAGGCCGAGGAGGCCATGGAAAAGGCGGTCGACTTTCTGAAGAAGGAATATCGGGGCGTCCGCACGGGCCGTGCCTCGCCCGGGCTGGTCGACCAGGTCCGGGTCACGGTTTCGGCCTACGGTAGCACGCCGATGGATCTCAAGTCCCTGGCGACGATCGCGGCGCCGGATGCCACCCTGCTCGTGGTCAAGCCCTTCGACCCGAGCACGCTGAAAGACATCGAGCGTGCCCTCCAGGAGGCGGACATCGGCATCAACCCGCAAAGCGACGGGAAGGTGATTCGCCTGCCCGTGCCGCCGCTGTCCGGCGAGCGTCGGAAGCAGATTGCCGCGCAGGTGAAGAAGATGGCCGAGGGGCAGAAGGTGGTGTTGCGCAATACACGCCGCGAGGCGATTCAGAAGATCGACGCGGAGGAGAAAGCCGGCGAAATGCCAGAAGACGACGCCGAGAAGGGCCACGACGCCATCGACAAGATGACGAAGAAGTACGAAGGCATTCTCGACGACCTGATGAAGGCGAAGTCAAAGGAAGTCATGGAGATCTGACGCCGCCGGCGCTTCAGCTCATTCGTTGATGCTGAGGACCTGTTTCACCTCGACGGGAATCCCGATCAGGCAGCCTACGACCAAGTCGCTGCGCGTGGTCAGTTGCAGGCGCGAGGTGACGCCCGGCGTTGTGACCCGGTCGAAGTCTTCGTTGGATACCGCGATATCCTGAAATAGGTGGTAGATCGCCCCCGTGTCGGTGACCCAGACCGGACACGGATCACCGCCCCATACCTCCCGTAGTTCATAGGTGCCCTTGGCGATGAAGGGCGTGCCGAATGCCGTCGGGTTGGGCAGGGAGATGGTGCAAGCCGACAACGAGATCACCGGGAAGAGCAACAACGCAATGGTCTTCAGTTTGAACACTTTCCTAGCCTCCGTCGTTCTTGCGTAGGTTCCAAGGCGCATGTGGCGCCGCCGGTCGAGGAGGAGTCATCACGGCTTTGGTGCCCGTGCCACCGTATTCTAGGTCAGGTGGCAGGCAGGAGTCACGAGGCCGATTTGGATGTTGGGCGGCTTCGTCCGCCTTTGTGGACGGGTGGCACTGGCAGCTTGCCTGCCAGTGTGGCATGGCCCACGCGCCCACCGGAGAGACCGCACGGGCGGGCAAGCCGCCCGTGGCACCCAGAATCGAATGCCGCCGGAAGTGTCACGGATCCTGTCGGGCGGCTTCGTCCGCCTTTGTGGCCGAATCCGGCAGCGACGCCTACTTGGTCCATCCGTTCGATCCGCCCGGCCATATCGGGCGGGTGGCACTGGCAGCTTGTCTGCCAGTGTGCATGGCCCCATGCGCCCACCGGAGAGACCGCACGGGCGGGCAAGCCGCCCGTGGCACCCAGAATCGAATGCTGCCGGAAGTTTCACGGACCCTGTTGGGCGGCTCCGCCCGCCGTGTTGCAGGACGCTCGTCCGCGTCGCGTGCCGGTGTCCGCTCCAACCGCGCTGCGACCGCACGGTGGTCCGACAACCTCGCTTTCAACACGCGGTAGGACCGCGAGGTAAACGCCCCCAGTCCGAATACGTAGTCGATCCGCACTGCCGGCCGATGCGACGGGAACGTCAGCTTCGGGTCCTTGTTCACCAGCCCGAAGTCGGTCAGCACCCGCGTGATCGCGAAGTACTCCGGCATCCAGGACGCGGCGTTGAAATCACCCGCGACGATCACGTCCCCTTCCAGTCCTCGTACCGCCTCCAGGAGTCGCGTTACCTCGGCCATCCGCGTCGTGGAGGTCTCGATGACGTGCTTCATCTTCAACTGGGACGTCGAATGGGTATGCACGCTCAGCAAGTGCAACTTCCGCCCGTGCGCCTTGATTCTTGCCCGCACCGCATACACCCATCCGTCAAGTTCAAGTGAATGCGCCGCGCCGTCGCACAACTCGAATCGCGAGAGGATCGCTTCGTCGCAGTGCTGCTTAGCCGGCACGCGCAGCGTCGATGCGGAGACCACGTGCATCCCCCCGAGAGACTTGGCGATCCACGCTGCCTGATCGTCACCGCCCGCGTCACCCCTGCCGACTTCCTGTAGGAAGATCACGTCGGCATTCTGCTTTCGCAGTAGCTCGGTGATCCGGTCCAGCCCGCCGCGGCATCGCAGCACGTTATACGTCACGACCGTCAGCCGATCCGGCGCCTCCGCCGGCTGCGTGCAACTCGCGGCGTCCCGGGCCGGATCGCACCCCGCCAGCGTGCAGAGAACCGAGCCTATCCCAAGAATCAGTGGCTGTAACAGCATCGAATCGAGCCCTCATCTCGCCCTGCTTGGCCCCGGCCATGACCATCGGCGTACGCTCCGCCGCCCTCCTCGGTGGAGCGTACGTCATTCCCGTGGGGAATGACAAGGGCTGTGAACCTGGGTCCGGTGGCGAGCGAGACGCCTGGCGGGCCTCACGCGGCCCGGCCACCTGAAGCACGCTCTCAGAACCGTGATGCTTGTCCTCACCAGCGGGTCCGTGACACTTCCGGCAGCATTCGCTTCTGGGCGCCACGGGCGGCTTGTCCGCCCGTGCGGTCTCTCCGGTGGATGCATAGCAGCCCGTTGTAAAAGGGAAAACAGCGGTTCGGAAACGCCGTTCCTGACCGTGAAAACCACCGGCGAGACGCCGGTGCCACGGTTTTGCCACGGGCTGTTAGACCATACACACTGGCAGGCAAGCTGCCAGTGGCACCCGCCTAAGCTGTCACGGACCCGTCCCCGCCAGCGGCCAGTTATGGATTCTTGACAGCGGGGGCTACCCAGGTTCATATGAGGGGTTTGGACTGGGTCGCCCTGGCGGCGGCCGATGACGCCTCTCAGGGGACGCGACGATGCGACGACCTTTCGTAGCGGGCAATTGGAAGATGAACTTGGACCTGGCTTCCGCCCGGGCGTTGGTGGCGGAATTGCGGGAGAAGGTGGGTGATTCGCCGCCGATCGACGTTGCAGTCTGTCCGCCATCGATCTACCTGTTTCCAGCGGCGAAATGGACCGCGGATTCGCCGATTCAGACGGGGGCGCAGAACTGCTGGCACGAGCCGAAGGGCGCGTTTACCGGCGAGGTGTCGGCGGCGATGGTGAAGGAAGCGGGGTGCGCCTACGTCATTCTCGGTCACAGCGAGCGGCGGCACACGATCGGGCCGAGAGACGCCGCCGGCCAGATTCATGCGGAGACGGATGAGATGGTTGCGGCCAAGGTCCGGGCGGCGATGGGCGGTGGGCTGGTGCCGATCGTCTGCGTCGGTGAGACGCTCGATGAGCGAGACAAGGGGCAGACGCAGGCGGTGCTGCATCGGCAGCTTGCCGGGAGTCTGGCCGGCGTGGACGTGACCTCGGCGGACGCGATGGTGGTTGCGTACGAGCCTGTGTGGGCGATCGGGACGGGCCGGAATGCGACGCCCGACCAGGCGCAGGAGGCACACAAGTACATCCGTGGTCGCCTGGGGGAACGTTTCGGCGCGGGCGTGGCGGACGGCATTCGCATCCAATACGGCGGCAGCGTGAAGCCGGAGAACGTGGCTGAGTTGATGGCGTGTCCGGACGTGGACGGCGCCCTGGTGGGCGGGGCGAGCCTGAAGGCGGCGGACTTTGTGGGGATTATTGAGGGCACGGCCCGTGCAAAGGGCTTGTGTTGAGTATGATGACGACCATGATCCTGGCAGACTTATCCTTCCTCGCGACGCTTGGTGCGATCGTGATGATAGCGGCGTCGACGTTGCTGATTGGCTTGGTCCTGTTGCAGAAGAACCGTGGATCCGGGCTGTCCGGTGCCTTTGGGGGCGTGGGGGGGCATTCGGCATTTGGGACCAAGACGGGCGATTTCTTGACGTGGGTGACCGTTGGGTTGACGGCGGTATTCCTGTTGCTGGCAGTCCTGCTCAATTACGCATTCACCCCGGCGAGGATCGCCGGGACCGGCATTGGCGGCGGCCCAGCGGCAAACGCCCCGTCCGCCGAGACGGAGTTGCCGGATGACGAGACGACCGGGGAGGCATCTCCTGAGGTACCGGGTTCACCTTCCAACGCCCCCCAATCGCCCATTGGTGGCTAGGGCTAGTCCACGGAGGACCGGATGATCGTCAGCATGACGGGCTTCGGCGGCGCGCGGGCGGAGGTGGATGGCGTCGCATATCAAGTAGAGATCCGCAGCGTCAACAACCGGTACTTCAAGCTGTCGATGAGGGTCCCCGAGCACCTTCAACGGTATGAGGCGGAGATCGAGAAGCAACTCCGGTCGAGGCTTGACCGTGGCAGCGTGAACTACAGCCTACGAATGGCGGGCGAGAACGCTGCTGCGGCGTACGCGATCAACGGCGCCGCGATGTCGCACTATTTGCGCCGGCTGCGAGAGATTGTGGGGGCGGATGATGCCGTCAGGATCGATCTGGCGAGTCTGCTGGCGATCCCCGGCGTGTGTCAGCCGCCCGACATCGACGAGGCGACGCTGGCGTCACAATTCGCGGTCGTTCAAGATGTCACGGCGAAGGCGATGGAGGCCCTCGTCGAGATGCGTCGCGCGGAAGGGGTGGCGCTGCTGAGTGACCTGCAAGCACAGTGTGCGGAGGTTCGGATGCGGCTGGGGCAAATCGAGCCGCGGGCGCCCTTGGTCGTGGAGAACTTCGCAAGGCGACTTCGCAGCCGTATGGAGCAGATGCTAGGCGGTTCGACGGTCGACCTCCAGCAGGACGCGCTCGTTCGGGAAGTGGCGATCCACGCCGAGCGGTGCGACATCAACGAGGAGATTGCCCGGATAAAGAGCCACCTGGACCAGTTTGCCTCCTCGTGCGACTCGCCAGAGGAGGCGGGTCGGAAGCTGGATTTTCTGGCGCAGGAGTTGTTACGGGAGGCGAACACGATCGGCAGCAAGGCGAATGACGTCGAGATCGCCCGGCACGTCGTGGGGATCAAGGCGGCCATTGATCGGATCAAGGAACAGGTTAAGAACGTGGAGTAGCCACCACGGGACGGTAGGTGGATGTCGGCGGACAAACCGAACAGACGCGGGAAGATCGTGGTCATCAGTGGCCCAAGCGGGGTTGGGAAGTCGACGATCTGCCATCGGCTGTGTGAGATGATTCCGGCGGAGTTCAGCGTGTCGGTGACGACGCGTCGACCTCGGCCGGGCGAGGCGGGCGCACGGGATTATCATTACGTCAGCCCTGATGAGTTCGCGCGGCTTCGCGACGGTGGCGGCTTGGTAGAGTGGGCGGAAGTCTATGGGCACATGTACGGCACGCCGTCGGCGCCCATTGAGAGGGCTGTTGAAGACGGGCGGGTGATCATCCTGGAGATCGACATCAACGGGTGCATCCAGGTCCGCGACAAACACCCTGAGGCGATGACGTTTTTCCTGTTGCCGCCGACGTCCGAGGAGCAGAAGCGGCGGATCGAGGGCCGCGCGACCGACGCGGCCGAGGTGATCAAGGGGCGGCTTTCCAGGGCGGACGGCGAGATTCGCTTCGCTTCGGAGGCGGGCTGTTACGACGCATTCTTCATCAACGACGATCTCGACGAAACGGTCAGCCGGATTCATCAGATGATCGTGAACGAGTAGAGGGACTCGCGGATGATTGACGAACTGAGGAACGAGGACATCATCGAGAAGGTCGGCGGGCGATTCAAACTCACGGCGCTGATTCAGAAGCGGTGGAGGGAGTTGATGTTTGGGGCGCGGCCGATGATCGAACCGGGCAACATGACGCCGATGGAGGTCGCGATCAAGGAGATCATGCAAGACAAGATCGCCCTGAACATGGATGAGCCCGAAAGTGACGAGCCGGCAGAATCCTAGCGGCGGTGGCGCCGGTTCGGCCGGCGCGCCCGAATTGGCCGATTGCGAGGTCCTCGTCGCTGTGTGCGGTGGGATTTCGGCGTACAAGTCGGCTTCGCTCGTTTCGAGATTCGTGCAGGCCGGGGCGGGGGTGACGGTGGCCATGACGGCCGCGGGGCAGCGGTTTGTCACGCCGTTGACATTCGCGTCGCTGACGGGGCGGCGTGTTTTCACCAGTCTGTGGGAGTCGGGCGACTACCACGATGCCCAGCATCTGAGCCTGACCGAGGCGGCGGATCTGTTCGTGATCGCGCCGGCGACGGCTAACATGATCGGCAAGATCGCCCGTGGCATCGCCGACGATCTGGTTTCGACGATGGTGATGGCAGCGGCGAGCCCGATGCTGCTGGCACCGGCGATGAACACGCGGATGTGGGAAAACCCTGTTTTGCAAGAGAACGTGCGGTCGCTGGAGGAGCGGGGCTGCCACATCGTGGGTCCGGGGGAGGGCTGGCTGGCGTGTGGCACGGTGGGCAAGGGTCGCATGGCGGAGCCGGACGAGATCCTGGCCGAGGCGGTTGCCATCCTGAAGCGGAATACTCCCAAGAAAAAGATCAAGTAGCGCGCACGTGGGCACCCACCAGGCCAAGCGGTTCCACAGGAGCAGACGGCGGCTTCGGATCGTCGTCACGGCGGGGCCGACGCGCGAGTTCTTCGACTCGGTCAGGTTCATTTCGAACCCGTCGTCCGGCAAGATGGGGTATGCCATCGCCGAGGCGGCGGCAGCGTGTGGGCACCAGGTGACCTTGGTGAGCGGGCCCGTGGCGTTGGCGCCGCCGCGGGGCGTGCGGACGATCCACGTGGTGACGGCGGAGGAGATGGCGGAGGCGACGAAGCGGGCGTTCGAGTGTGCGGATGCGGCGGTGTTCACGGCGGCGGTGTGCGACTATCGGCCGAAGCGGCGGGCGCGGCGAAAACTGGCGAAGACCGGCGCGGCGAAGGCCATCGAACTGGTGCCGACGGAGGATATCGCTGCGGCGTGCGGCCGAATCAAGGGGGACCGGATCACGATCGGCTTCGCGATGGAAGACCACGCCGGGCGAGACCACGCCGAGCGGAAGCTGCTCCACAAGAACTGCGACGGGATCGTATTGAATGGGCCGGAGAACGTCGGGTCGGATCGGGCCTGCGTCGAATTCCTGGTCCGAGGGGGCAAATGGCAGCGTTGGCCGGCGGCGTCAAAGAGGGCGCTTGCGAAGCGCCTGGTCCGGGCCATGGAACGAATGCCGAGGGATGATCGCCCCGCATGACCGGCTGCCCGAGCGGCTGTGGTCCATCGATGTTCGTGGTGTCGGGGGCGTGTGGTATTCCTGTCAGTCCCTACAGACCGCAAAGTCCCCTCAGTTTACCATCGTGGTCGAAGGGCTTGGGAGATCGCCTATTCACAATAAGTTGGCGCTAATTCCGGGATTAGGGCTTGCAATGAGGGGGCTGAATGTGTTATCGTGCACAAAGAAGCAAAGGGACGTTCGGAAAGATGGCGCACCTTGTGAACGGAGGCAGGTGCTGTTTGGCATAGGCGCATGAGGAGTGCGCGCAACCATCTGATCGAACGGAGGACGAACTGGGGCCTCCAGCTACTGGAGCGCTCATCGAGGAATTGTGACAGGATTGGAGAAAAGGAAGAAAGGAGAAGGTGAGATGAAGAAGACTTTGGGAATGCTGGCAGTGGCCACCGCAGTGGTGGGCTTCTCAGCGATGGCGTCGATGGCCTCGGTGCTGGTCGACGACAACTTCAATGCCTACACGCAAGGGGATCTGGTTCCCCAAGGCGGCTGGCTAGCGCACAGCGGCGCAGGGGTCGGGCCGGTGCAGGTTGTGGACAGTCCGCCATGCTTCTGCCCAGAGGGCGGCGAGGCCGGCAACGCAATCGAGTTGTTCAACGATGGTTCCTCGGAGGATGTCAGCATACCAGCGGGCGCCATCATGGAGGCAGGCGACAAGTGGTACGCCGGCTTCTGCCTGTACGTTGAGGCTGTCGGGCCCATGGCTGACGCTGGTGACTACTTCGCGCACTTCAAGACGTCCGGCACCTACTTTACCGCGAAGGTCGGCATCCAGGCAGCTGAGGACGGCGTTAGCGATTACAGCCTGTACCTGTGGCAGGGAGCCGGTGATGGCGACCTGCCCGGTGAAGGCATCCCGTGGGCGAATGACTTCATGTACGAAACCTGCCATCGAGTCATCACGTCCTACGATTTCGACACCGGCGATGTTGAGATGTGGATCGACCCGGACTGTGCCCTGGGAGCAGGCGGGAACCCCAGCGTGACGATCACCGGTGTGTACCCGAACAACGCGATCGAGGCGTATGCGTTCCGGCAGTACAACTATAACGATCCTGATCCCGTTCACACGATCGACAACCTCCTCGTCGCGACGACCTGGGACGAGGTGTGCTGCCAGTGTGTTCCGGAGCCGGCGACGCTGTCGCTGCTTGGGTTTGGTGCGTTGGCCCTCATTCGCCGACGCCGCTAATGAAAGGGTCTATCCCGGCACTGTGGCCCGCGTGCCGAACCGCGCGGTAGGCGCGCTACAGACGCGGTCGTGCCGGATGGGACCTGATGGGAGGAGGCCAAGGCCGTGCGCACGCACGGCAAGGGAAACCGTGCCCGATGCGTGGCGCGGACCATGTGATTGTTATCCGATCGGGTCGCGAGTAGAATCCTGCTCGCGGCCCGTTTCTGTGCGCGCAGACAGGGCGGGCGCTTGGTTGTGTACTTCGAGGTCGCTGCGTTGGAGCCAAGAAGACCCCCCGGGGGTCATCGGGGGGTGGCTATGCGTCCCGTGCGAGCGCATGCCAGGGGCCAATGTCGGGGGGCTGTGTCAGGAGGTTTCTCGTGCTATATCAGTTCAAGCGTGCGTTGTTGCGAGGCGGGTTCTTCAGGGCGATGGGGGCCCTTCTGATCGGCGCCGGTGCGCCGGCATTGGGCCAGACGACGCAAACGACACGGCCGCAAAGGCTGACTCACGCGGAGCGCCTCCAGGAGGCGGCGAGGGCACCCATACTGCGGGGGCAGTATCGCTCGGCGGGCGGCGAGCCGCTAACGGATGCCGAGAAGGCCGAGATCGACGAGAGCGACGGCTTGATGGAGAAGGCGACTCGACTCCGCGAGCAGGTCGACTACCCAGCGGCGTTGGCGGCCGCCCAGGAAGCCTTGGCAATCCGCCACCGGATTCTTGGGAACAGGCACCATTTGACCGCCACGGCGGCGCTTACGGTACGGATCCTGAACGAGTACGCGGGCGCTTCCGAGGTGAACAGGGAGAAACTGGCTGAGGCGGACAAGCAGTTCGCCCTTGCAGAGGAATCCTACCTGCGTGGTCGTTATGCCGAAGCGGAAGAGGCCGCCAAGCGGGCCGTGGAGACCCGCGAGCGCATCCTGGGGAAGAATCACCCCATGGTGGGCGTGGCCCTCCGCGTACTCGGGAGCGCCCAGATGGAACTGCGGGACTTCGACGCGTCGTCGTCATCGCTGGAGCGCGCGCTGGAGATCGTCGAGTCGGCTTACGGCAAAGGCCATCCGCAGACGGCATTGGTTCTGGACCGCCTGGGATGGCTGCGGCTCCACCAAGCGGCCGAGCGAGGTTTCCCGCAGAAGGAGGTGGATGAGGCGGCGGAGAACCTGCGGCGGGCGATGAAAGTCTTCAAGTTCACGCTCGGCGAGACGAGGGAGACCGCCGAGGCACAGGACAACTTGGGAACGGTGCAGCTCTACACGGGAGAGCGCAAAGAGGCGTTGGAGAACAAGCTGCGATCGTTGGTCATTCGCGAGGCCGTGCTCGGGCCGGAGGATAGAGATACCGGTGTGTCGCTGAGCAATCTTGCGTGGCTTTACGACCAGCTTGGCGGGGGCGACGAGGTCATTCCGCTTCGGAGGCGGGCGTTGGCGGTCTTCAGGCATGCCTTGGGACCGGACCATCCGTACACGACGAGTGAATTACTCAACCTCGCGGGCGATTATCAGCAGCGCGAGATGTGGGGGGAGACGATTGAGCTGCTCGAGGGATTCGTGCCCACCGACGAGAAGCAGCCTGAGAAGGTGGTGGGCAGCATGGTGGAGGGCACGGCGCGGCTGAGTGTGGCTTACGTGGAGACGGGGCGCCAGGAGGACGCGGCGCGGACGATCGACAGGGCGTTTGAGCTGGCGACGTCGCTTTATGAGGCCGGTGAGACTCGAGTAGCCATTGTGGAGCTCGACCGCTTGGCGGGCATGTTCGAAGGGCGGCGGATGCTCGAGGATTCCATCAGGGCGCTTGAGCTCCTGCGGACCTGGGATCAGAAGGGCGGCGGCGATCCTAACCTCACCACGCTGCGTCGCGCGATGCAACTGGGGAGCCATTACATCGACGTGGGCCGTCTGCCGGAGGCCAAGCGCATCCTCACAGAGGTCCTGGAGCAATCTGAGAAACTGCACGGCAAAGACGAGAGGGAGCTCTTCTCACCGTTGTTGCTCCTGAGCCAAGCCCACGAGAAGATGGGGGAGTTGCCCGCCGCCGAAGGACTGTGCGACCGGGCGCTGCAAATCAGCGAGAAAAAGCTGGCGGAGGGATCGACGCGCCGTGCTTATGCCATGGTCGCGATGGGGCGGATTCTCATGCTTCAGAAGAAGTTCGATCTTGCGAAGTTCTTCCTGGGGGAGGCAAGGGCCATCGCTGAGAAGCACGAGAAGCGCGATCCCATGACGATGATTCTCGTTGTGCGCGACCTGGCGGAGCTGCACGAAGCCCTGGGTGAGAAGGCGGAGACCACGAAGCTGTGCCGCGATGCGGTCGAGCGGTCGCGAGAGATCGCGGCCCGTGTGCATGGCGCCGGCGTCAACGCGCTGTTGGCCAAACACATCAAGCTGCTTCTGGATGCGCTCGAGGCCGAGGGACCGGCTGCGAAGGGAGAATGCGGGGCGCTGAGATCCGAACTGAAGACACTACTGGAGAAGCTCCGTGCCGCCCGGGCGTTGGATGCAGAGAACAAGCAGTGGCTGAAGGAGCTTGGAGGCTGAAGCGCAGGGAGTCGGGCAGGGATTACGCAAACGAATGATCCGCCAAACGGCAGGCCCCGGTGTTAGCCAAACGGCGAGCTGCACGGCGGCCGAAACGCTGACTGCTGTGGTGTGAGCGCCGGCCGCTCACTACGGTGGCGGCGCCAGGTACTTCGTCAGTCGCAGCCGCTGCTGGATCTGTCCGCGTTGCCTCCGGGTTGGGTCCAACTCCAAGGCTGTCCGAAGATACCGGGCGGCATCGTTGGCCCGTTGCGATTGGAGCAGGGCGTCGGCGAGGGCGATCAGCCGGTTGACTTTCGGTTCGAGCTCGACAGCCGTGGTCAGGTACCGTACCTGTCGAGCTAGATCGCCCCGCTGAGCGACTTCGCGGGCGGTTCGATCGTAGCATCGGGCCAAACCGGACGAGTCGCCGCCACCGCTGAGACGCAACTGTTCGGAGGCGTGCTCGAGGTAGGCGTCAAAATCACCCAGCGTCAGGAGGCTGGCCGCCCAATCCCTGTGACATTTCGCCAGATCGTCGTGTTTCAGCAGTTCGGCAGCCTTCGCGAACGCAGGGACCGCCTGCTCGTGACGATTGACCGCCGCCCAGATCTGACCGCACAGCAAGAGGGCATCGCCCCGTTTCGGATCGAGTTCGAGCGATCGATGGACCTGGCAGATCGCCGAGTTCTGGGGGCTCACAATCACGCAACCCGGCCGCGAGGGCACGGGCCCAACGACGAGGCCGCCCAGCGCGAAGGCTCCCGGTAGGGGAGGCGTTGCGGCATCCTTAGGGCAGCGGCGCTGGGCGATGTCGCCCAGCAGTTGGTTCAGCGATTTGAGGACGACCGCCCAGTGATAGTGCAGGTCTGCGGTATCGAGGCCGCCCCACAGGGCTTCCTCAAAGCGCGAAGCCGCCAGCGCGGGCATTCCGGCCGATTCGTAGACGCGCCCAAGCCAATACAGGTCCGGCGCATGTTTCGGTCGCAGCCGCAGGGCCGACTCCAGTTTGCGCCGGGCGGTAGCGTGGTCGCCCAGCAGGAAGTGCGCCCGCCCCTCAAGTGACGAGCGTTCCGCGGGCGTCAACTGGAGCGTCCTCGAATTCAGCAGTTTGAGCGCGCGGCGACCGTCACCCGCCGCCAGGGCCGCATGCGCGTCGGACGGATGCCGGACTTGTGTAGATGAAGAAGATGGTGCTTTCCGGGTCATGCCGGCCGACTTCCGCAGGGGGTCCGACGGGGTGTCGGGTCCGCTCTGTTCAACCTGCGCGTGGGCGAGCGTTGCCAGCACGAGCATCGGGCCAACCAAGCGGATGGTCGGGAACATGAAGCTGATCCTTTGGAATCGTCCGCACCTGGGCGCGCGCACACCACTCCCACCGCGCATCCCACTCCCGTTGGGAGCCACCCCCCACTTGTTGCGTCTCCTCTAAGCATACACACAAAGCGTGCGAGAGTCCATTCCCGGTGGTCACGCCGTTGATTGAGCTATATCGGCCGATATAATCGATTGATGCGTGATCTGGGGCCAGCAACGTCAGATCGCACCCTGCCATTCCATCGTCACCGCAATGTCGGAGCAGACGCCTTTGGACGCCCAAGCCGCCAGGCAGTCAGGAACGGACCGCGAGACTGATGGCGAACGCCAACGTCCGCCTCGGGGGCATGTCGGCGAGGCCCTGCATGGTGGCCTTCTGCACTTCCTGGGACCGGCGGGGCTCAGCTTCGCTTGTCACGGTCTGGTCGTGCTGCTGCTGGCATTTGCAACGTGGGCTGTCGGTGTCACGGGCGACCTGATCGACACCGAATACCGTGCCATGGTCGTGTCGGAGCCCAAGGATGGCGGGCCGTCGGGCGGCTTTCGATTCCCCGGTCGGGCACACATAGATCGGCCTGATTCGGCGCGAGCAAGTCACGAGTCGGACACGATCGAGGATCTGGCCTCACTGCTGAGCAGGGAACAGGCATTCAAGCTGTCGCCTGTAGACAGCGGCGGATCGGGGCTCGACGAGCTGACGTTGGGCGAATTGAGCCGAAGCGACGTGATCGGCACGGGGACGGGTGGAGGCGTCGGCAGCGGCGGGCTCGGGAGCGGCCTCGGCGATCGGGACCTGGCCGGCGGCGGCCCGGTCGGCAGCCTGTGGGGCGTGGGTGAAGGCCAGCAGGCACGGTCCATCGTTTATGTGATGGACCGTAGCGGCTCGATGGGGGATACATTCGATCTCCTTCAACGAGAACTGCTTCGCGCCATCGGATCCCTCGAGGACAGCCAGTTGTTCAACGTCATCTGGTTTAACGAGGGCCCGGCAGAGGAGCTTTCCAAGCGGATGTTGTCGGCAACACTCCAAAGCAAGCGCGAGGCCTTCGCCGCAATCAAGCGAATTGTCCCGAGCGGCCAGACCGAGCCGATTGACGCCATCCGCAAGGGCCTGGCATACCGGCCCGATGTGCTGTTCCTGCTGTCAGACGGGGACTTCGGCGAAGACAACGAACACATCAGGCAAACAATCAGGCAGAAGAACAAGGGCGAGAACAAGCGCGCCAAGACGATCATCAACACGATCCTGTTCGTCTACGATACGATGGGCGATGGCGAACGCGTCCTGCGGGCCATCGCGGATGAGAACAACGGGACGTTCAAGCACGTGACTGAGCAGGATCTCCGACAATGAGAGCTGTCGGCGATCAGCTTTCGGCCATCGCCGCTGGTGCGAGAATCCTCTCCCGCTGGTGCGAGAATCCGCTCCCGCTGGTGCGAGAATCCTTTCTCGCACCTGCATCGGCGGAGCAGGTGAGAAAGGCGAAATGATGCCGTGCCGTGTGCCAAGTCGAACGCTCGTTCTGGTCTGCGTCGTGGCTGCCGCAAACCTGATCCTGTTGCCATGCCTGGTTCGTGGTGCCGATGGAGACCCGGTCGACGAGGTGTCTTTCCTCGACGTCCTCTACGAGGGCGCTGAATGGCCTGGGGTCTTCATCGGGTTCATGTCGCTGGCGTCGGTCACGATCATCATCGAGCATTTCTGGACGATTCGCCGCGCGACGATGATTCCGGAATCCGAGATTGAGATCGCGCGGGAGTTGATCGAGAACCGCAAGTTCAAGGAGTGCATCGACTACATCCGCGGCCGGGAGTCGATGTTCGCCGACGTGCTGACGGCGGGCCTTCGCCACGGGCGACACGGTTTCGAGGCGATGCAGGAGGCGGCCGAGGAACGCGCCAGCGCGTGGAGCAGCCGGCTGTTTCGCAAGGTCGAGTATCTGAACATCATAGGCAATCTCGGTCCGCTGATGGGGCTGCTGGGCACGGTGCTGGGCATGATTCGCGCATTCAGTGCCATGCAGGCGACACACGGGGCGTATAAACCGGAGGACCTTGCCGGTGGCATCGGTCTGGCGCTGGTCAATACGTTTCTTGGCTTGGCGGTGGCCATTGTGTCGCTGGGCTTCTTCGGCGTGTGCCGCAATCGTGTCGACGCGCTGACGGTGTCGGCCCATGCCGGCGTGGTCGATCTGATGGAGTACTTCCGGCCGGCGACCTTGAATGCCACCGGCGAGGTCCAACAGGCGGCAACGTCCGAACCGAAGAAGGAGGCGTGAGAAACGTCGAAACGTCAAAACGTCAAAACGTCGAAACGTCGAAACGTCGAAACGTCGAAACGTCAAAACGTCAAAACGTCGAGATGCTGAAACGTCGCAATGTGCAAACACGCTGGGCCGAGAATCCTTTCTCGGCCCCCAGTAGGCTGACAGCTAACAGCTAATAGCGGTTAGTTAATAGCTAACGGCTTCACCACATGAAACGCCCTCCGGCAGCAACGCGACTCAGCTTGAACCTGGCGCCCATGGTGGACGTCATGATGTGCATGCTGATCTTCTTCATGCTGGCCACGAAGATGGTGGAGCGCGAGAACAGCCACATCGACCTTCCGGTCGCCAAGGCGGCCAAGGATGCGCAGAAGCAGGCGCTGGGCAATCGGTTTGTCGTCAACATCCGTGATGCCGCGTTGCACGGGGGCGAAGGCGCGGTCTATCTGGTTCGGGAGGAGACGGTTCCGTTGGTCGAGGTCCTTGAACGGCTCACTCTGGAGAGCGAGCTGGACCCCGCCGTGAACTGCGTGATCCGCGCCGACCGCCATCTTCCCTATAGGTACATCGAGGCCGTCATGGTTGGGTGCTCGCGGGCGAAGATCCGCAACATCACGTTTGGTGCCGTTCGGACGGAGGGGAGGGCCGGCTGATGAGGCAACGCGGTTTTCCCGCCGCGCACGCGGACATCCCGAACCTGGCGCCGATGGTCGACGTCATCATGGTGATTCTCATTTTCTTTATGCTCGGCACAAGCTTCGCGATTTCCGAAGGGGTGCTGCCGACGCAGCTTCCATCGCAGATAGGACCTGGCGGCGGGGCGACGGTCACGATCATGCCCGTCGTTCGCATCGGCCTGCTGGAACAGGAGGGTGGCCTCGGTTGCAGAATCGTGGTCATGGAGCGCGAGTTGTCCGAGAACTCGTTCGAGGCGCTGAGCGCGTTCTTGGCAGCCAAGCTTGCGGCGGGAGCCGATCCCACCGGCCGCGTTCTGATCGGGGCCGAACCGGGCGTACAGTACCAGCACGTGATCTCCGCGATGGACGCGTGTGTGCGGGCGGGCTTCAGCAACATCCAATTCTCGGTCGGCGGCTCTGCGCGAACGTGGATCGAATGACTGAGGGTACAGGGTTTTGGAATGTGGCTTTCCGTCGCACTTATTGCCCTCGCCTGGACGACTCAGTCTGTGGCTGTTCCCCATCCTTGGGATGGCAAGGTCGTGTGGGAGCTTCTGCTTGCGTCGGGTTTTGACGGCCCCCCCGGCAAGCAGCCCGTCGGCGGCGAGTTTCTCGACGACGAACCCGATGACCGGCTCTCGGTGGAAGACGAACGTCTTACGCACGAGTTGACCGAGCGCGGCATGCCGGAATTGGTCGAGGAACTGCTGGCGGGTCATCCGCCCGCGCACGGGATTTATGTCGCCCGGGCCTATGCCCGCGCGGCGGTGGACGAACCGGACACGGTCGTACGGGAGCGGTTCTTCGACACCGCCTCGTGGAAGTACCGCGAGATGATCAGCCTTGAGGACCGGCCGGACTGGCTGCGCGGTCTGCGTCGTCGCTTCCACATCGTGCAATGGCGTGTCGAACTGGCCGACCTGATCCTGCGGTACCGGATCGCTTCGGATTTGGATCGGTTCGAGATCACGAGCGGCTTGGATTACAACCGCCGGCGCCTGACGGAGATGTTGCGTGAGGCCCACCAGTTGTATCGCGCCGCTGAGCACGAATTGGACGAACTCCTTGTGGGTCTTCGGACCGAGGAGGAGCGTTACCTCCTGCTAGGCCTGGGCAAGAAGATCACGGCGCTTTACGAACGCCGCAGACTCAACGAGGCATGGGCGGCGGTCTATCTGGCCCTGGCTGGTGAGGTTGAGGACGCGGAGCGCCAGTACCTGCTGGAAACCGCCCTCAGCGCGTTCGACGCGGTGGCCCGAACGGCGAAGGATTCGTCCAGGAAGTACAACGCCCTGCTTGGCGCCGGGATCGCACTTCGCGAAGGGGCCCGCTACGCGGAGGCCGGGGCGGCGTTCGATCGAGTGTGGGACTCGACGGCACCGGTCGCACTGGCGGCTCGTGCCCGATATGAGAAGGCCCGCTTGCTGATTCGTGCCAGGCACTTCGATGCGGCCCGCCAGGAATTGGAGGATCTGGCGGCGATCTCGACGAAGCAACTCGGTGATGAGGATTCGGGCGCGGTGTTTTATATTCGTCTTGCGCCGCTGATCCACGCGTACAGCTACGCGTTGGAGGCCGGGAGCACGCGCGGAGGGCCGTCCTTCAAGGAGAACCTGCGGAAGGAGGCGATCTCCGCGTTGACGTCGATCTCGGAGCAAGGGGGAATCTGGCCTGAGGTCGTCCGTGTCTATCTTGACGTGTTGGCGGGTGGCAAGCGGAAGCTCGATGAGCTTGCGCCGACGGAACTGCACGTCACGGCCAGCCGTCTGATGGCCGAGAAGGACTACGCCGAGGCGATCAAGGCCCTGCGGATGCTGCTCGATCGTCCAGACGGGAAGGAATGGCACGTCGAGGCCCGATTCAATCTGGGTGTATGCCATTTTCAGAGGCAGGAACGACTGGCGGCGGCGGAGGCGTTTCTGGCCGTCGCCCGGCAGGTGTGCCGAGAAGGGACGCAAGTCCCAACATCGGGTGTTGGTGTATCGTCGGATTTTGCCGAGAGGGCGTGCGAGTATGCCTATCGGTGTTGGCGTCAGGTTGCGCACACTTCTCAAGAGGCGGACCACTACTTGCGGCTGGCCGAGGCATCGGAGCTGCTTGTCCGGGCATTCCCGGAGCACGAACTGGCCGCCGAGGCCGGCTGGGTCGCGGCGCTCGCCAGGCAAGAAGCGGGCGACTGCGAGGCCGCCCTGGCGGCGTACGCGGAGGTTCCACCTTCATCCCCGCATTACTGGGAAGCCCGCCGGAACATCGCTCGCTGCAAGCAGCGTCTTTGCGAGTCCCTGCCTGCCAGCGCGTCGCCCGCGAGACGCAGCCGGACGGCGCAGAGCGCGGCGTCGGCCTGGATCAAGCTCGCGGAGGATCTGGCGGCAGTGGCGGACGTCGGCCGCTCGTCCGGCGAGTCCGGCGGCGCCGCGATCCCGGGCGTCGGCTCCGGATCCGATCGCGACGAATGGGTCAAGGATGCCCGGCTGTCGGCCGCGGCGATCCTTGCGAGCGACGATGCCCGGTCGTACGAGGCAAGCCTGGCCATCCTGGCCGACATGGAGGCGACGGGCCGCGTGGTGGCGATGCGGATTCGATGCTACCGAGGCCTCGGCGATCTGGAGACCGCGAGGCGGGCGTTGAACGAGTATCTGAAGCAGTCGTCCGGGCCGGAGATCGGCGAGGCCCTCATCGGGCTGGCGGCGGAGATGGAATCGGAGATCATCCGACTGCGAAACGCGGGACGCCGGCGCGAAGCGATCCGGATGGCAGAAAGCAGCGTGCCGACGTTTCGCCAGTTGCTCGAGTGGATCCAGGCACAGCCCGGTCACAGGAATCACGTCCCGGTCGTCCGCTTCAGCCTTGCCAAGGCGCTTGTTCAGGCTGGGCATGATGACGAGGCCATGGCACTACTTGAACAACTTATCAGAGGTGATCCAAGCAACGGGAGTTACGTTCGTGCCGCGGCGCTCTTGCAGGAAGACGTCGCGATGAAGGCGGGGACGTCTGAGAGGCGGACGGCCCTGGACAAGGCCGAGGCGTTGTGGGCCGGGCTGCTGGAGGATCCGACGCTTCGCGACCGCAGGCCCGCCGAGTATTGGGAGGCCCGGTACTACTGGCTCAAACACCAACTTCGCCGTGGGCACGCAGCCGATGTCATGAAGGCTATCGAGACCGAGAGGGCTTGGTTCCGCGACCTGGGTGGTCCGCCGTGGCAGGCGCGGCTTCTCGAACTCGCCGAGGAGGCCCGCGCGGCCGCGGAAAGAGGGCAACCAGAGGATGCGCCCTAAGCCGGCTTTGCTCATGTTTGAACAGTGTGGGTGCCACTGGCGGCTTGTCCGCCAGTGCCCACATAGGTGATGGACGCACGGGCAGGCAAGCTGCCCGTGGCACACGTAGCTGGCGACTGTTCAGACATTGCCCAGTCCCGCTTAGACGGTTCAGGAGATCAAGGGTTTGAGGATTCGAGGATTCGAGGCGTGGCTTTACGGCGCCGGCGAGCGCATGGCCCGAGCAAGGTCTGGGGCACTCGGGCACCGTTGCCGATTGCCTTGCCTGCCAGCCGCCGTGCTATTCGGCGCCGCGGTGATCTGTTTCATGGTGGTTCTTGCCGTGGCGCGGAATGCCCGCGCTCAGCAAGCGGGTCCGACCGACACGCGTCCTGCCGACACGGTCCCTGACGAGACCGCGGCCGATCTTGCGCACGGGCGGCGTCTCCTCGAGGACGTCCACGACAACGTCTTCTCGTTCGACGATCCCGCGTTCTACTGGTTTTGCCACTATGTCAAGGATCACGCGGACCCGGCGGTGTTCAGCATCGACGACCTGCAAACCGCCGTCCCGTGGAAGTTCCTCGCGGAGCGGCCGAGCGACTACCGGGGCCGGCTTGTCGTGATCGAGGGCGTCCTTCTGTCGCGGCCCGTGTTCGAGGTGTCCGGGTTCGGCCGTCGTGGCATTGGCAAGCTTCATCAATGCGAGCTATCGGAGGTGGGGACGCGAGCCCTCTGCGCGGTGATCTGCGTGGAGGATCCCGGAGACGTGGCGATCCGTTCCCGCGTCCGCGCGAAGGGCTACTTCATCAAGGTTCGGCGCTATCAGACCAACGCGGGAGAGATCGGCGCCGGGCCGCTGATCGTGGCACGGCGGCTTGAACTGGTCCGCCCGCCGGCGTCCAGCCTGGTAGGTTTGAGGACGGGATGGCAACGTGGCCGGATGTGTATTGCGATCGCAACCGCATTGCTCGCGATCGTGTGGCTCGTTCTTCGTCGCGGCATCCGCGGGGCTGCGCCCGCCAGGGCAAAACGCCCGTCGCGCGGGGAGGATGCGGTGCCCTCGGAGGACGATTTCAATTGGCTGGCCGACGTGCGCCGCAGCGGGGAATCCGAGACGGCCTCGCGTGACGAGACAATGCAAGGTGATTGATATGCGTGCCGGTCGGTTCCTCGTGCGCAGGCGAGCTGCCAGTGGCATCTAACAAGCGGTTGGAGTCAAGCGTGAAGTTCAGGGATTTGTGCGAAGGGTTTTCTCGCACGCTCCCGTCGCCGTTGGCGTCGGTCGACCTGCCCATCTCAGCCGATACCGGGGTGGGGCTCCTTCGCACATTCCTTGAGCCCGAGGCGGAGGGAGATCGCGG
>JAFGQA010000194.1 GCA_016935885.1 Phycisphaerae bacterium | reverse complement strand
GCCGGGACGGTGATGACGGCGGCCTCGACCTTCTCGCCGAGGTAGTCCTCCGCGGTCTTCTTGAGGTCCTGGAGGACCATGGCCGAGATCTCGGGCGGGGTGTAGTCCTTGTCGCGAACCTTGACCTTGACCAACTCCTCGGGGCCGCCGACGACCTGGAAGGGGACGATCTTCTCCTCGGCGCTGACCTCGTCGTGCCGCCGGCCCATGAAGCGCTTGATGCTGAAGACGGTATTCTGCGGGTTTGTCACCTGCTGGTGTCTGGCCACCTGGCCGACGAGGCGTTCGCCCTTGCTGGTGAAGGCGACGACGGAGGGGGTGGTCCTGGCGCCCATGGCGTTGGTGAGGACCTTGGGTTCTCCGCCTTCCATGACGGCAACGACGGAGTTGGTGGTGCCGAGGTCGATTCCGATGATCTTGGACATGGTGTGCCGCTCCTTCTTTGTGTTGCGGTTGAGGGCGTCGCAGCGGGTTGCCGGTCAGCGACAGCGCGCGACGCCACGGCCAGGGTGTTAGCAAGGAGGATGCCATAGGGGAATGGTTTGGTGAGCGGCCGCAACAGTCTGTGAAACAGAAGGTTATGCTGCTTCGCCTGCTGGGTGTGGCCGCAAGGCGGGTCGGCCGGCTGCCAGTCTGGCAGGCTGGTTTGGCCCGTGGCAGACCGGTATCGCTTCGCGGACGGGTGATGGTCGAGAATCGAGGAACGCCTGACGACATGGCTGGTGGACACAGGCTAGAATCCAGCAGGATTGGGAGGCAGGCGGTGTCGAGGCACGTGGACGACTTGCGAGCCGCCTTGTCGCTGGTGGTGATCATGACGTCGAACAACGACAGCCGCTACGGGCCGGTACATGTCCAACCTGATAGGGTCGAGGCCGACTTAGGGAAAGCGGTGGAATGGTCGCCGGTGCGGGCATTGGTCGGGGCGGCTGTCTGGGGGCTCGTCCTGGCGGTCGTCTTCGTGGGCCTGACCGGACCGCTGGCTTACTACTTCCCGCGCGTCGTTCTTCACATGCTGCTACGGACCTTCCTGGCCTTTGTCGTTGCGTGGATCATGTTCGCGACGGTACAGGGGGCAGCGGGCATGGTGGGCACGGTCTGTACGACGATGGCTCTCGGGCTCACGGCGCTGGTTCTGCTCTCCCACCACGTGGTCTTCGCCGTCCACGGGGTGTTGGGTTCCGCCGGACAGGTGGTCGCCGGTTGGGTCTGGCTGCATCCCGTGAACCTGGCGATTATCAGCGGACTGCCGTTGCTGATCGGCGGAGGTCTTTGTGCGGCGTATTGCCACCGCAACGGCGCGCACTTCAGCGTCATTCCGGAGGTCTTGGCACGACGGTTTGGCCAAGGAAGCCCCCTGGACTGAGACGTCGAGCTGGATGGTGAGTGGGCCGTTTCTCGCGTTCGCACAACGGGCTATCCTGATGCTGATGTCAGCAGAGCGTGCAGATCGGTTCGTCGTGCCTTCGGCACGGGCGGCCTATCTCGCCCCGTCCGTGCGGCGCACGATGGATGAGCGGGTGGCAGCGGCGTTGAACGAGCTGGCCTGCTGCCGCGCTTGCCCACGGTGCTGCGAAGTCAACCGCCTGGCCGACGAGATGAAGTTCTGCCGCACGGGCCGTCACGCCCGAGTGAATTCGGCGTTTCCGCACATGGGAGAAGAAAGCTGCCTCCGCGGCCGGCGCGGGTCCGGCACGATCTTCTTCTCGATGTGCAACCTGCGTTGCGTCTTCTGTCAGAACTGGGACATCTCGCAACGGCCGGCCGGCACGGAACTTGACGCCGGCGGGATTGCCGATCTGATGCTGGCCCTGCAGGCGACAGGCTGCCACAACATCAACCTGGTGACGCCGGAGCACGTCGTGCCGCAGGTCATCGAGGCGCTTGCCGTGGCGATCGACCGGGGCCTGACACTGCCGATTGTGTACAACACCGGCACCTATGACGCCCTGTCATCGTTGAAGCTGATGGACGGGCTGGTGGACATCTACATGCCGGACTTCAAGTTCTGGTCGGCCGACACGGCCGGGCGGCTGTGCAAGGCGAAGGACTATCCCGATCGGGCCCGTGCGGCGATCCTCGAGATGCACCGGCAGGTCGGCGATCTGCATTTCACGCCGGACGGCGTGGCGTGCCGCGGCGTGTTGGTGCGCCACCTGGTCATGCCGGGGCAGTTGGACGAGACGCGGGCGATCTTCCGTTGGCTGGCGGAGGAGGTTTCGCCGGACACGTTCGTGAACATCATGGCCCAGTATCACCCCGACAACCAAGTTGGCAAGCCAAGCGATCCGGGCGACGCCGCTGGTTCGATCAAGTATGACGAGATCAACCGTCGGCCGGATCGGTCGGAACTTGCGGAGGCGTACGCGGCGGCGGGGGAGGTGGGTCTGTGGCGGTTTGCACGCGTGTGAAGATTATCTCCGGAATCCCGGACCAGTTCCGAGGGCGAAGCTCAGTTCTACGCCATGAAGAGCAATCTCGCAAGAAGCCATGAAGGGAGGCAGACTTGAACAAGCGTTACGTGTTCTGGAGAACACCGGCAGGCAAGCCGTACAAGTGTGATGATGATAAGTGCGCGCCAACCATTCTGCTGGACAGGATTGGCACATCTGCCAGCCTAACCGACAAAGGCGAAATCAGATGGCCGTATTCGCCGTTTCATAACTATCACTCGGCTGTCGTTTCGGCCGTTGTTATCCAGGACGCCCAATGTCGCGCACTCAATGATTCCGACACGCGGTCTATTATCCGGGGGGCGATCATATCAGTCATTAAGAAACAGGGTGGAGGGAAGCCCATCGCTCCAAGTGCCGTGATCGAAAGTGCACAGAAACTCGTTGCGTTACACTTTCGGGAACCTATCGTTCAATACGTTCTTCTGGGCTCATTGTCGGTTTCCAACTTGCCCGCAACTCGCTTGCACATCCGAGATTGCGAGATTGCGCCCCTGAAAAAACGCGTCGCTCGCTTTCCTTATCCCGATGCCCTTTTGTTGCAAGCGCGGCGGACTCCCTTGGCGCAACACATCAAGTCTACGCAGTATCAAATGGTTAAGGTCAAGACGGCAGGACGGAGTTTTGCAGAGGCTACCGACAGCGCCCTTGCCGCCTTGAATCTTCTGCGCGGATTATGGACGCTTCTTGCGACCTACGGATCGTCGTCGATGACCTTTGGCATAAGAAAGCAGCAGTCGATCGGCGTAATCCACACGGGCCCAATCTACACGCTTCATCATCCAGACGGCACGCTCGTAGGAGATGTTTACTGGTACGAACACGACTACACGGGAGACCAGAAGCTCTTCGACCCCAAGGCGGGATGGGAAACGATTGAGAAGAACCGGAAATGGGCAGTGAGACGTATAAGGCGATTGCCGTACAGAAACGACATTGAGGAGTTGATCATCAGGTATGTAACCGCGCTCGATCATTCGAACCTCGACGTCGCGTTTCTTCAAATGTGGAGCATCCTTGAGAAGCTGACCGATACGGTTGGTGCGAAGTATGATGAGACGATTCGACGAGCTACCTGGCTAGACGAAGATAGACATCTGGCTCGACAACTGCTTGAGTCCCTTCGGCTTCGCCGGAATCGATTCGTTCATGCTGCGCGGTCAAGTGGAGATCGTGAGGAGACCGCGTACATGATGAAATCCTTCGTCGAACCGCATCTTCTACGCTTGATCTGCAATCACTTGGACGTCCAAAGTCTTGAAGAATACAGTGAATACCTTCGTCTACCCTCGGATGCCAAGACCCTTGAGAAACGGCAGCGGATGTTGCGCCGAGCAATCCGGATGTCGAAGATGTGAGGTTGATGTCAATGAAGGTGGATGGGGAATCCCCCTATCTTGGTGGGCGATTATCCGGAGATCTGACAGCCGGGTACATCGTCGATCGTTCGACTGCTCAACGTCAACTCCAGTTGGAGCACGTAGGTTTCTTAGTGGGGCTCGTGTATTACCTCGATTCGGAACGCCGCGCGCGCTGAATTGTATGGCTCGTCTTGTGGGCCGGCGGGGAGATGTACAGCACGCGTAGCGTGAAGCCGTTGCGGTTCTCGAACGGCTCGACTATGCCCGTGGCGGCCAGGATCGGGTTCGAGGCCGTCAGATGTCCGAATCGCTGGTAGGTGTTGGGGAACAAGACCGCCTCGACGAAGCCGGTGCGGTCGGCCAGCGTGACGAACTTCATCAGATCGCCGCCCGTCGTGGCGTTGATGCGGTCGGCGACCATCAGTCCGCAGACAGTGACGCGGCGGCCGAGGTGGCGGTTCAACTGATCGACGAGCACATATCGCCGCCAGTCGATATGGCGGCCCTTGTCGTCGCGGCCAAGATGCGTCAACGGATCAACGGTGATCGGGAAGCCCAGCAGGTCCATCTCGCGCTGGGCGATTTGGGACGCGTCGGGTTCGGTGAATTCGATCGGGGCGGCGGTGGTCGTTTCTGTCGAGTCCATGCCCCACAGTGTTGCGCTCCCCAGCGCGGCCCTCCGTACGAACCTGCGAAGCTGCCAGAACATCGCCGGCCGCGACCACCCACCGAGGCCGTCCAACGCGCCGCTGTCGAGCAGCATCTGCGCCTCCGCCTCGCCGGGACGACACCGGGCGACGAAGTCGGTGAGCGACGCGAACGGCCCGCCGTCACGCCGCTCGGCGTGGTATCGTTCGAGAAAACCGTGCGACAGACCGTTAATGTGCGAAACAGGCACGCGAATCATCGGCCGTCGCCCGGAAGGCGGCGGAGTAGCGAATGGCGAATGGCGAATAGCGAATGGCAAATGGCAAATGGCGAAAGACGTGGCGGGCGACGTATGCTCCGTTTGGCTATTCGCAGTTCGCAATGCGCTATTCTCGGTGCCGCACGCGGCACCGCTAAACACAGATGAATCGTATTCAACACTGAAGCGCTCGCCCGAGCGATTCACGCACGGCGGCAGGAAGCCAATGCCCAGGCGCAGCGCCTCCATGACGTAAAGGATCTGCGGCAACGTCGGCGAATGGGCGTAGAAGCCGCGATAGTTCGACAGGATCGCGGCGATGTAATGGGCCGGCCAACGCCGCTTGAGCCAAGCGCCCTGGAACGCCTCGACCGCGTACTCCGCTGAGTGGGCCTTGTTGAACATGAAACCGCGAAAGGCCTCCACCTGGGACCAGACGGTATCTATCTCGCGCGGGTGGCGGCCGCCCAGCAGGGCGCTCGCGTAAAACTCCGATCTCAATTCGGCGATCATCGGCAGGTTTTGCTTGTTCAAGGCTCGGCGCAGCACGTCTGCCCGGCCCAGGTTCATGCCGGCGAATTCGACGGCCGTCTGTAAGATGTGCTCCTCGAACACCATCAGGCCGTAGGTCCTTTCCAGGACCGGCTCGAGCGACGGATGGACATAGCTCGCCGGCTCGAGACCCTGATAGCGGCGCGCGAAGGCGTCTTTCTTGCCCTGATTGGCCGCGCCTGGGCGGATGATCGCGACGACCGTGGTCAGGCAGTCGATGTCACGACAATTGCACTGCTGCAAAAGACTGGTCATGGCCGGCGATTCGATGTGGTGCACGCCACGGGCATCGCCGCGGGCGATCATCTCCCACGTGGCGGCGTCGGAGTAATCGACGTCCACATCGAGATCGACGCGAGTGTGCCTCGTCAGCTTGGTCACCCCTCGTTTAGCCGGGTAGCGTGCGACCCGATCGGTGTCGCACGCGACACCGCCAAACGGGGTTAGGTGATTGGTGTCGCATGCGGCACCGCTAAACGAGCGATTAATCTCCACCACCGCGTCACGCAACACCGACAAGCCGGCCTGCCCCAACAGATCAACCTTAACAAATCCCAAATCCTCGATCGCGTCCATGTCGTACTGTGCGACGAGCGGGCCCTTTGGCGATCGCTGCACCGGGACCAGGTCCGTTAGTGGCTCGGGCGAAACCACCAGCCCGCAGGGGTGCATCGCCCAGTGTCGCGGCAGGCCCTCCAAATCGCGGGCCATTCGCAAGATCGTGCGATAGGGCTCCTCGTCCATGAATACGTTGCCCCGGGTCTCGGGCGATCCTGCAACGGTCTCGGGCAGGCCCCAGGAGGCCGCGCGCGGCAGCAGCTTGGTCGTGCGATGCACCTCGTGGGCCGGCAGGCCGTACACCTTACCCAACTCCGCCACGGCCGCACGGGCATGAAACGTGTTCGGCGCGCCGATCATCGCCACGCGGTCGTGCCCCCAACGGTCATAGACCCACCGAATGACTTGATCGCGCTGGTCCCACGGCAGATCCAGGTCGATGTCGGCCATCTTGCTGAACCTCGCCCGCTCGGGGTTGATGAAGCGGTCGAACGGCAGATCGAACCGGAACGGGCACGCGTGGCTGATGCCCAACGCGTAGCAGACCAGCGAATCGGCCGCCGAACCGCGGGCGAGAAATGAAATGCCTTCGCGGCGACAATACTCGGCGATCTCGTGGAAGACCAGGAAGTATTCGGCGTAATGCACCTGCTCGATGACCGACAACTCGCGCTCAATGCGTTCGAGCGCCTCGGTGAGCGTCGGCCGCTTGCCGCCGATGCCTCGCTGCGGCGGCTCGTCCACGTAGCGTCGCCGACAGCCGGCCACGGCGAGTGCCCGCAAGTGCTGGATCGCCGTTCGCCCGTCGGGCGAGTCGAAGCCGGGAAACCTGCTCTGTGAAAGGTCCAATGCCACGTCGCATTGCTCGGCAATGACCCGTGTATTGGCAATCGCATCGGGCCGGCGGCGAAATAGTCGATGCATTTCCCGCGGGGTCCGCACGTACCATGCGCCACGCGGCTTGTCCGGGTGCGGCTGGTCCAGCAAGGTGAGCGTGCCGATAGATGACAGCGCCTTGAGCGCCGGCGATTGATCGCGCCGCAGACAACGTGATTCGCACGCGGCGACGACGGGGATACCAAGCTCATCCGCAAGACGGGCGCGGCGACGTGCGACGGCAACGTCGTCGTCACAATGGATTGTTAATTCGATATACAAACGTTGACCAAATGCCTCGCGCAACGATCCCACATGTTCGTTTAGCCCCGCCGCGGGCGGAGGAGAGGTGTCGCACGCGACACCGCTAAACGGGCGTGAACCACGCGCGACGGCGTCAAACGAGGCAATCGTACGACCAACCAAGCAGATCAAATCCCGCGCGTGCTCGCACAAATCATCGAGATCGATTTCATCTTCGCGCAGGTGTTGCGAAGAAATCAACCGGCACAGGTTCCCATAGCCGACCAGGCTTCGCGCCAGCAGGACGACACCAACACGCCCATACCCCCGTTGATGTTTAGCCCCGCCGCGTGCGACGGGGTGATCATCAACAACATCAAGTTCCGCCCCGAAGATCGGCTTGATGTCGGCCTTCTGACATGCCTGTTGAAACTGCACCGCCGCGTAGAGCCCGCTCAGGTCTGTCAGCGCGATGGCCGGCATCCCACAGACCGCCGCGAATTCCGCCAACGCGCCCGGCATGGTCAACGCCGAGCCAAAGGAATAGGCGGAGCGATTGTGGAGCGGGATGTAGGCGGGCGCTATCTGAACCGATCGCGTCGCACGCACGGGACCCCTTCCAAGACATCATCTTCGTTCGTTGACGGGGACCCTCTCCCCACACTCCGAACAAACACCGTTCGGATTGCCGATGAAATCGTAGTCGCAGAATCGCTGTAGGCCTGATAGCAAACAGCAAACAGCTAATAGCTAACAGCTAACAACTTCATGTCGTGCCCCCGCATCAGTCCGCGGGGGCCGAATCGCTCGCGAATCTCCTCGCAGGTAACGGCCAACTTCCGCTGCCGCTCTTTCACGCCGAACAAATCCAATTGACTAAAACCGCTATAAACATTCGATAACTTCACCTGCACCATCCGCAGCCGGACGCGGCGGTCCCACAGGCGGCGCAACAATCGCGACAGCACCGGGTAGGCGTGCTCCTCGACGTCCGTCGGATCGGGCAGGCTCGTCTGGCCCTGGTGCTCGTCCATGTCCGTGTAGCGGATCTTGACCGTGACCGTGCGGACCTGCTTGCCATCGGCCCGAACCTGGGCAAATGCCTTGTCCGCCAGCCGGCGGAGCGTCGCCTCGATGAACGCCACGTCGGTCGTGTCGGCGTCGAACGTCTCCTGATGGCCGTACGACCGCGCGTCCGGCCGGGTCGTTTCCACGGGCCGGTGGTCGATGTTGCGGGCAAAATCGCGCAACTGCTTCGCGGCCGAACCGGCCAGCTCGGCCAGCCAATCGAGCGGCATGGCGGCTACCTGCCCGATGCGCGTCAGGCCGCTGGATTGAAACAGCTTCGCGCCGACCGCGCCGATGCCCGGCAGCCATTTGACCGATAGCGGATGCAAAAATGCCAACTCCCGATCGTCGCGCGGCGGCACGGCAATCAGGCCGTTGGGTTTGTGCAGCTTGCTGGCAATCTGGCTGATCAGCTTGTTGCGGGCCAGCCCCTGCGAGATGGTGACCTTCAGCCAAGCCGCCACGTCGCCGCGAAACTTCTCCGCGATCGCGTCCGGCTCGCGCCGCAGACAGGCCCGGACGCCGGTCAGGTCGAGATAGCCTTCATCGACGCATTGCTTCTCGATGACCGGCGTGATCTCCTCGGCCATGCCGAAGATGTTCATCGAAAACTGCTCGTACAACTCGAAACGCGGCGGCACGATGATCAACGTCGGGCACTGCCGTCGGGCCCTCGCCGTGGGCATCGGCGTATAGATGCCGCAGGCCCGGGCCTCGTAGCTCGCCGACGCCACGATGCCGCGGTTCAAGCCACCGACGGCCACCGGCTTGCCGCGAAGCCGCGGGTCGGCGGCCTGCTCAACCGAGGCAAAGAAGGCGTCGGCGTCAAAATGGAGGACAGTGCGTTGCATTGTAAAAAGCTGTTAGCTACTCGCCATTCGCCATTCGCCATTCGCTATTCGCTATTCGCTATTCGCTATTCACTATTCCGCCCGATGCACCACCGTGTGCACCACTCCTTGAATGACCAATTCTGACAGTGGTACAAAATCAGGGCAGTTCGGATTCTCGGAAACCAGGTGCGGCCGACCCTGGTGCACGACCAGCCGCTTGAGCGCGGACTCCCCGTCGATCAGGGCCACCACGATCGCCCCTCCTCGGGCCTCCGGCGTGAATTCGCCGACGACGATGTCGCCGTCATAGATGCCCGCCCCAATCATCGAGCAACCGCGAACCCGCAGGGCGAAGCTGCGCGGCGTGGCCCGAAGCACGGCGGCAGGATCGAGTTTCACACACCCCTCGCCAGCCTCCTGCGGCCACCCGGCGGCTATGCTCGGCGGGGCATTCACCCATGTCACGTAGTCATGTTTAACCCCGTCACAGCTTGCTCGTTTAGCCCCGTCTGCTCGTTTAGCCCCGTCGCGTGCGACGGTGGCATCGGTGTCGCACGCGACACCGCTAAACGAGGAGAAATCGCACGCGATGCCACAAGAAAACGCGATACGTCGCGACAATGCGAGACCTCCAGACAACGATAGAACGCCAGGCAAATGGACAGCAACCTCACTCATCATCGCCACGCACAAAACCCCAATGCTGCGGCAGCAAACCCTCGCGTATCGGGTTATTCCTTACGTAATTCACTGCACACTCCATCTGTTCGAGATGATCGATGTACCGTACCCAATATCCTTCCGTCCAAATGGGAACGCGCTGGCGGCGATTCGTTGGCGCTGGATAATGTCGGGCTTCACGAATCCTCTGCGCAGATCGGCCCTTGAGCCGATTGACGGTGCGTTCGTAGGTATCGGCACCCCGCCCCACAACCACGTGGACATGATTCGGGAGAATAGCGCACGCACGAATCTCCAACTTGGTTGAAGCTTCTGCTTCTGCGAAGGCTTCAGCGACAACAAGGATTTCCGATTTTGTCAATTGAACCGTGTCCCATTTGAGTCGCGACCGTGCCTGCTGAAGGAAGCCTTGCAACCTGGCTTGGGATACCGGTCTGGGCCGAAAGACTTTTCGTGAATCATCGAGCGCCCGGATCTTGGCCAATTGTGGCTTCCACACTTCGTTAGACCACGACCCACGTGGATCGTTCGGGAACCAATGCCCGTATGTGGTCCATGTCAAGTGAAATCCGAGGATCATGGTCGATTCCTTCCGGGTTTAGCCCCGTCGCGTGCGACGGGGGTGCCGGTGTCGCACGCGACACCGCTAAACGGGATTTCCACGACGCCCCCAAACCGCCACGGTGCCATCCAGAATTCTCCATCGACAAGTCGCACAGGGACGTCTACAATATACCCTAACAAATACCAAATTTCAAGCGGAAAAGCAGACGCGTAGAATGCCGCTAGGAGCCGCCGGCCATGCCTGATGATCAGCTCGCCTTCAACTGGGCCGAAGATGCCCCCACGCCCCCCCAGCTTGCCCCCTTGCCGCGGATCGCCCCCCTTGCCAATCGCCTCAAGAACCTCGCCGAACGCGGCGTCTACCTCGGCACATCGAGCTGGAAGTACCCCGGCTGGATCGGCCAGGTCTATGATCCGGTTCGCTACCAGCACCGTGGCAAGCTCGCCCCAAGGCAATTCGAGCGCGAATGCCTCGCCGAGTACGCCACGGTATTCCCCACCGTCGGCGGCGACTTCTCGTTTTACCAGTTCCCCTCACCAGCCACCTGGCGACAGGTCTTCGATCAACTCCCGGTCGGCTTCCGCTTCAGCCTCAAGGTCCCCGAGGACATCACCGCCCGGCACTGGCCCAACCTGCCCCGCTACGGCCAACGTGCCGGCACCGACAATCCCCACTTCATGGACGCCGCCCTGCTACACGACCAGCTTCTCGGCCCACTGGAGTCGTACCGCGACAAACTCGGCGTGATCATGTTCGAGTTCGGCACGCTCCACGACCGGCCCACCAGCCCCGCGCGCAACCGACCCGCCGACCAACCCGCCGACCAACCCTTGAATCAAGCCTCGTGGTTTGCCGCCGCCCTGGATCGCCTCCTGTCGCGCCTGCCGCTGGACCGGTTCAAGTTCGCCGTCGAGGTCCGCAATCGGGAGTTTCTCTGCGAAGGAAGCGATTATCTCGCCTGTCTAAAATCGCACGGCGTTGCCCACTGCCTGAACAGTTGGACCCGCATGCCCTCGCTCGCCGAGCAACTACGCATCCCCGGCATTTTCACCGCGGGTCACGTCGCTGCCCGGCTCCTGCTCAGGCCGGGCCGCGCCTACCAACAGGCCGTCGATATGTTCTCTCCTTACGAGCGCGTCCAGGAGCCCTATCCCGATGGCCGATCCGCCCTGCGCGAATTGATCGAACGCTGCCTGGCCAATCAGCGGACCTTATTCGCCTTTGTCAACAACCGCTTCGAGGGCAACGCCCCGGAAACCATCGACGCCGCGACCCGTGATCTCGATTGACTACATGGGAAACCTAGCTTCAAAAGGCAACAACGTGGAAAAGTGCTTATCGCGCCGGCCTTCTTCGAGGTTTGTTTATCGCCTCCTTCTTTACACGGCCATTGGGATTCTGCTGCCCGGCTGTGGTGTGCCCGGTCCAAGGAAGCCCGACGGCACGTTCAACCTCGATTTCTCCAGGATAGACGCGAAGGAGGCCAACGGGGCGGTTGTCTTCTTTGTGGACGGCGTCAACCCGTTCATATTCGAGGAGATGCTACAGGCCGGCGAGCTTCCGGCCATTCAGACGTTCTTCGTGGATCGCGGGTTGTTCGTCCCGCGCGCCGTCTGCAATATCCCCTCGGTCACGCTGGCCAATGAAACCAGCCTGGTCACGGGCCTGCACCCCGGACACCACGGAATCACGGGCATCAACTGGTTCGACCGCAACCAGTTGATCTGGCGAGACTACGAGACCATCGCTCAGAAGAACACCTTGGACGGCGACTATGCCGCCCCGACCGTTTACGAACGGTTTCCGGATCGAACGACCTTCTCCATGTTCTTCCAGGCGCATCGCGGCGTGACGAAGTTCATAGAAAACTGGACCTCCGCCGGGCCGCCCTTCTTCTTCGGCTGGTACGAGTTCGTGGATCGGCTGACGCTCAGCCGGTTCGACATCCTGATAGACGTGGCCGAGAAACGGCGCGAGTTCCCGGCGATCACCGTGGCATACCTCCTCGCGCCGGATTTCCGCGCCTACGATTCTGGCGTCGAGTCTCGACAGTACCGCGAGGCGCTGCGGCATACCGACTTGCAGATCGGTCGGGTGCTCGAGGACTTGAAGAATGCGGGCCTTCTCGACAAACTCCACATCGCGTTCGTCTCCGACCACAGCCTGACCGAAGTGACGCGCCACTTCCATCTGGCGGAGTTCCTTCGCAGGGATGTTGGATTGAATGTGGCATCGGAGCGATTGTGGGAAAATGCGTCGTTCAGGACGCGGCTGAACGTGTACCAAAGATACGCGGCGGTCTTGTGCGGCAGCGGCGACCGGTACTGGGCCGTCTACCTGCGGCGGCCGATACGCGAGGCGGACCGGATCACCGGCTTTGAGCCCTGGCCGATCCGACCTGACGCCGCGGACCTCGGCGACTACCCAAGCGGGACAGGCACGGTCGATCTCCCATCCCGTCTGGCTGCGCAGGAGGCGGTGGATGCCGTGGCGTATTCCGTCGGGCCCAATGCCGTTAGGGTTGCCCGCAAGACCGGCCAGGTCGAGTTCCGCCAGGATTCCGGGCAAGGCGGCCCTGTCCGCTACGAGGTCGTCTCCGGCACTGACCCGCTCGGATGGACCAGCAAGGTGCCCCCGAACATGCTGGACGGCAGCCCGCATCCGGTCCGAGCCTGGCTCGATGCAACGATCGACACGGACTTCCCGGGTCTGCCCGCCCAGATCGTGGCCTACTTCCGCGCCCGCCGGGCCGGCGATCTGGCCGTATTCGCGGCGCCCGGTTGGGATTTCTATGTCCGCAACCGCGCAGGCCATGGTGGGCTTCGGCCGGAGGACATGTGCGTGCCGATGCTGCTCGCCGGTCCCGGTGTGCCGCACACGCGGATTCGCGCCGCCCAGACGGTTGATCTTGTCCCAACGCTTCTGCAACTTCTCAATCGGCCGATCCCGCCGGACTTGGACGGGAAGCCCCTCGTCGAGGTTCCACTCCGGAAGGCTGAAGGCTGAAGGCTGAAGGCTGAAGGTCGCGGTGTGGAAAGAATGGGCTACCCGGCGAGGAGTTCGGCACCTTGTTCGCCGAGCGTGTGCCGGAGTTTCTTCAGGGCGCGCTGCTCGATCTGGCGGACGCGCTCCTTGCTGATGCCGAAGTGGCGGCCGATTTCGTCGAGCGTCTTCGCCGTGCCGCCGTCGGCCAACCCGAAGTGGTGCTCGACGATCGATCGCTCACGCCGGTCCAACAACCGCAAGGATCTGGCAACGGCAATCTGGGGCGTGTCCTCGGTGTCAGCTTCGGTCACGTTTTCCATTCCCCGGTGATCGCGGGCGATGGAGAGCAACTCGTCGTGCCCGGTTTGGAAGCGGCCGGCGTGACATAGCTCATCGGGGATCGATCGGGCGAATGTCCGCTTGATCGCCCACGAGGCGTAGGTGCTGAACTTGAAGCCCTTGGCGTAGTCAAACTTCTCGGCCGCCCGCATCAGCGCGACGTTCCCGTCGCTGATCAACTCGAACAGGCTCGTGGATCCCGCGCCGCGCAAATGACGCTTGGCGATGCTGACCACCAGCCGCAAGTTGGCCTGGATGATTCGGTTCTTGATTTCGCCGGCCCGCTGGACCAGATCGTCGATCTCGCCGATGGCGGACGCCTTGACCGCAGCCGGATCACTCGGCAACTGCTGCCGCAGGATCTCTGCCTGGTGCAGCAGGAAGTTCATTCGCCGAAACAGCCGGCGTTCCTCCTCAGTGCCCAGCAGCGGCGTGCGGTACAGGTCACGCAAGTAGGCCGGCAACTCGGCCGGCGGCCGGATCAGCGTGACGTCCTGGACGTCATCGGCCTCGGCGCCCGCCGGCTCACGGCCCACGCCGAGGATCTCCTGTTCGGCATCCAAGGCGTCGAACGACTCATTATAGACATAGCTGACGGGCGTTGCCAACAGCTCGGCCGCGCGGACGCTGGTCAGGATTCGGCGAATCCGCGCCTCACGCTTGCCGAAACGCTCGGCCAACGCCCTGACCGAATCGCCCGTGACATACGCCTGATAGATAACCGTCTCCTCGTCGATCTCTCGCGGCTGCTCGGCCCGGTCGAACAACGCCTCGTCCGGATGCTCCCGGTCGAACCGCCGAAGCGTATAGCGAATCGTCTCGATGGCACGGCCCGTCTCCTCCGCAAGCCGAACAGTCGTGACGTGCAGCCCGCACCGCTCACTCGCCACCAGCTCACGGGCCCGGGCGATGATCTGCTCCTTCTCCTCGCGGCCCATCAACTGAAAGGTCGAGCCACGGCGAACGAGGTCCAAATGCCCGGACACGAAGACTTCCACGTCGCGACCGGCAAACGCCAGACGTGGCTTCTCACCCTCGACGGTGTACCAACAGCCTGCCAATCCTCGATTGCGCCAACGAGAAATCGTCTTCGTCGAGACCCGGAACCGCCCGGCCAGGGCATCGACCTCGTACAACCTGCCACGCGCGGCCCGCACCGGTAGGGGATTCGCAGCCGTCAGCGAGTCCATCAGCATGATGAGGTCCGCGATCAGGTCCTTGCCACTCAGAAGCGTGTCTTGCGTCTTGCGTGGTCGGAAACCAGTGATGTGGAAGCAAACGAAGGAGTACGGGTATTCTCGCTCGGGGTCCGCCAGACCAACCAGCCGCTTCATGCCAGCCAATTGGCGCAGTCGATGCCGCAACGGCGAAAGCGTCAACTCGTGAGCGAGTTGAGCGATCTCGGCACAGCGGTATGACTTCATCTTGGCCTCCACGAACAGGCGGGCTGCGTTCGCCATAAGGCATTCCGGGAGTGCCCTGCGGTTCTGTCTCTCATCCCTGACGAGTGCCCCGGCTGCGCACTCTCCTTGCGCTACGATGGCCGAGACCACCGAACCACAGTCTCCATATTATCGCCCGCCGGCACCGCAAAGTCAATGCCGTCGGTGGTTCGGTGACGCTGGACAGCACGGTCGGTCCGGGGGATTATAGGAGTCTGACGGCGCTTCGGCAGGAGCGAGGGATAAGAGACTCCGGTTATCAGATCGGGTGGTGCGAAATGGCACAGATCAGGCCTTTCAGGGCGATTCGCTATACGAGGACCGACACGAGCGATGTGATCGCCCCTCCCTACGACATCCTCAGCGAGGAGGACAAGCAAGCCCTGCTAAAGAAGGATCGCCATAATATCGTTGCCATAGACCTGCCCCACACGCCGCCCAAAACGGCCGGCCCCGACAGCGCTTACGAGCGGGCAGCCGGCGAACTGACGAGATGGCTTGATACGCGTTGCCTCGCCCGCGACGAGAAACCGGCCATCTACGCCTATCATCAGACCTACGGCCTCGGCGGCAGGACGCTGACCCGCAGGAAGTTCTTCGCGCGGCTGCGGCTGGAGGAGTTCGGCTCGGGCAGCGTTTTTCCACACGAGCAGACCTTCGGCGGGCCCAAGGAGGATCGACTCAAGCTGACCACCGCAACGCGGTGCAACGTTAGCCCGATCTTCGGCCTTTACCCCGATCCGAACAACGCGGTCTCGGCCGTGATCGAGGCCGCCATCGGCCGCGAACCCGACCAGAAGGCCGTGCTCGGCGGCGTGCAGAACAAGTTGTGGGCGATCACCGACGAGACGACCATCCGCAAGATCTGCGGCCTGCTGGCGGACAAGAACATCTTCATCGCCGACGGCCACCACCGATACGGCACCGGCCTGAACCATCGCAAGCAGTACGTCAAGGAAAACGGGGAGCCCGCCGCTGATGATCCCGTCAACTTCGTCCTGGCCGTTCTCGGCGGGATGGAGGATCCCGGCGCGACGATCCAGCCGTACTTCCGCAGCATCGTCGACGTGCCGGACATGACGGCCGATGATCTGCGGGGCGCGCTCACCGACGCGTTCACGTGGGCGCCGATCGGCTTGCCCGCGACGCCCGATGACCTCGCCAAAGCACTCGCCGCCGCAAGCCCCCAGGCGTTGGCGCTTTACGTCGCCAAGAACGACCTCTGCGCGGTGCTGGCCCCGAAGAACGAAGACCTGCTGGCCACATGCGCGCCGGACCGCAAGCCCGCTTGGCGCCGGCTCGCCTACGCCATCCTGCACCGCTACATCGTCGACGAGGTCATTTCGCCCAAGTTCGCAGGCGGCCAGGCAGCGACGATTCACTACCACAAGACCATGCACGAGGCCATTGACGACGCGAAGGAGCATGACGGCATCGCCGCCTTGATGCCCGCCACGACCATGGCGCAACTCCGCGACATCTGCACCGCCGGCGAACTCATGCCGCAGAAGTCAACCTACTTCTACCCGAAGCTGGCCACGGGGATGGTGATCAATCCACTGTACGAATAGCCGGCGGCCGAGCAAGGAGTCGCCCAGGAACAAGGTGGACGATTGACCCGCCTGCCTGCGGGCAGGTCTGCCAGATGGCAAGCCAGCAGGGCCAGCAAGCGGCACCATCGATCATGTTGTTTCTGCGCGATCCCCAACGGTACCCGGAGGAGGCCAGTCTTGCCTCGCTCCGGGCGTGCACGCATCATCACCCGATCAGGGCGTTCACGAATAGCTGCACGTCTGCGCCATTGGCGAAGCCGTCGCCATTCATGTCGGCCCTGAACACATGCTCGGGTTGGATCGGCAGGCCGAGCAGCGCCGCGACGAAGGCATCGAGGTCGTCGAAGTCCACGTCTCCATCATTGTCGATGTCGCCGCATACCAGGCTGATTCGCGTTTCGTAATCGTCGCCGCCGGTGCCGTCACCGTTGCCATCCAACGTGTTGCCGGCCTTGTCGGTGATCTCGGCCTTCAATGTCAACGTGTACTGCTCCGCAGTCAGACGATCCTCGAACACCGTGTGCATGATCATGCCGCCTGCCTCGGTCCATGCCTGGTCGGCCACAGACAAGCCACTCGTGTCACCGATCAACACGATGTCTTCTATCGTGGGCGGCATGACGGCTTCGTCGAACGTGACGACCAACTCCGCACCCAATCGTCCTTCGTCACGCAGCGGAATGACCTGTATGCCGGACACCTGCGGCGGCACGCTGTCGTTGTTGGTGACATCGACGCCAAGCACGGCTTGGTTGTCTGTTGAGTCCGCTTCGGCTACCGGTGCCGCAACGACGAGATAGACATCCAGATGTCCCGCGGCGTCCAAGGCAATGGCCTGAGATTCGATGGTCGTCATCGCCGAGGGCGGCACCGGAGCGACCTGGATGGCTCCGCCGATGGGCGTACTCTCCGGGTCCAAGGGATCACCCAGCCAGAACCGGGCCGTGGTCTGCATCGTATCCGTCGTGCCGGTGTTGTGCAGGTCGGCCTGGACCGTGACGGACTCGCCGACCCACGCGTCGCCCACGAGGGTCAGATCCGTGTTCGCCACGTGCCAGTTGCCGTTGCCTGGCACCGCTGAGGAGCCAAGCGCTTCGGGCAGGCCGTTGCGGTCGGGGCCTCTTCTGGAGTCCTTGCCGATCGGCACGCGGGCGTACACCAGGCTTAGCTCGTTGTCGGCATCGACGACGCCGGTCGGCTGCCACTCGATGTCCGAAGCACCCGTGAGCTTGGAGGGGCCGACCCATGATGCGCCGGGATCCGCGAAATCCTTCGAGAGGCCAAACAGGTCGTCGTCCAGCTCGTAGCCGTGCCAGAAGACGTACACGACATCGTTGTCGGCGATTTGCAGTTGCAGACCATCGGCCAGCGTAAGCTGAGTTTGGAGCGTCTGGACCGCGTCCCACCCGACCGTCGGATCGAACAAGGCGGTCTTGATGGACCACCCGTCATCCGTTTGAACCGCCCAGGCGGCCAAGGCTCGACCGTCGGACAGCGGCCCGATATTGACCTGTGACGCCCGCTCGGCCGTGTGTGTCGGCACGGCGGTGGGAGTGCTCCATGCGGCGCCGTCCCACTGGGCAAAGTGCAGCGTCATCAAGTGGTCCACCGGCTCCGTTTCCTTCGTCCAGACTGCAACGGCATCCGCGGTGCCCGGGAGATAGCAAACCGCAACGTTGCGATCCGCCGAGGCATCGTTCGTCAACATGGCCGGCGGTGACCACCCGGAACCAGTCCACGTGGCGTAGGCGATCTCGTCCCCCGTCATGTCGGCGAAGTCACTCGCCTCGTCCCGGCACCAAAGGACCAAGCCGTTTGCGCTGGAATCGGAGAAGGCCAGCTTCGCCAGCCCGTCGGCGGCGTTGTCGTCGGTGATCGAGGCCGGCGTGGACCAACTCGCCTCCTTCCACCTGGCGACGCGGTTTGCTGCCAAGCCACCGGCCTCCGTGAAGTCCCCGCCGGCATAGAGGGCCGGGCCGTCGCCGGTCCCGTCGTCGAACACGCTGAGCGAGAGCGCGAAGCTGTTCACGCCGTCGCCCACGGAGGACCACGATTCGCCATCCCACTTGGCGATGCGGTTCACGGCCTGGCCGCCGGCGGACGTGAACAAGCCCGCGGCGTAGAGCGCCGGGCCACTTCCGTCATCGAAGACGGTCAAGGCATAGACCCAGTCGTTCATGCCGCTGCCCAGGGGTGACCACGCGCTGCCGTCCCAGCGGGCGATGAAATTCGCGCCGGCGCCGCCGGCATTCGTGAAGGCCCCGCCGGCGTAGAGCGCCGGACCGCCGCCGGTCTGGTCATCGAAGACAGTCAGCGTAAGGACGTAGCTGTTCATTCCGGTGCCCGGCGGCGACCAGGCACTCCCGTCCCATTGGGCAACGTAATTCGCACCCGTCCCCCCCGCGGCGGTGAAGTACCCGCCGGCATAGAGGGCCGGCCCGCCGCCCGTGCCGTCGTCGAACTCGGCCATGGCAAGGACGAGGCTGTTCATGCCGCTGCCGAGGGGCGACCAGGTGCCGCCTTCCCATCGAGCGACGTAGCTCGCACCCACACCGCCGGCTTCAGTGAACTGACCACCGGCGTACAGGGCCGGGCCCACTGCCGAGGCTTGTTGCGTGGCAAACAGCGTCCACACGGAGCCGTTCACGCCATCGCCCAATGGCGACCAGGCGCTTCCGTCCCATCTGGCGACGTTGTCCACCGCGGTGCCGCCAGCAGTGCTGAAGCAGCCGCCGGCATAGAGGGCAGACCCCATCCCATCATCAAAACCAGTAAGGGCGAGGACGGCACAGTTCGTGCCAGTGTCCAACGGGGCCCACGAACCATCCTTCCATTCAGCGATGTGATTCGCCCCGGCGCCTCCCGCCGCCGTGAAGTAGCCGCCGGCATAGAGGGCTGGACCGCTGCCGGTGTCGGCAACCGTCAAGGCGTTCACGGTGGCGCCCGTGCCGCTGCCCAGCGATGTCCACGAGCTGCCCTTCCGCTTGGACCAGTACAGGTCCTGCGTGCTGATCAGCTCGTCGATAGTGCTGGTCTCGACGTCGTCGGCCAACGTCTGCACCTTCGTCCAAACCACCACGGCGTCACTGTTGTACGTATACGCGGCGGTCGGATCGAGGTCTGGATAAAGGTCGTCGGTAATGGCCCCCTGGGTTTGCCACGTGCCGGTGGCAGGGTCGATCAAGGCGTACAATTCCGAGGGGTCGCCGTCAGGATCATCTCCAGCATATGCCAGGACGCGGATCCCCACGGGGTTCACCAGCAACTGGGGCCTGTTCAACACGCCGGCCGGATCGACGGGCGGATCGAGGATGGGCAGGCGTCCGCCTGATCGACCCTTGTCGGCCCAATCGTGTTCAAACAGGGTGACGCACCCGAGGTCGAAGTCCTTACTGAACCAACCCCAGCCGAGCCGAAGCCGCAGACACAGGTCAAGGGCAAAGTGAATGAGCCAATCGGGGACCCACTCCGGTGGTATGTAGGCGATGTCATAGGCGAAGTCGACGTTGGGCTGGAGACTCGCGCCAACGGCAACAACACCCGCCTCGATGACGTTCACCGTCCCGCACAGCTTGACGTTGAGGCTCGGCTGGACGTGGGTCGGCGGCGTGAAGAAGAAGCCGTCGCCGTCCGCGCTCACCGTGACGCACAGAAGGATCGCCGGTGTGAATGCCAAGTCGGCTTCGAAGCTCATGGGCCAACCCATCACGGTGAAGAAGATCGGCGTGGGCGTCAGGTCGACCTCGGTCGTTTCGTGCTCAAACGATGTCGTGACGTTGAGCCCCAGGTTCGCGAGCTCGAGCGTGTTTGTGTCGAAGATCGGAATGACCCCCGCGGAGTATTGGACGTTGACGTCGTCCAGGTAGCTGCTGCCGGGATTGAAGTAATCGCCAAGCCGCACTTCCTTGGCGGGCACGAACTGGCCGTCGACCTTGAAATCAACGACCGATTCCCCGAGGACGAGGATATAAACCGCCGGGGCGACGCTTCTTGCGAAGATCTGCTTGTCCAGCCCGATCTCCGCCGTGGTATAGAGCCCCGCCCGGAAGCGATTGTCCATTCCACCAATGACGAACCACTCGGCCGGCATGACTTGATCGAGCCGCCACTCCACGGGGATGAAACCCGCCAAAGCGTAGCTGCTGTGGTAACCATCGAAACTGCTGTTCCATCCCTCTGCCCAGGAAGGCAGCTCCAAGACCTCGATGCCGATCTGTTTGGGTTGTGAATCGTGGCTGGCGGCGTCGGTGGCTACGACGGTCAGCGTATGCGTCTGGCCGCCCGCAAGCTCGCCCATGTCGAACGTCGCGGTCCACCTGCCATCGCCGCCCTGGACACCGCCCACGGGAGCGCCACCATCGATTTGAAAACTGACCGACGTGATGCCCGCCGAGACAGGCTGGACGGTTGCGTAGAAGGTGTTGTTCGTCTCGATGCCGGCGATGTAACGCCCCGCCATGTTCGGCAGGTGGTTGCCGTCGTATTGGGCGAGGAGCTCGACGACGACTGGCGCGGCGCCGTCATCCGTCCAAACCACGATCGCCTCGTTATTGGAGAGGTTGATATCGTCGTATGGATCAGGCAACGACACGACCACCTTGATCTCCTGTCCTGTGTAATCAGGCGTGAAGACGATCATGGTTGAGCCCTGGGAACCGGCTGAGATGGTGGAGATCATGTCGGTGCCGGCCAGCACGAAGCTGTACGGCGAGGTCCTTTTCAGCAGTTTCACGGTTACATTGTTCGCATCTTCGTTGCCCAGATTGTGCACGATGATCGTGGCTTCCACATTCGGCGCCACCGTGATCAGCGTGATGTCGTAGCTGTGAACGGCGAGATCGACACCGGTGGTTTGCAGGCATACGTCCTTGACGTTCCACGTGCCGCAATCAGGTGTGTAAGATTCCGTGTGCGTCAAGTAGCCCGTCTTGCTCACCATCAGCGTGTTGGTCTCGCACGGCACGTCGGTGAAGGAGTAATCGCCGTATCCGTTGGTCGTCGTGCTGTGGCTGCCCCACTCGACGAGCGCGCCGCCCAGCCCCGCGCCGCCGTCGCAGGCAGATACCCGCCCACCGAACCCGGTCGTCTCCACTTCGTCTTCCGCGGCCGTCTCCATCGCGTAGTCATTCAGATCGCTGTCGTTGTCGGCGTCGCGTGTGTAGTCCGGAGAGCCCTCGCCGCTACGGTAGACTTCGATCCGCCAGTCGTACAGACTGTGCCCGCCGCCGCCGTAGTCCCGGTATTGTGTGTCTCCCGCGCTGCAATCCGTGATGACGTGGGCGGACGTCGTCGTGATCAGGTTCCACGTCCCGCTGCTCGCCAGCTTCCAATAGATCATCTCGTACACTGTCAACGAGCCGTCGCAGCCGACGACGTCCGGGTCCCACGTCAGCCGCGCCGAGCGGACGTACCCGTCGCCGTCCTCGTCCACCTCGTTCGACCACAACGCGTCGTAAACGGTCGCTTCAAGCTGTGCGACCTCGTCCTCCGAAGCCGTTTCCATCGGGTAGTCATTTAGATCGGAATCTTCATCTGGACCGCGCGTGGCGTCCGGCGAGCCTTGGCCGCTACGGTAGATCTCGATCTTCCAGTCGTACAGGTTGTGTGAGCCGCCACCGTAGTCGCGGTATTGGATGTCCCCTACGCTACAGTCCGTGATCGTGTGTTCACTCGTGGTGCTAATCCAGTTCCATGTGCCGCTGCTCGCCAACTTCCAGTAGATCATCTCGTACACCAGCAGCGAGCCACTGCAGCCGGCGACGTCCGGGTCCCAGTTCAGCCGCGCCGAGCAGACGTAGCCATCGCCATCCTCGTCCACTTCGTTCGACCACCAGGCACTCGCCACCGTCGCCAGAATGGGCGTATCCTCGGACGCCGTTTCCATCGGGTAGTCATTCAGATCGCTGTCGTTATCAGCGTCGCGCGTGTAGTCCGGCGAGCCTTGGCCGCTGCGGTAGATCTCGATCTTCCAGTCAAACAGATCGTGCGAGCCACCGAGATAGTCCTGGTATTGGATATCCCCTACGCTGCAGTCCGTGATCGTGTGCTCAGTAGTGGTGTTAATCCAGTTCCATGTGCCGCTGCTCGCCAGCTTCCAATAGATCATCTCATACACCAGCAGCGAGCCGCTGCAACCAGCGACGTCCGGGTCCCAGTTCAGCCGCGCCGAGCGGACGTAGCCATCGCCGTCCTCGTCCACTTCGTTCGACCACCAGGCGCTGCAGATCGTCGCCAAAACCGGCGTATCCTCAGAATCCGTCTCCATCGGGTAGTCGTTCAGGTCGCTGTCGTTACTGGGATCCCGCGAGTAGTCCGGCGAGCCTTGGCCGCTGCGATAGATTTCGATCTTCCAATCGTACAGACTGTGGCCCCCGCCGAGGTAATCCCGGTACTGTGCGTCTCCTCCGCTGCAATCCGTGATATCGTGGGGAGACGTCGTGGTGATCAAGTTCCACGTGCCGCTACTCGCCAGCTTCCAGTAGACCATCTCGTACACGGTCAGCGAGCCGCTGCAACCGGCTACGTCCGGGTCCCAGTTCAGCCGCGCCGAGCGGACGTACCCGTCGCCGTCCTCGTCCACCTCGTTCGACCACCAGGCGCTGAAGATCGTCGCCAGAATCGGCGTATCCTCAGAATCCGTCTCCATCGGGTAGTCATTCAGATCGCTGTCGTTGCTCGGATCGCGCGTGTAGTCCGGCGAGCCCTGGCCGCTGCGGTAAACCTCGATCTTCCAGTCGTACAGATTGTGCGAGCCGCCGAGGATATCCTGGTATTGGGCATCCCCTCCGCTACAATCCGTGATGACGTGGGCGGAAGTCGTCGTAAGCAGGTTCCATGTTCCGCTGCTCGCCAGCTTCCAGTAGACCATCTCATACACCGTCAGCGAGCCGTCGCAGTCGTCGACGTCCGGGTCCCAGTTCAGCCGCGCCGAGCGGACGTACCCGTCGACATCCTCGTCCACCTCGTTCGACCACCAGGCGCTGAAGATCGTCGCCGTGTCTTCTTCGTAGTAGATGCGGAAGTTGACATAGTCGATGTTGCCGGTGTCGCCCGGACACTCGTCCCAGACATCCAGGTACCACGTGTTGTCTACATTGTCGCCGTCAAAGAAGTGGCTTTCGCGCCAGACCAGGTAGATGTCCTCATCATCCTCGGCATCGTCGTCATAGCCGCCATCATCCGTCCCGCCCAGACGGTTCCAAATCGTGTCACCCTCATACGCGGAATGCTGAGAATTATTGATCTGCGCATAAATGTCGCCCGGCCAAGTATGCACGATCCGGACACGGTATTCGACCTTGCAAACGGTGTGGCCGGAATACCCTGAGATCGAAACGCTCGAAAACGTGTATCCGCTACCGCCCCCATTGCACTCGTCCGGGTCGTCCGGGATGTCTTTATCCGTGTTGTTGTCGCCGTATGCGTATTCGGTGCACGAGCCCCGCGGCCCCTCCCCCTCGCCCCTTCCGCCGACGTCTTCACCTTCGCCACCGGAGGACTCCTCCTGCGCTTCGCCCGGTGATATCTCGACCTGAAGAAACCGATCGAGAACGTCCACCCCCAAACCCGCCCTCCGAAGGACGCCTACGAGATCCGCTGGCATCTCGACCACAATAGGCCGCCCTTCCTCGGTCATTGCTGCGATCCCGGCATTGCGGGCAAACTGGACCTGTTCGGCCGTCTCCGCCACGACCTCGGCCGTGACGAACTTCTCCTCGGGAACCGAAGCAGCCCGCGACGCGAACACGGGACGCTCAAGGCCCCTGCAAATCCGGTCACGCATCCTCTCCGCCTGTTCAAAACCCAGTCTCGCCTCACCATCAGGCACCGCATGTCCGCCGAGCTGATCGGCCCCACCCCGCAAACGCGCCTTCTCAATCACCGGGATTTGGTCGGCCGGCAATGACCCACCGCCCAAGCTCGTCGGCGCGAGAATCTCAGCAGGAAAAGCCCTCTCGATGATGTCTTTTTCGATCGGCGGGATCTGGTCGGCTGGCAATGGCCCACCGCCCAGGTCTGCCGGCGCGAGAGCCTCAGCAGGAAAAGCCCTCTCGATAATGTCTTTTTCGATCGGCGGGGTTTGGTCGGCCGGCAACTGCCCGCCACCCAGGTGCGCTGGAACAACGACTTCACCAAGAAGCCGCCCCCGCCCGGGTCCTTTCTGACTTCTCTCAGTAGCCGGGAGTTCGCCGGCCCCCAGTTGCCCGCCTCCTGCGTCTGTTGGGATGACGGCTCGGCCAAGAAGCTGACCCTGCGAGGCCCCCTTGTCGGCGCGCAGGATTCTGTCGGCTGGCAACCGCCCGCCGCCCAGGTCTGTCGGGATGCAGACGATGGAGGCGCCGCGCTCCTGCGTGGTGTCCTTCGCTTCGTCAGAACGCTCGTTCGCCGGCAGGCCCCCATCGCTACTGAGCTGAGGAACCGGCTGAACCTCCCGGTCGGGTGCCAGCCGTTGCGAAAACGCGGTCCCAATACCAAGGCCGAAGCCAAGGATGGCGATGCCTGCTGCAAGGAATCTGGCCTTACTGAATGTCACGCTTGCCGTCATCGTATTCTCCTTCACTCACCCAGACAGATAGGCAGCGAGTTTGACCACGGGGGCCGGCTCACCGGATCATTCCATTGATGGAGAAGGCTTCCCGTGTCGACCGTCTAGAATCCCATTAACCACTACAGACCCAGAAGCTCCTCGACGAACGGCTGAACGTCATCGAGGTTCACCTCACCGTTGCCGTCCAAGTCCGCCGCGCAGAAGCTCTCGCTCGGCGGGCCACTCGGGTTGTTGAAGATCACGTCCAAGAAAGCCGCGATGTCCTCGCCGTCCACCGCGCCGTCGTCGTTGACATCTCCGCT
>JAFGQA010000193.1 GCA_016935885.1 Phycisphaerae bacterium | reverse complement strand
TTGAGGATGTCGTATCCGGCGTCGATGAAGCCGTCGATCAGCGGCTCGCACCCGCCGCAACAGTGCTTGAGCGTCTTCCACGTCGTGTGGGCGTGGACCCAGTCGTTGAGCTTCCTGGCGTGCGGCAGGTAGAGCTCGCGGTAGGCGTCGGGCGAGCAGAACAGGCTGTTCTGCGACGCCAGATCGGTGCCACACATGAAGACCGCGTGGACCCGGTCGCCGACCGCCTGATGGATGCGCTTGAGATTCTCGATCGCGATCTCGGCCTGGCGAGCGAAGACCTCCTGGATGTAGTTCCGGCGGGTGATGGTGCTGATGTACCACTCCTCGATGTCGCGAATGCCCTTGGGGTCCTTCATCCAGGGGGCGGGCACCAGGGCGATATCGCCGAATGCGGTGCCGGGGAAGCCCGCTGCGATAGCCAGATCGGTGTTGTCATAGAGATCTTTGGCGTGTTTCTCGTAGAAGGCCAGATCCTCGTCGCTGACAGGGCTGAATTCCTCGACATTATCGGCCGGTTCGAGCTTGGCGTCGTCGATGGGGTGCTGGCGGATGATCGAATCGAAGTAGAAGCCCCCCTTGGGCATCCTGCCTGAGGGTTTCGCCGAGCGGTCGCCCTGCGGGTACATCAGGATGTCGCCGTTGGGTTCGCGGTCGGTGTTGAACCTGGCGGGGACGAGCACGTCGGTGCCGTCGAAGGTTCGCCAGGGCTTCCAGCCGGCGTTCTCGAAGCCGAACATGTTCTTCGGCTTGGGCAGCTCGACGACATCGATCCCGAGCGCCTCCCGCAGGTCGGGCCCGATCTCCCCAAGCATCTGGTAACACTCGACGACCTTGACGGGCGTTCCGGGCTTGTCGAGCCCCAGCGCCTGGCGGAGCCGGGCGACGACGCTGACCTGGGCGCCCGAGCAGGCGGTGCCTCCGAGATCGACGGGAACGCGGTCGGCGGGCTGGTGGTTGATCGCGGCGAGGACGCGCTGCCGGCTGGTGAGGCGGGGGGAAGACGAATCCGTGACCATCTCGATCTCCTGAACCACTGCCAAGGGTAATGCTCGGGGCGCGGCGACCGTACCCGAGCGGTTCGGGTCCTGCACGCAGGGTATTGTACCGCCTTCGGAGGCGATTTGAAGGCTTTTCCGCATGCCGTTGGCGCAGAAACTGGTTGTCGGCGGGCCGTCCGAAACGGCCAACCAGCCGGGGGCCGCAGACGCATCGCGTCACGCCCAGAACGTCACAAGTTGCCTTCCGGGAAGCGGTTAAGTCACACACGTCCGCAAAATTCTCGTGACGCTTGACAGGCCCAAGCGGGCGTGCTATAATTAAGTGTCTGTCGGGGCAGGTTTTGCGCCGCTCGGTTTACGGGTCCCGTAGCCGGCAGTGCCTGGGGTATGGGGCGAGCCGTGCAGGGCACCAGGGGATTCTGAAAAAAGGGGAAACGATGAAAAGCGTAGTGGCTGTCGAGAGAACGAAGCAAAGGATGCGGCGCTTCAACCTGCGTGCGCTGGTGCTGGGCTCGATCCTGTGCGTATGGGTGATCCTGTCTTCCGGTTGCGCCTCGGGGTGGAACTATCCGGGCGAGACGGCGGCCGAGGGCAGTCGACGGCACAAGCGAGTTGTCCAGACCAACTTCGAAATGATGCGCACCGATATCGACGCGGTGCTGCTGCTGGATCGGCCCAGCAACCTTACTGACAAGAGGCTGCCATAGTCTTACGCTCAGGGTGGGTGCGGCCGGGTCCACAGAGGGGTTGCGGTTAGGTGGATACGCTGGTTGATTATTTCAGTCGGGTCGCGCGCTATGAGTGGTGGGTTGTCGTTGTTGAGCTTGTCCTGATCGGGCTCGTCGTTTACTGGGTGGTGGATTTTCTCGAAGGCACGCGCGGGGAGAGGCTGTTTCGCGGTGTCATCTTCATCCTGGTCGCCGGGGTGCTGGTCCTGAACCTCGTGGTCGAGCGGCTTCCTTTCGACCGGCTTCAATTCCTCTATAAAGGCTTTCTGATCGCGATCTTGATCGTGGCGGTGGCCGCGTTCCAGCCGGAGATCCGCAGGGTTCTCATCCAGATTGGGCAGCCGCGGATCTGGACGGGATCGCTGCACCAACTTTCTCGGACAGTGGAGGCCCTGATCACGGCGGTTACCGAGCTTTCGGCCGCCCGGATCGGGGCGATCATCGTGCTCGAACGGCAGGTGGCCCTGGGCGAGTTCATCGAGACGGGCGTTCGCCTGGATGCGCGGGTCACGGCCGATTTGCTCAAGACCATCTTCTATCCCGGCACGGCGCTGCACGATATGGCGGTGGTGATCCGTGCCGACAGGATCGTCGCGGCCAGGGTCCAGCTTCCTCTGGCCGAGCCCGGGGCGATGGACGGAATCGAGTTGGGTTCGCGGCACCGGGCCGCGCTGGGGATTACCGCCGGGTCGGATGCGACGTGTCTGGTGGTCAGCGAGGAGACCGGGGCGATCTCCGTCGCTCGCAACGGCAGACTGGTCCGCAACGTAACCGAGGCCCAGATCCGCTCCTATCTGACCAGCACCATGACGGCGAGCGTGCCGTTGGTGGGACGGCTGCTCAGGCGACACGGATAGAAGCGGACGCAGCCGCCGGCCGGTGGGGTGGAGGCGGCGAAGTACAGAAGACTCTGAAGAGCGGAAGTCGAAAACACTGATGGCTAACAAACCCAAACTCGGCAAGATATCGATCGTGATCTTCCTGACGGTCCTGATCTGGGTGTGGTCGGACCTGGCCCAGGATGAGCGGATGTCGCTTTCCGGGTTTGTGATGATGACTGTGGCCCGGCCTGCCGATCCGACGGTCTGGGTGAGTTTCGAGGGGCCGAACGCGGAACTGCGGCCTTCCGTGACCATTCGGGCCATCGACCTGAAAGGCCCCGCCTCCCGCGTGAGCGAGGTCGATCGCATGCGCAAGAAGGGCGAGTTGTCCCTCGATCTGTTTGTCTCACCCGAGGAAGAAGGGTGGACAGAGGTCGGCTCGCGCAGCTTCAACGTGCTGAACTTCCTCAAACAAAGCCCCGAGATCAAGCAGCTCGGCCTGACGGTGGAAAGCTGCGAGCCGCGAACGGTGACGGTCGAGGTCCATCGACTGGTTGAGAGAGCGCTTCCCGTGGAATGCATCGACGAGAACGGCGCGCCGTTGCGGGCGGAAATCGAGCCGGCGACGGTGGACGCCTTCGTGCCGGACGGTGTCGTCGCCGCCCGCATTCGCCTCTCGGCGCGCGAGCGGGTTCAGGCGACGACCTCGGCGATTCAGAAGACCCCTTACGTCGAGTTCGTTCCCGGTCAACAGCGTGAGGTGTCCACCCGCGTGAGCGTGTCCCTGTCGCCCGAGGAGGTGGTTCTTGCCGAACACCCCGTGCAGGCGGTGCTGGGGTTCTGCTTCAGTCCGAATCTGCAAGGGGCATACCGCGTCCGACTCGAAAATGAAGCGGAACTGGCCACCGTTCTGGTCCGGGCGACGAGGGAGGCCTGGCAGGCATACGAACGGCAGCCGTTCCACATCTTTCTGCACGTGCTGGACGCCGACCGCCAGGCGACGGGCGTCATTACCAGACCGGTGGCGTTCAACTTCCCCCACGAGTACGTTCGCAACGGCCTGATCGAGGGCACATCGCTGCCTCCGGCCCGGTTCGTGCTCGAACTCGTTCCCCAGGAGACCGTTGAGCCCTCGGGGCTATGACGCGCCTGCGGTCTCGCCTTCCGCCCTGACACTGCCGAAGGCGATCGCCGCTTCAATGGTCATCCACAGGGCCAACGCGAAGATGCCTGCGCCGATGACCGCCAAGAGCCAGTTCTTGTCGCGGATATAGGTCCGCTCGTTCAGGACCATCGCCCAGTTGGTCACGACCAGCATGATGACGCAGGGGATGGCGGCAACGAGGAACTTCCGTCCACCTTTACGCTTGAGGTACAGCGTGACCACGAGCAGGGCCAGCGACGCCAGGAGCTGATTGGCGCTGCCGAACAGCGGCCACAGGGCCAGGGCGCCCTTGCCGTCGGCGCCGGTGGCGAAGGCCAGCACTGCGGCGGTGACCACGGCGACCGTCGTGGCGACCCATCGGTTGGACGCAAAGGGGATTCGCAGATCGCCGGCCAGCTCGCCGATAACGTACCGCTGAATCCGCGTGGCGGTGTCGAGCGTCGTGCCGGCGAACGAGGCGATGAAGACGCCCATCAGGGCGATGCCCACCGTCTCCGGCACGCCGAGCCGGCCCATCATATTGGCTGCGCCGACCACGACCGCCGTGAGGTTGGCCGCCATCCCCGAAGCCGTGGACCACGATGAATAATGTCGGTGCCATGCGTCGAAGCCGGTCAGAAGCTGACCGTCGGAGGTCGTATAAGCCAGGGCGATGCCCGCCCCGACGCAGATCAACACCAGCACGGCCAGGGCCCCTTCGAGCAGCATCGAGCCGTAGCCCACGAACTGGGCGTCCGGCTCGGTGGCGACCTGCTTGGGGCTGGTTCCTGAGGCCACGAGCGAATGGAAGCCGCTGACGGCGCCGCAGGCGATC
>JAFGQA010000192.1 GCA_016935885.1 Phycisphaerae bacterium | reverse complement strand
CGGACCATTTGGAGGATGCGGTCATGTCGCCGAAGTTGCATCGCATAAGGACCCTTGGCAGTGTCCCCTTTGCGGGGCGATTTGTGGCGTTGCTTATCGCGACGCTTGTGCTGTTGCCGTTCGTCGACGTCCGGGCGCAGGACCCGACGCGTTTCGAGGCGGACATTCAGGCCTTCGAGCGGGCCGATCTGACTACTGCTCCTCCCGACCATCCGGTCCTATTCGTCGGTTCGTCCAGCGTTCGGATGTGGACCAGTCTGGCGACCGACTTTTCCGACTACCCCGTGATGAATCGCGGTTTCGGCGGCTCGCACATGAGCGATTTGCTGTACTACTTCGACCGGGTCGTAGCCGTATACGATCCGGCCCTGATCCTGGTTTACGAGGGGGATAACGACCTGGCCGGTGGCAAGTCCGTGGACCAGGTCTACGCCGATTACCTGCAATTCCTGTCGCTCGTGGAAGAGCGGCTGCCCGAGGCGGACGTGGCGTTCATCGCGACCAAAGGCAGTCCGAGCCGGGCCCAGTATCTGGAAGTCACGCGGCAGTTGAACGAGCGTCTGGAGGCCCTGGCGGCGACCGACTCTCGGCTGTGGTTCATCGACGTTTTTACCCCGATGCTCAATGAGAGCGGCCAGCCGCGTCCCGAGCTGTTCGGCAGCGACATGCTCCATATGAACGCGGCCGGCTACGAGCTGTGGCGATCCATCGTCGAGCCGGTGCTGGCGGCATGGGCCATGCCCAAGGTGCAGACTCTGCTGATCGATTTCGGTTCTTCCGGCACGCCCACGCAGAACGGCCCGGCGCCGGACGACCCGCTGAACTTCTGGAACAACGTGACCGAGGCCGTCGGCGGTGTAGCAGGGGGGCAGTTGTCCGGCCTGGTCAACACCCTCAACGTGGCGACGCCGATCGGCCTGGAGATCCTCCATCCGTTCAACGGCAGCGGCCCGAATACGAACGGTACACTCGAATCGACCGTGTTCGCTCCAAACGCGACGCGGGATTCGCTCTACGGCAACACGGAGTCCTGGGGCGGGTTGGCCGACGTGGCGCCCCGCTTCAAGTTGACCGGGCTCAATCCCGAACGCGTGTACAACTTTGCCTTCTATGGATCCCGGCTGGGTGTCAGCGACATTCGCGAGGCCGGCTATACGATTGTGGGCGAGAGCACCACCGTCGTGACGCTCGATGCGGGCAACAACATCGACGCCGTCGCGACCGCCGTCGGCATCGTCCCGGATGCGATGGCTGAGATCACCATCGATCTGGCGCCGACTGCGAACAACAACAATGGATATCATTTCATCTACCTTGGCGCGATGAAGGTCGAGGAGATCCCGGAACAGCAGCCAGTCATCTTCGTCGAGCAGCCCGCCGACCAGACGGTGGTGGCCTACCAGCCGGCGACGTTCCAGGCGGCGGTCCAGAGCACGCCTCCCTATTTCGTGCAGTGGTTCCGGGATGGCGAGCCGATTGCCGACGCCAACGAGTTCGCCTACATCATCGACATCGTCACACCCGATCTGGACGGGGCCGCGTTCTCCGTCGGCGTCAGCAACATGGTCTACAGCGCGATGAGCGATGAGGCGATTCTTCACGTGGTCCCCGATGTCAACGCGCCAGTGCTGTTGTCGGCCTAGAGCACCAACGGGTATACGATCGCGCTGTCCTTCGATGAGCGTGTGGACCCGGAGACAGCCGCCGTCGCCGCAAACTACAGCGTCAATGAAGGGGCTATCGAGGTGGTCGTCGCCGAGCGGGCCGCCGACGGTCGCACCGTCATCCTGACACTGGGGCAGCGCGTGACGGGTGACTTTGTCGTGAGCGTCAGTTTCATACAGGACCTGGCGGGCAATGAGATTGTTGCCGGCACGACCGTGGCAGGGCAGGTGCGTCTGGAGGTCCTTCTCGTCGACTTCGGCGCCTCGGAGACCCCCACGCAGAACGATCCGGCCAACACCTGGAACAACGTGACGCAGGGCGTCGGCTGCTCCGATACAGGTCGGCTAGCCGGATTGGTGACGGTGGAGGGGCTTCCCACGACGACCGATCTGGTTATGGTCCGGCGGTTCAACGGCGCCAATACCAACGGCACGCTCGCCTCGGCGGTCTTTCCGATAAACGCGACGCGCGACTCGCTGTTCGGCAACACCGAGACGTTCAGCGGCCTGGCCGACGTGTTTCCGAGCTTCAAACTGACCGGCCTGGACCCGCTGCTGACGTATGATTTCACATTCTATGCCTCGCGGATGGGCGTCCGCGACAACCGGGAGACCGGCTACACGGTCGTCGGCGCCAACTCGGGTTTCGCCGCCCTGGACCCATCGGCCAATGAGCACGCCGTTGTGATGGTGAGTGGGATCGAGCCGGATGCCGATGGGCAGATCACGATCGATCTGGCACCAACCCCCAACAACGTGAACTCCAATCACTTCACGTACCTGGGCGTTCTGAAGGTCGAGCCAACCCCGCCGACGAACTGATGGACGAATGTTGTGGTCCTTTCCCGGCGGGAGAGGGCTGTGCCCTTCTCCAGGCGGTCCGTGGCGGCG
>JAFGQA010000191.1 GCA_016935885.1 Phycisphaerae bacterium | reverse complement strand
GCTGCTAAGGCACGATCCGAGCCAGACCCGCGCCCAAAGCGCCGAAGGCAAGGGTAATTAGATGCGTTTGCCCTGCAGCGAGTCCGAGGCGGCCTGGACGGCGTTGCTGACCTCGCTGCAAAGGCGCGGCCTGTCGGGCGAGCGGCTCGAGCTGGTCATTACCGACGGGGCGCCTGGCCTGATCCGCGCCATCGAGATGGTCTATCCGCTGGTGGCCCGCCAGCGCTGCTGGGTCCAATATGATGCGCAACGTGGTGAGCGCCTGCCCCAAGCGGCTCGCCGGCCAGGTGGCCGAGGCAGCACGCCAGATCCACCTGGCCTCGACGCGGCGCGAGGCGATCGCCAAGTTCAAGGATCTCAAGCGCCGCTACGGGCGCCTGGTGCCCAAGGCCGTGGCCAAGATCGAGCACGCCCTGGACGAGCTGCTGGCGTTCCTTGCCTGCGAGCCGGGCGTGCGGCGCGCCTTCCGCACTACCAACGGAATCGAGCGGCTCTTTGTCGAGCTGCGGCGCCGACAGCGGCCCATCGGCTGTTTGCCCGATGCGGCGGCCGCGCGCCGCCTGGCCTTCGCGGTCTTCGACACCTACAACGCCCGACGACACCGCCTCAAACCCGACAGGCAAACCGAAACCGTTCGCGCGGCGTAAACACCATGGATGCACCCACACCCAACACACGCCCGAGCGAAATTACACAAAACTATGGACACCATCTTCTTCAGCCCGAGCGGGTCGTCCGAGCCAACGGGGATGGCGACAGCTAGGACCCGGTTCGGGCTAGCCGTGGCCACGACCTGCGGTGTGCGCGCGGCGACGTGCGCGATCGTCACGCGTCGTCACGCTGGATCAGCCATCGGTTCAGTGAAGCGCCGAATCTGCCGATGTCGCCAGCAGCGCATGGCCGCGCAAGGGCGCACGTTGAGCGGCGCATCGCACGATGGGCCGGCCGACGGAGCCCGGCCCCCAAGGACCGCCGATGGCGAATCGCCCGCCGGACGCGGGCACAGGTCAAAGAGCGGCCCGATTCACATGTTGACGCAGCCAAGGTGCGACGATACGTTGACGACTGCGGGATGCCGCCCCTGAAGGCAGCCTTCGAGCCTCCGAGGTTGTCCGGGGGACAACGCAGCCCGACCCCAGCGAGAAAGGATGCAATGATATGCGTGCGTTCCATCGTTGGTTCTCACAGCGTCTAGGGTACCCCATCTTCGTCTGGGGTCGCGGCATTCGCTTCCGCGATGCGTATCGGCGCGGGGCGGCGCTTGTCGAGGAGAAGCGTCGGCTCTCGCGAATGCCGCGCGAGTATCTCCGCCAGAGGCAGCTCGAATTGCTCAAGCCACTGCTTGTGCACGCGGGACGCTTCTCTCCGTTCTACCGCAAGCGGTTCAAGGAGGCGGGATTCGACCCCACCCGCGTTCAGAGCCTGGAAGACCTTGCGCAGACACCGCCGTTGACCAAGGACGACTTGCGGGCACATCTGGATGAGATCATCTGCGAAGGCTTCGACCGACGACTGCTGTTCCCGCTGGCCACCGGCGGTTCGACCGGAGCCCCCGTGCGACTCTACACCGACCGCAAGGCGTGGTTTGAAACCAAGGCGTCGATCATCCTGGCTGATGAGCTGTCTGGGTGGCGGCCCGGTGACCCGATCGGCGTGCTCTGGGGCGCACACTTCGACGTGACCGCGATGAAGTCGCTCGTCGGCCGCGTTATGACGCTGTTGCGCAACTGGATGGTGCTGGACTCACTCAGGATGAACGACGCCACCATGGGCAGGTTTCACGCGCAATTGAGCCGGTTTGGGCCGGCGGTGCTTCTCGGCTATGGCTCGTCGCTGGCGACGATGGCCGCATGGCTCAAGGAAGAGGGCGTCCGGCCAGCCTATCCTGAGACATCGATTATCAATGCGGCTGAACCGCTCTCGACCGGACGGCGGGCGCTGATCGAAGAAGCGTTCGGAGCACCAGTCTTTGATCGGTACGGGGCCCGTGACGGAGGCCCGATCGCCATGGAGTGCGAGGCGCATGCCGGCCTGCACCTCAACACGGTAGACCTCGTGGTGGAGGGCCATGGTGGCCGACCGGGCGAACCACAGCAGTTGCTCATCACCAACCTGAACGCGTATGGCATGCCCCTGATCCGCTACCGCATCGACGATATGGCGGTCTTCACCGACCGCGTCTGTCCGTGCGGCCGCAATACGCCGCTTCTCGAACGGCTTGTCGGCCGCGTTCTGGACATGATCCACACGCCCGATGGCGGCCTCGTGCATGGCGGATTGTTCGTGCTTGCCGTCGAGGAGCTACCGCTGATCGAATACCAGTTTGTGCAAGAAGAAGACTTCTCGCTCACCGTGCGTATCGTCAAGGCCAAAGGCTTCGAAGCACGACACGAGGAACGCATCCGCCAGATCTTCGGCGAGAAAGTGCCGAGCATACCGGTGCGTATCGAGTACGTCTCCGAGGTCGATCGCACACGCACCGGCAAGCTTAAGCCCGTGGTCTCCAAGGTGGCCGCCGGGCAGTCCATGCGAGACGGCGCCTAGGCCAGGACCGAAACCTTTCCCCGAGCCTGCTCGTCCCTGGAGGCAAGGCTTAAGTCCCGCTCGGGCGGCACCGATGCCCAAAGAGAAGGGAAAGACAAGGAACGCAAGGCATGGCGACTGAGATATCGGAAGCGCTCCAACAAACCTCGTTGCCGATGGAGGCGGTGCCGCTCCATGCGCGTCTGACCGAGAAGCAGCGTCGGATGCTGATCGTCCTGGCGTTCGCCGTACCGCTGTGGGTAGTGCTCTGCCTCCTCACCACAGTGGGCGGCCGGATCGCGACGCTCGTGTTCCTCGGCGGCCTGTTCTTAGTCTTCGCTATTTATGGCATGAAGATGGAGTACTTCCTCATCCTCTGGTTCGCCGCCGCCGAGTTCAACGAAGTGCTCAAGTGGATGCTCGGCGTGCAGATCCTGGGCATTGGCGTCAAGGGCGTGTTCTTTGTCGCCGTCCTGAGCCAGTTGCCCAACAAGTTCTCGTTGATGCCGCGCCGGTTGTTCCGCTCCGTACCCGTGCGCTGGCCCCTGTACCTGCTGTTGTTGTGGGTGGGAGCCTCGATACTCTGGAGCGACAACCGAATCTACGGCATCAAGCAATACCTGACCTGGGTGATGAGCTTCTTCACCTACTCGATGGTGTATCTGACCGTGAACGAGCGCAACAGGCGGTTGTTCCTGCTCGCGTTCGCGCTCATGGCCGGATCAAGTGTCCTGTTCGGGCTCGCCCAACGCTTCGGCCTCCCTATCACGTTCCTGAGCCGCGACGAGTTCGGCCCCGCGCAGTTCCTGGCCTCGTACGACATCGGAGGGGGGGTGGCCATCTTCCGTGCGACCGGCTTCGCCGGCCACCCCAACATGTTTGGCCGCGAGTCTGTCCTCGAGTTCTGCGTGCTGATGACCATACTGATCTCGTGGCGTCCGCGTTTTGTCTGGCGCATGCTGCTTCTCGGGATGCTGGGGGTAACGCTCGCCGTGATCGTGCTCACCTACAGCCGCGTGGCCTGGGTGCTTTTCGCCGCCAGCGCAATGGCGTTCATCATCTTCGCCCGGCCGCGGTGGCTCATACCGATGGCGTTTGCTGTGGTCGTCGTTGTCATCATCGCCTGGCCACAGATCTGGGCCCGGCTTGAACCGGCGTTCTCGGGCACTGACTCCTCGCTTGCCGTTCGCGGATTGGCCTCACGTGTCTACATGGAGTCCTGGAAGCTGCAGCCGTTCACAGGCTACGGTTTTGGTTCGACCGCCGGCGGTGCCATGTACGAAGTGGGCATTGTTCCACATGAGGGCTATGTCTTTCTGCTGTCTTTCCTCGGTATCATCGGCCTTGTGCTGTTCGTGGGTGTGCTTCTGGCACTTACCAGACACGGACTGAAGGTGTTCCGCGACCAATTCGTCCATGCCGACCTGGAACTCCGCACGATGGCTGCTCTCGGCCTCGGCGTAATCGCCATGCTGGTGGTCGACTTGGTCGTCCAGCCGAACATGAGCATCCAGACCTGGTACCTGCTCGGAGTGGCATTTGCCGCGCGGCGCATAGCCAGGAGCCACCAAGGGCAGGCGATCCTCCCGGGCACGGACGCCCTCGCGGGGTGATTTCCTAAGACTCCTGCAGAAGGGGGAAGGTGCTTCTACCTCTTTGTTGACAACGAGAAAAACGGGGCTCAGGGGCCCACAAGGAGGTTACACCATGAACAGGGTAGCACCGAGCGAGCGACTGACGTAAGATCCAATTGGCTGGCGTGATCACGAGCGCCGACCCGCTGGGCGAGGTGGCCCGTCGAGGGGCGCGGTTGGTGCTGCAGAAGGCATTGGAGATCGAGGTGGCGATCTTTCTCGGCCGGGAGCTCTACGGCACGGCATCTCTCCGATGGGAGTCCATGCCTGCATCTTGAGCGATGGGGCCGACAAGAACACCACGGTGTAGAACCGGCTCATGGCGTTGAGGGTAGACAGGTTCATCTGTGACCAGGCGGACATGGAGGACTGTGCGGTCCAACACGACAGGGTGGGCAAGGCCCACCACTGGAGTTTGGCCTTTTTCTAGTGGGTTGTTCCTTTGCTTGTTCGGAGGCAGAAAGCTCTTGCGTCCGCGGCGCCTTTGGCCCACTC
>JAFGQA010000190.1 GCA_016935885.1 Phycisphaerae bacterium | reverse complement strand
TGCCTCGGTAGATACAAGAGCCCGAGGGCTCAGGGTCACAGTTTTCGAGGAAGCAGGTACTTGATGCTACGCATCAAATTCAGTCATACGCACGCAATGATAAGGCTCCACAGCCAAATGTGCAAGTCAGCCCCAGCCCATGCGTTGGGGAAGCTTTCCGCCGCCACCGGCGTCAGTAGGCGGCCCCTTGGCCACACTGGACGTACCAGGGTGGCTCGCTATGATGGCATCAGGATTATCGGCTCCGTCGTCGTGACCGGGCGCAGGGGGTACGTCTTGAATCCGAGACCCCCGCTCTACCGCGGCTCTTGGCCCAAGGAGGTCGTAATGGCACGACAAGTGTGGATGCGCCATCCGGATGCGGGAGGTGTCAAGGTGCCGCCAGCCGTCCGGCAGCGGACCGAGGAGCGTATCCGGCGCTATGCCGTGGAGCACTTCGCCGGAGAGTATACGCGGCTAGAGATCCGTTTCCGGGCGCAGTTCTGCTACGTCGACGCCTTCATCGAGCCCTCCGTCCCGGAAGGTTGGCCTCCGAAGGGCTGGCACGAGACCCGGGAGCAGCACATCGAGCGGTTACGCAATACCCCAACGCACCTCTGTCGCCTGCGGTACTTCCGCGATGAGGAACGGTGGGCTTTCGCCTTCTTCGCCTACAGCAGCGAGAAGTATGAATTGAGCATGTTGCCCAGCGGCGAGTTTTTCGGCACGCCGGAAGACGCATTTGCCACCGCTGCCGGACTGTATCTGGGACAGAAGTGAGGACCAACCATGAGCAGCACGCCGATGCCGACACTCACGGAAGAGACTCGGCATTTTGCCTCATACATCGCCATGGTGGTCCGCAACGCGATGGAGGACTTTCACTGCGAACACCTGACCGATGATCAAATGAGGGAGCTGAATCCGATCGTGCGCAACGCTATCTGCACGGCACTTCATGCGTTTCACAACTATGAACAGGACAAGGAGGCTCGGAAGTTTGTGGATTTCCAGTTCCGCATGATCCCGCACTACTGGAAAGCGCCGGAGTTGCTACCGGATTATGTGCGGCTCTGGGAACGGGAGGGATAGAACGCTTGCTCTGGCAGTGAAACGTCCTTGAGTTGAGGCGCCCCAAGCTCCCGTTCCTGCCACAATACCTCTTGGGGCAACATCAACGGCGAACCTACATTGCCTTTATCGTGTCAGTTGAAGCGCGACGCCCTCCGGCAACGGCTACGGTCTGCGCTGGCGATCGACAGCCCACTGGGGAATTAGGCGCCGTCCCGCAGGTCTCACGGTCGCCTGGGTGGGGATACCTTGTGGAACTGCGACCATTGCGGGAGAATCGTGTCATATCCATTTCCTGCCGCTGAGACGGATGACGGAACCGATGCTGCTGACGATTACCACGACCTACGAGCCGGCAACGGACCTGGGCTATCTGTTGCATAAGAACCCGGCCCGGCACCAGAGCTTCTCGCTAAGTTTCGGCAATGCGCACGTGTTCTATCCCGAGGCGGACGACAATCGCTGCACGGCCGCCTTGCTGTTGGACGTGGACCCGGTCGGCATGGTTCGTGGCAAGGGACGCCGGGCTCATAGTGCGCTGGCCCAGTACGTCAACGACCGGCCCTATGTCGCTTCGTCGCTGATGAGCGTTGCCATCGCACAAGTGTTTGGGACGGCGCTTAACGGCCGGTGTAAAGAGCGGCCGGAGTTGGTATCCACGCCGTTGCCGCTGGTGGTTGGCATTGAAGTGCTCCCGTGCCGGGGAGGCGAGGGGTTCTTGCACGACGTGTTCGAGCCGCTGGGATACGACCTGACGGTCACCGGTCATCCGCTGGACGAGCAGTTTCCGGATTGGGGCGACAGTCCGTACTACTCGGTGACGCTCTCGAAAACGGCAACGCTCGGCGAAGTGCTCACTCACTTGTACGTCTTGATTCCGGTGTTCGACAATGCGAAGCATTACTTCGTGGGCCAGGACGAACTCGAAAAGCTACTCGCCCGGGGGGAGGGATGGCTTGCGGCGCACCCCAAACGGGAGGCGATCACCCGGCGGTATCTCAAACACCGGCCGAGCCTGGCTCGTCAGGCGTTGGCCCGCCTTGCCGAAGAGGACCAGCCGGACGAAGCAGTGGCCGAGCGGTCGGCCGAAAGCTGCGAGCAGTTGCTCGAAAAGCCGATCAGCCTGAACGACCGGCGGCTTGCGGCCGTGGTAGACGCCCTGAAGGACTCGGGAGCGAAGCGGGTTCTCGACCTCGGATGTGGCGACGGAAAGTTACTGCGAGAACTGTTGAAGCAAAAGCAGTTCGAAGAAATCATCGGAATGGATGTGGCCATCCGATCCCTTGAAATCGCCAACCGGCGTCTGCGATTGGACGATATGCCTGCCAGGCAGCGCGACCGAATCCGGCTGATGCACGGGTCGCTGATGTATCGGGACCGGCGGCTCGAAGCGTTTGATGCGGCGGCCGTGGTCGAGGTCGTCGAACACCTCGATCCACCGCGACTTTCGGCCTTCGAGCGGGTCGTGTTCGAGTTCGCTCGTCCCAAGACGATTGTGCTGACGACGCCCAATCGCGAGTACAACGTCGTCTGGGAGAACCTTCCACCGGGCACCCTGCGACACGACGACCATCGGTTCGAGTGGACGCGGGCGGAATTTCGGGACTGGGCGAGCGGCGTGGCCGAACGATTCGGCTACTCGGTTCGCTATCTGCCGGTCGGTCCCGAAGAGGCGGAAGTGGGGGCTCCGTCACAGATGGCTGTTTTTGAACTGGGTGCAATGAACACATTGGAGGAGCGATGAGCCTTCGTGACTTCATGCGATCGTTCCGGAAGAAGAGAGAGACCCCGCAGGCTACCCAGGAGAAACAGCAGCCAGAGCTTCGCCGCGAGCTTCGCGAAGTGCGTCTCGCGTTCGAAGTGGACGAGGACTTCGACAAGGCGATCTCGTTGGCCAGACCGTTCCTTGAGTCTCCAGATGGCGAACTGCGAACACAGGCAAGTCGCCATATAGCTCTTAGAACTCGTAAAACTATTGTTTCCTGAATTGCCGTTTTCGGTTACAACTACGCCTCCGTTTCTCGAAGGATTGAGATGGAGG
>JAFGQA010000189.1 GCA_016935885.1 Phycisphaerae bacterium | reverse complement strand
GAGGAACGTCGGCAAACCGGTTATCCCCGTCGGCCACAGGGGGCCGACGCTGCAACGAAGCGTCAATGGAGCATGCACGCTCAACCCTAAAACGCTCTAGCGGGGTGGCGTGGGTAAGCTAAGCCGCCAGCGACGGCGGAGCGCACCCGTGGGCATCCATTCGAGCCTGTTCTCACGGGTAATGAGCGACCCGCCTGCGGGGCGTGTCGTTCTTCACGCATGCCACACCGTTTGAGCGACAAACACGCACTTGCCCGTCCGTGCGCCCATCACTTGTGCGGGCACTGGCGGACAAGCCGCCAGTGGCATCGACTCCTCATACGCGATCTAAGGCGACGGGGCGCTGCGTTCTCGAGAGTCTGCTCGCGGTTTCTCGAACACGACGGTCATGTCGGAGCGGAAGCTTAGCCAGTAGCCGACGGCGGCGTAGAAGATGAACTTCGGTGAAGCAAGGGCCTTGAGCGGCTTGACTGGTTCGAGCACGGCGTCCATGGTGCCGCCGACGAGACGCTGGTATTGCTTTGCCGCTCGGGTGTTGAGGCCGAACCACGGGCGGTCGTGATAGGGACGGTCGAAGAAGCCCACCGGCATCCAGCCTTGGCGGCGCCCCATGCCTTCCACGATTCCGCGCGTGTAGATGTGCAGGTGGTAGGGAACGTGGATTTCGTTCCAGAACTCCTCGGGCCGAGTGAGGTCGAGGTTGGCGGCGTTGGGCGTGCCGATGAAGACGCGGCCTCCAGGGGCGACGTGGCCATCTACGTCAGCTAAGAGCGCATTGGGGGCTTCGACGTGTTCGAAGACGTCTTGCAGGAGGATGTAGTTGAATGGGCCATGTTGCAGGACGGCGGGATCGCCTGTTCCCTCGGCTCGCCCATACGGGTCGTAGCCGTGGCACCGGGCGTAGCCGCGTTGCCGCAGATACTTGACGAAGGCGCCGTTGCCGCAGCCATAATCGAGTAGCGAGTGGTTCCGTGTGAAGCCGTGCTTCGTGAGGCGGTGGGTCAGGTGCCGGTAGAAGATGCGAAAGGGCCACGTTAGCTCCATTCCGGCGAACGGGTACTTGGCGTAGTAATGAGCGAGGTCGACGACATCCAGGCAATGGATGGTCTGGCAGCCGGGGCATCGCCAGATATTGAACGTCTCACCGAAGAAGGCGCGGACGTGGCAGGGAAATGTCACGAAGGCTGACGCGTCGGCGTGGTCAACCCGGTGGTTGCAGACTGTGCAATCGAGGCGCTGCTCGCCCGTACGGCCGCTTGATGGCGACGGCTGGGCGGCACGATCGTGCGGAGCGGGCGTCGAGGATCGCTTCATCCTTCATCCTTCCGCCTTCATCCTTCCGCCTTCATCCCTTGTCCTTCTCCGAATACGTCGTGCCCCGCCAGGTGATGGGCGTGCCGCGTAGAAGATGGATCGTGGCACGGAGGCAGATGCCCATCAGGACAGCACTGCCAAGCGGGTGCAACAGGGCGTACCGGCAGTCCGCATCGGCGGTGCGGTAACACAGCCAGGCAAGGGCAGTAGAGACCGCAACGTGGAACACGGCCATGCCCAGCCAAAGCGGCCACCACATCAGGGGGGATCCGATCCACGAGGCGATGCCGAGCAGGACGAGGATTCCGAACGGCAACAGCGATACGAAATTCAAGCTGTTGATCGTCACCAGCAGCCGGGGAACGGTCTTGATGCCGCCGATGCACGTGCGCGTCAGGCCGCGGACGGTGTTGGCCAAGCTGCCGTAATGGCGCTGAGTGAACAGCTCGGATGCGATGACGAAGGAGACCTTCTGGCGGGCTCGCTTGGCGATGCGGATCAGCTCGCTGTCCTCGTCATAGACGTCGATGACGGCACCATGTCCGCCGATGGCCTCATAGGCATCCCGGCGGCAGATCATGAAGGCACTGCCGATGGCGTCGGGCCAGTCGGGATCGCTGATCTTGCGAGGATTGTACCATGCAAAGGCAATAGCCCCGAATAACGGTACGATCAGCTTCTCCCAAAAGCGGGACATTGCTGGAGCGCCCATGGTGGCTACCCAATCAAGCTTGTTGGACGTCAGGTGGTGCACGAGCGTCCGCAGACATCCGGGCTTGAGGTACAGGTCGCTATCGACAAACGCCACGACGTCACCGGTAAGATCCTTGGCGACGGTGTGCAAGCCGTGGGGTTTCCCGTAGCAGCCATCGGGCAACTCGGCAATGTCGACGCGGCTCAGTTCAGGATGGCCGTCCTGGATTGCCTGGACGACCTGGGCGGTATCGTCCGTGGAGCGGTCGTTGACAACAGTGACGCGGACACGCGGGTATTCCTGGGCCAGGATCGATCCGAGGCACTCGGCGATGTTGTCGGCCTCGTCCTTGACGGGAACCAGGACGTCGAGTGTTGGCCAATCCTGGGCGCCACCGGCATCATCGCCAACCGGCGGCAGTGCCCGCTGCTCCTTGACGAGCCGAATCGTCCGCAGCAGCCCCCAGCAGAGCGGCAGCAGGCTTGCCGCGTAGATGATGAGAATGAGCCAAGCCAAGTAGTGGGTCACTGCCCTTCCCCACGGGGAGACACCGCATGTGGAATTCACGCCGGTGTGAATGTGGTCGTCCAGTTGATCCTGGTGGCCCGACAAGGTATCAACTGCCGCCAACACCGTCAATGCGGCTCAGCTTGTTGTCTGGGAGATACGGGCAGATGGACCTGGAGGTTCTAGCGGACGTAGCACGAGGGCGGCTGCGCCTGATGCGGGTGGACTTGCACGAAGCCCTGTGGGGCCACCCCGGATGATCATCATCGCATCCTGCTGCGCATGCATCTGAACCTGATCGACTCTCTCGATGCCAGCATTGCCGAGTTGTCCTATCAGGTTGGCACACGTATCGCCTCTTATGCGGCGGCGCGTGATCGTCTCCGTACTATAACGGGCGTCCGACGACAGGGCGCTGACCGTGCCACCACCAGCAGGCCCTGGACTGGTTCTTACCTGCCGACTTGACGCCCACGCGAGGGTGGCCCAGCAGTCGATTCACCGCAACTCACTGGTTGGTCGTCCGAGGGGCCCGTGACAGTCTGGGTGGGTGCCCTTGGCAGCGTGCCTGCCCGTTCGGGTGCCACTGGCAGCTTGCCTGCCAGTGCGGTCATGCCCCATGCGCACCAGAGAGGCCGCACAGGTGAACAAGCCGCCCGTGGCACCGTGAACCGACTCGGCCTCCCGCTCCATCGTCTCACCCAGAATCGAATGCTGCCGGCAGTGTCACGGACCCGCGCGCGAGCGACCCGGTAATGCGATGCCGAAGTGGGCAGAAGGCGTTTGACAAGCACTTGGCCACGGAGTGTAATAGAGGATGTACTGTGGCGCAGAGGAAACCTATCCGGAATCTCTGTGTGGTACCGCCGCCGAAGGCGGTGAAACCGAGGGCATGATGCCTGTGTTAGAGCTTCGGGATGAGTTCCAACAAAGACATCGTGTGTCGCCGGGGCGTAGCTCAGCCAGGTTTAGAGCGTCTGCATGGGGTGCAGAAGGTCGCAAGTTCGAATCTTGTCGCCCCGAGTACAATAAGTAACGCCGAACGCTAGGTTTAGCGTGCCTGCCTGTGTTGGGCAGTGCGGCTTTCGAGACGTGACAAAAGGGTCATTGACCCCTTTGGCGTTTCAGGAGTTCGCACAATGCCCAGACTCGTCAAAAAAATCCCGTCCTATCGTCACCATCGCCCAAGCGGTCGCGCTCTGGTTTGCCTGAACGGCAAGAGGATATACCTCGGAAAATGGGATACCCCGGAGAGCCGGGAGCGGTACCGGCAGGTCATCGCCGAGTGGCTCGCAGATGGCAAGCTGCCTGGCGACGATCAGAGCTTCCAGGACCTCCGGATCGTAGAACTCCTCGCCAAGTACTGGACGCACGCGGAGCGGTACTACTGCAAGAACGGCAAGCCAACGAAGGAAATCCCGTGTATTCGTGAATCCCTCCGCCCTCTCCAGGTCTTGTACGGGCGCACCATCGTGAGTTCGTTTGGTCCGACGGCCTTGAAGGGAGTGCGGCAGACCATGATCGATTCCGGCTGGGCGAGAAGCACGATCAATAATCGGATCATGCGGATCAAACGGATGTTCAAATGGGCGACGGAGAACGAGCTTGTGCCCCCTTCGGTGTTCCACGCCGTCTGTTCCGTTGCAGGTCTCCGGCGTGGTCGGTCGAAGGCCAAAGAAACGGAGCCTGTGAGCCCTGTGGCCGAGGAATACGTGGACGCAATTGCGCCATTTGTTTCACGACAGGTCTGGGCCATGGTCCAACTCCAGGTCCTCAGCGGAATGCGGCCTGGCGAGGCAGTCACCATGCGGGGCTGTGTTCTCGACACATCCGGCCAGATTTGGACCTACACGCCGCAGGAGCACAAGACCGAACACCACGGACATGTCCGCACGATCTACCTCGGGCCAAGAGCTCAAGGCGTCGTAGCGCCCTTCCTGAGGCGCCACCTGACGGCCTACCTTTTCAGCCCCATCGAGGCGGAGCAAGAACGCCTTGCGGCAAGGACCCGGGCGCGCAGGACACCCCTTCACGTAGGGAACCGGCCAGGCTCCAACCCGAAGGCGAATCGGAGGCGGAATCAGCGCGAACATTACGATGTAGCTAGCTACAGGAAGGCTATCCAACGCGCATGTACTCGCGCGTTTCCGCCTCCCGAAGGCCTCTCAGTTGATGAGATGAAGCTGTGGCGTAGGGAGCATCGTTGGCATCCTCATCAGCTCCGGCATAACGCTGCAACAACGTTGAGGAGGGAATTCGGTATCGAAGTCGCCAGGATTGTGTTGGGGCATCGATCAGTATCTGTGACGGAAGTTTACGCGGAGATAGATGTGGCGAAGGCACAGGAAGCGATGAGCAAGATTGGTTGAGAACAGCAATGTAACCGCGTAATGAAATCAGCTATACTGCTCCAGCGGTACCGGCGGCCTTGTCCGCCGTGCGGCGCTCGCCGTCATGATTCTGCATGGCGGCGGGTGCCGAACCGCTCGGCGGTGTTCTCTTGACGTCGACTCCGCCATCAGGTCACCCACTGTCACCAATCCAGCAACCTCTCGACCATCGCCGCCCGCTTGCGGATCGTCCCCATCGAGACGTCGAAGAATGCTTGGAATTCGCTGTTGAGTAATCCGGGCACGCCGCAAGCTTGCCGGTCTCGATTGGCGACAGCGTAGATGATCCCGGCTGCCCAGCCTTCAGGCTTGCCGGTCATTGGCTTGTTGCTGACGCTCAGAAAGCGCAGCGCCTTCAGAACGCGTTTCTTCATCGCCGCATTGGGATGGTCGCCGAAGAACCGTTCCAGCTGCTCTCGGCAGGCCTGTTCAAAATCCTGCTTCGTCATTCGATCATCGCAGTCCATCGCGGCATCCTACTCTTCAACGTGTTCTTGTTCCACTGAAGCGGACACGCAGATCCGGTTCCTGACGCTCCAGCGGATTCACTAGCGGCTTCCCGTGCTGATCAGGTACTTGCGGCTCGCGATCGAAGCCCATGGGGTGCCTCCCCGATACGTCGCCCCGAGTGCGCTGCAGCGTCAAGCTCAGGTGATGGCGGTGATGGTGTGGCGTTTTGCACGAGATTCGCACACAAATGCGCCTCGCTTTTGCACGGCCCTCGGGTACCTTGAAGGGATGCACTTGTATGGCGGTGCGGCAACAGGAATGATGCACTGCGCCGGCCGGGTTCGATCGGCAGGCACTCCAGGGGAATCGCGGGGACCCAGGACGACCGTTGCGTCGGCCCTCTTTCCAAACGCCGCCCGTGAGTTTCAGGCCCCCCCCAGCCCTGAGACCCGGCCAGCCGGAGCAACCGCAGAAGCGCCACGGGGTGAGCACGGTAGTCTCAGAGTCGCATGGCTTCGGAAATCCGGCCCCCGGGATCTTGGGATGACGTCCAGCTTGGGAAATCGAAAGCCGGGGCGCAAACCTTTGTCAACACAGTAGTTAGGCCGCGTTTTTCGGCCAGGAATGAGAGTCACAAGTCAGTGACAACCGGCTAGACAGTCGAAAACAAGTGGCCTACCAGCCTGTGGCAAAACTGTGGCACCGGCGTCTCGCCGGTGGTTTTCACGGTCAGGAACGGCTTTTCCGAACGGCTGTTCTCCCTTTT
>JAFGQA010000188.1 GCA_016935885.1 Phycisphaerae bacterium | reverse complement strand
TCTTCCCAGACCTCGGCGATCTCGTCGCCAGGCTCGCCGGCGATCACGACAGTGCCCCGATCCCACAGCTTCGGCATGCCGGTCATGGGCTGCTCGACGAGCACGACAGCGCCGCGGCCCGGATCGGCGAGGGCGACGCTCAAGGCGCGAGGTTCGATACTTGGCTCGACCAGGGCGGCGAACCAACGCGGCGCGGGCGGCGGATCCTGTTGGGGCACACCATCCTCATCCTTGGCTGAAAGTTGCGTGAGCTTTCCCGAACCGTCGGCCATGAAGATGCGGACGTGGCGCAGGTTGGCGACGCGGAGGCGCTCGGAGAGCTGGACTGCAGGGTCCCACCCGGCTTCACCGGGAGCCTTTTGCGGCATCGCCTGAATGGCATTGCGCACGAACTGCTTGGCGATTTCGAGAGAGGCCTCGATCTCGATACGCGTCGCCTTGCGCGCGTTGACCACGGCAATCGTCCCGGCGACGAGAATGGCGCAAATGTTGATCGCGCCGATCGCGACGAGAATCTGTGTGCGGACGGTCCTGTCGTACCAAAGCCTTTGAAGCACTCTATCCACCATTTCGAGACGCCAGGGCCCGCTTACAAGCAGGCGCCAACGTCTTGTCCTTTCGGAAGCCTCAGGTGAGAAAGCCGGAATGCTCGTCCTCAAACCGCGTGGCAGCACAGGCGGCCTAAAGCATTGGACGGCGCGAGCACCTGAAGGGCCAAGAAGGTCTCGCTGGCGCTACCATGCCCATCCGGGCACTACCGGCGAAAGACAAATCGGTTGCCGTTTCTTCCCGAAATCGGTGCGCCTATTCCCGGTTCGGTCGGCAGTATTCCGACAATGTCCCGAGCAGTTCTCTTGCCTCTCGCGTGCATTTGTCGACACGGCGACGCGAGAGAATCCCCTTCCGTTTCGAGCAATGCTCACCCGGTCTTTCTAGGCATTGGCCCACAGACGGACGAGTTGCCGCGGACCTAAAGTTCCCACGCCGCAAAGGCTGAGGTGTTCGACTGAACAAGTCGCACAGCCTCGGTCAACTGCTTCAAACACGAAGCGGCCGGCGGAGCGGATGGATGTTCTGGGTCCCGCGCTTGAGCCAATCCCAAACTCCGGACGCCGCCACATGGGAGCGACAACGCGAGGGTTTAAAATATGACGAGAGCGTTTGAACCGAGTGGCTTCGCGAAAGCATCATGCGTCGCGGTTGCCATCTGCGGACTCGTTGGAGGAACCGCAGCCGTCGCCAATGACAAGCTTATCGAGCTGTCTAAGAGCGACGAAAACTATGTCATGCCGGGCAAGGACTATACCGGCGACAACTACTCAAAGATGGACCAGATCAACAAGGAGAACGTGAAAAAGCTCCGCGTGTCCTGGACCTTCTCGACTGGCCTCTTGAACGGACACGAAGGCACGCCGATCGTTATCGACGGCGTCATGTATGTGAATAGTTCCTTCCCGAACAACGTCTACGCCCTGGACCTCAACAATCCCGGCAAGATCAAGTGGCAGTATAAGCCGAAGCAGGATCCGGCCGCCCGTTCCGTGGCGTGCTGCGACCTCGTGAACCGCGGCCTCGCCTATTGGCCCGGCGACGGCAAGACGCCTCCTCTCGTTCTCAACAACCAGCTCGACGGCCATGTCGTCGCGTTGAATGCGGAGACGGGCGAGCTGTACTGGAAGCTTGAGAACTCCGACATCAAGGTCGGCTCGACGCTCACCATCGCTCCCTATGTCGTCAAGGACATGGTGATCGTTGGATCTTCGGGTGCCGAGCTCGGCGTGCGCGGCTATGCAACCGCTTACGACGTCAAGACCGGCGCACAGGTGTGGCGCAAATACGCAACCGGTCCCGATGAGGAGATCGGCATCGGCGACGACTTCAACTCAGCCAACCCGCATTACGGTCAGAAGGGCCTCGGCCTCGCGACCTGGGAAGGCGATGCGTGGAAGATCGGCGGCGGCACGAACTGGGGCTGGTACGCCTATGACCCCACTCTGAATCTCATTTATTACGGCTCGGGCAATCCGTCGCCGTGGAATGAGACGATGCGTCCGGGCGACAACAAGTGGACCATGACGATCATGGCCCGCAACGCCGACGACGGCAACCTCAAGTGGGGCTATCAGAAGACCCCCCACGACGAGTGGGACTATGCCGGCGTGAACGTGATGATGCTGAGCGATCAGAAGGACAAGGAAGGCAAGGAGCGCAAGCTCGTGACCCATCCGGACCGGAACGGCATCATCTATACGCTGGACCGGAGCGACGGCACGCTGGTGTCCGCCGACTTCCTGGATGACACCGTCAACGTGTGGACGCATGTCGACATGAAGACCGGCATCCCGGTGCGCAATCCCGAGTACGGCACGCGCATGGACCACAAAGCGAAGGACGTCTGCCCGTCGGCCATGGGCTATCACGACCAGGCCCACGACTCGTACGATCCGCAGCGGCAGCTGTTCTATCTCGCCATCAACCACATCTGCATGGATTGGGAGCCCTTCATGCTTCCCTATCGCGCCGGCCAGTTCTTCGTCGGTGCAACCCTGTCGATGTATCCGGGCCCGAAGGGCGATCGCCAGAACTATCTCGGGCTGGGCCAGGTCAAAGCCTACAACGCCATTACCGGCAAATATAAGTGGCAGGTGATGGAGCGCTTTGCGGCCTGGGGCGGCACGATGGCGACTGCAGGCGGTCTCGTCTTCTATCCGACGCTCGACGGCTACTTTAAGGCCCGTGACGCGGATTCCGGCGAGCTTCTGTGGAAGTTCAAGATGCCGTCCGGCGGTATCGGTTACCCGATGACCTACATGCACAACGGCGTGCAGTACGTTGCCGTCTATTACGGCGTCGGCGGCTGGCCGGGAGTGGGTCTCGTGTTCGATCTGCAGGATCCGACGGCCGGTCTCGGCGCCGTGGGTGCCTTCCGTAATCTCCAGAACTGGACGCAGCAAGGCGGTGGCCTGCTCGTCTTCTCCCTGGACGGCAAGGGTCCCTACGACGACGTCAATCTCGACGAGTATTCCACCACCGTCGAGCAAGAGGGCTAAGCGTCAGCGGTCCCGCCCGGCCATCGTGCCGGGCGGGATCGCCCGCGCCTTCAGCGTCATGCGACTCCGAGAAGCAAACAATTTTTCACGCCGATGCCGCCGCGCAAACCTGCCTTTGCGGCGTGCGATGGGCGCTCACCCCCCGAAAGAAGAAGCTGAAACCATGCGTTCAAATATGTCCCACGCTACAAAGCTCATGGCCGCGGCGGCCGCAGCTTTGATCGGTCTTGCGGGCTCCGCCTTTGCCGAAGAGCAGCCGGCCGCGGAGAGCAAGACGTCCGACACCTTGCGCGTCTGCGCGGCAGCCAACGAGGCGCCGTATTCGGTCCAGGATGCGACGGGCTTCGAGAACAAAGTTGCGGAGCTCATCGCCAAGGAGATGGGCCGGAAGGTCGAGTTCGTCTGGCTCGACAAGCCCGCGATCTATCTCGTGCG
>JAFGQA010000187.1 GCA_016935885.1 Phycisphaerae bacterium | reverse complement strand
GCCTGCGACTGTGGCACGGGCGTCTCGCCCGTGAATCCACCGCCGAGACGGCGGTGCCACAGGTGCATCCAACCGTGAAGTGCTTTAGGCCACTTGCCTGATGTTGAGATGCCTGTCATCCCGACCGGTGTGATCCGCCCCACTTTCCTCGAAGAGAAGCACGCCGTTCGCGCGACCAGACTGGACGATGCGCTCGGGAGAGGCGAGTCGGCGGGAGAGGTGGGGCGCAACGTGTTACAATGGCGGCGTGCCCGGCCGATAATCACTGGCACGTGAGAGGCTGCAGTGTGACGCGATGCTTCTTTGTCTCAGACGTGCACGGACAGGTGGATCGTTACGAGAAGCTGTTTGCTGTTATGGCTGAAGAGCGCCCGGAGGCCGTGTTTCTGGGCGGCGACCTGCTCCCCTCAGGACTGACACCCAGCGTACCTCTCGATGTCGGCCACCGCGATTTCGTGAACGGCTTTCTGGCAGCGAGATTCTCGAAGCTGCGAGAGCTGCTGGCGAGCGACTACGCGCGGGTGATGCTGATCTTGGGCAACGATGATCCGCGTTTCGAGGAGTCTGCCGTTCTCGACGCTGCGACCCGTGGTGTCTGGGAGTACGTACACGCGCGCAGGACCCAACTGGGTGAGATCAATGTCTATGGTTACGCGTTCGTTCCGCCGACGCCGTTTATGCTCAAGGATTGGGAGCGTTATGACGTCTCCCGTTACGTGGACGTTGGTTGTATTTCGCCTGAAGAGGGGCACCGCTCAATCCCAGTGTCCGAACACGAAGTCCGTAACACCACGATTCGGGAGGACCTGGAGCAACTTGTCGGTGCCGATGCGATGGAGCGGGCTGTTTTTCTGTTTCACTCACCGCCGTATCGGAGTCGCCTTGACCGGGCGGCGCTCGACAATCGCGTGATCGACCATGTGCCGGTTGACGTGCATGTCGGCAGCATTGCCATCAGGAGGTTCATTGAGAAACGCCAACCATTGGTCACGCTCCACGGGCATGTACACGAGTCGGCGCGGCTGACTGGCTCGTGGAGGGACGAAATCGGCCGGACGGTGTGTTTGTCCGCCGCACATGACGGGCCGGAACTCGCCCTGGTACGATTCGACCTCGAAGAGCCCGCCGCCGCCACGCGCGAACTCATTTAGAGTTGTTATTGTCCTTCCTCAACGGCAACGGTCGGGCCGGATCGGTGATGGCATCGATTTTGGCAGCGTAGCTGGTCCGCTTGGCGATGTCGTCGTCGGTGACCATGTGAATATCGAGGAGGCCATCGGTGTGATAGCCCGTGTGGAGATAGTTCATCTCGCTTAGGCATAGGCTCCAGCCCTCCAACCACTGCATCAATGTGTCCTGCTGCTCCGGTGAGCCGGCGAAATGGACCAGGATATCGATGTCGCTTCCAGGCCCCGCGGAGGCGTTCTTGGTACTGCCGAAGACGTAAAGGGCCTTCACGCCAAACCGGTCGGGATCGAGCTGGCCGGCGAGATGCTCGGCCATTCGCATCCGCCAGCGCCAGTGGTCCTCCGCCACCGGCTCGGGATACTCCGCTTCCCAACGCATCCTCGACCTACCGGCTTCCGGCGGGGCCAGGATGCCAACCGCCTCATCCAAATCGGCGTTCATCAGGATGCAGAGGACCTGCTTGTCGGCGGATTGAGGGACGTCGATGACACGGACGGTGCCGGCCAAGTCCGCGGCTTCGGGCAGCAGGTCCGCGAGAACGTTCGGCGAGCGGTTGAAGAAGAGCTCATTGAAGACGACGCCGTCATCGTCCGGATACAACGGCAGGTACCGGATGGAGGATTCCACCAAATCCTGAAAGAAGTGCGTGCCAAACGACAGATCCGGCAGGTAGTCGCCCTTCTTGCGGGCAATCTCGATCAGGGCCGCTGTGTTATTGATGTCAGAGTACGTCACCTTCACGCCAAGTTTCACGTCGCCGCGGCTCCCCCAGCGTCCAGGCCCCATCAGGATGAACCTCCGCTTAGGTAGCAGCTTGTTCAGCTTGCTGACCACGCGCCCCACCGCCGCCAGTTGAGACAGATCGCTCAGCCCGTTGTAGCTCTCCGGATCCACATACACGACGTGCGTAATGTCGAGCACTTGGCCGTTGGATACGTGATGGTTGGCAGAAAAGAGCACGCGATCCCGAGGGAGATCCTGGGGGATTGAGGCCGGGATGCTGTCCTGTGAGTGACTCTGTGGGCGGCACTGTAGGAGATAGAAGTCGGTGCCGTCATGGGCGAACTCGATGTCCACCGGTGTATTGAGCTTGTCCTCAAGCAACCTCAACAGGGCGTGTACTTGTTTGGTGAACGGCGTCCCGCCAACGATGCCGTCGAAGGTAACCACCAAGTTGTCTTGCTCGAAGTCGATGCTTCGGCCCATTGGGCGCCGAAGATGGTCGTGATCGAGGATGGAGACGATCCGCTCGATGGCCGGGTAGTTGCGCCCTTGTTCCTTGAGCAACCGTGCCACATCGACGGTCTCGAAGCGCCCGGTATCCAGGTTGATCACGTCCAGCTTGCGGGGCGAGTAGCGAACGGTCTCGTCCAACGTAACGTTGACCCGTAGGCCGGGCTGTCCCGGCGAGATCAGGATCGGGTAGTCGTCGCTCAATCGGTCGACGGCTCGCGTCCCCAGGCCGGGAACCATGCGGACCAGACCATCCTCTCGCTTGATGCGCGGCGACCAGCGGAACTCGTTGCGGCTGAAGGCCACTCCCGAGAACGCGGGGAAGAAATAGTGCCCCACGCGCGTGCCTACGACCTCCTGAATCATGATGCCCATCTCCTCGTGGAAGTCAAGCAGACCGCGCTCGCTGCGGTACTCGATGGGATCTGGGCTGAAAGTGGACGCATACACCTCGGCAACGGCATCCATCAGGGCGGCCAAACGCTCTTGCTTGGTACCCCGGTTGGCCAAGAACAGGCTCTTATACTTGCCTGAGAAGGTCGCCCCGAACCGATCCTCCAGCAGGCTCGAGCTGCGAACAATGAGGGGGCGGTCCTCGAAATCGTCCAACGCCATGGACAGTCCCTTGACCACGTCAGCCGAAAACGAGGAGTTCTTGAACACTTGGATGATGTGGGGGTACTCCTGGCGAACCTGCTCGATCTCCTTGTATCTCTGATTCAACACATCCTCAAGATTATTGCGGGAGATGAAGTTGCGCAGGCCATCGGAGACAACATACCACGTCTTGGGCACCTTGATGTTGTCCAGCAGTTCTGATCGATCGGCCGTCTTCTCGATGATCTGCGATGCGAGGAACACGCCCGAGCTCTTACCCCCCAATTGGCCATGACTTCCTTGGTGGAAAATCATGCGTTGGAACAGATCATGGACACTGTCGATGTCGATGTAATCCTTGGCCACGTTGATGAACCGAAGCTGATCAGTGAAGAACCGGCGGACCAGCGCAACACGCACGGCTCTCTCGGTGGAGATGGGGAACTCCAGTTCATGTGGCGTCATCTGCCCGCAGCGGGTCATCGTGTCGCTGATCTCGGTCAGCGACGCATCCAGGCTTTCCAGCGTGTTGACGATGACGCTCGATTTATCCTCCTTGATCCACTTCTGCAGGCAGGCAACGATCTCTTCTTCCCCAAGATGCTGGGCCGCGAGTCGAAACGTGTCCTCACTGAGTCTGGCCGTGCTGGGCAGTTCCTCTCTCTGGCGCGGCATGTTGGCGTCGATCAACAGATCAGCTTCATCGCCTTTCCTCTCGGCACCGAACCGGCGCAGTAGTTGCTCGGCCTCCTCCACGCCGCTCCAACACAGGTGGTTGATCATCTTGCGCGAAATGCGAGTCAAGAGGTTCTGGTCGGTTCGGCGAAGCAGATCCAGGACGACTCCCCAGTCCCCCTTTTCCCTTCCCCTGGACACCTCCTCCTTGGCAACCTGCCACTCCTCCATTGCGCGCACCAGATCCTGATGCAGGACGAAATGTCCCAGACGTTCGGCAATCGTCGTGATGAGCTTGCGCTCCTCCTTGAGGAAAGGCCCCTCGTCCGCCTGCGGGCTCTTTCGTGTATAGCACACCTCGATCGTACCAACCACTTCACCCCGCACGATGATGTCCGCTTCTTGGACCCAAGGCGTTCTCTGGAACCCCGGCGACGCGCACGTCACGTCCTTAAAGGTGATTCGCGCCTGGCAACACTCTGGGTATTGCCATCCAGGTGGGATGGCACACACAACACCTTCGAGCGCCTGGTCAAGCGTGCCACTTGGATCGTTGAGCAACTCCTCGATCTTGTAGAGGCAGGTGAGCTCCTTGGCCCGCTCTTCCAAGGCATCGAGAATCTCGTGGACGGATTCGTGCCGGTCAGGCATGTTGAGTACCCCGTGGGCGGCGGTATCGCTGAGCACCGCAAACAGGCCGGCGGAGGGGCAAGCGCGGAACGAGAGAACTGCCAGAGGGCCCCACGCCCGGTCGCGCCTCAGTCACATCCCCCATTACCCCGAACCGCCATGACATTGACGAACACAGGTGCTTGACGAACCACGTTTTCCCCCTTTGCACTTGGTCTCGGTCTGCGTCGTATTCTAGCAAGTGATGCGTGAAAGAGAAACGGGATGTCACACCCCGCCTGCGCAGGCGGTGGGGCGCCCGCACTTCTACACATGGAGAGGGCTCTCCAGTGCAGTTGTCCCGGAGAGTGCCTGCCGGAGAGTGCCTTCCTTTGTGTGTTGGGCACGTTCTGCTGTGTGTTGGGCCCGTTCTGCTAACGTTTGAACAGTGTGTGTGCCGCTGGCGGCTTGCCCGCGTGCGTGCCACTGGCGGCTTGCCCGCCAGTGTTCGCACACGTGATGGACGCACGGGCGGGCAAGTGCGTGTTTGGCGGGGGGCATGGGTAAGAAGCTGTTTCAGAATTGTGGAGACGAGCGAGAGAATGCCCAGTGACTCATCCAATCCACCGACCTTGGCGCCGGTGCCACATAGGGTTCTGAAACAGCTTCTTTGGACGGATCATTCCCGCGGCGTCGCAGCGACGCCGCGCATTAGCCCGCATCAACCGCCGAGGATCTCCTCAGCTTGCGCCTTGTCCACGTCGGTAATGAATGGGATGCCACTGATGTCGGCGGCCTCATGGGTCAGGCAGGCCAAATCGTCACGCGAAATGTGCTCCAACGAGAACTTCCTGCTGCCGCACATGAGTTGGCGGAGGCCCTGGGCCAGCCGCTCGTAATAGGTGTAGAGCCCGATCGCGCCGGTCGGTAGCTTCTCGAACTCGTTGTCGCCCAGTTCCCTCCGCAATTCGCCGGCGGTCACGAAGATCTCGTCGATCTTATTCCCGAATCGCTCGATGTAAACGGGGATCTGGCCGTCTTTGATCGTTCGCCCAATGGTCTTGCCTACCATGGCGGCCGCGATCGGCGAGCGGGCCATGCCGACGAGCTTCACAAACGGCGCGCCGAGAGCCAGGCCCTTGAAAATCTGATCCTCGAAGGTGAACCCGCCGGCCGGCGCCAATGCCGGGACTTTCATTCCCTTGTCTGCTAGGCGTTTGGCGTACTGGTACATCAGTGAGTGCAACTCGACGGGAGGCACGCCCCACTCGTTCATCATCCGCCACGGGCTCATGCCCGTTCCTCCACCCGCGCCATCCACTGTGAGCAAGTCGAGCTTGTACTTGGTGGCAAACAGCACCGCACGGGCCAGGTCGGCCGGTCGGTAGGCCCCCGTCTTGAGGAAGACGTACTTGGCCCCGGCCTTACGCAGTTCCTGCACCCTCTCGGCAAAGGCTTCTTCGCTAACCATCCCAACACGCGAATGGCGCTCGAACTCCTTGAACGCCCCGCGCTCGAACGCCTTGATAATGTCTGGATCGGTCGGGTTGGGCAGCACGACGTAGCCGCGCTCGTAGAGCAACTGGGCCTTCTTCAAACTTGCGATCTTGACCTCGCCGCCGATGTCCTTGGCCCCTTGCCCCCACTTGAGTTCGACGCACTCGACGCCCAGCTTCTCGATGGCGTACTCTTGCGTCCCGAGGCGGGTATCCTCGACGTTGGCCTGACAGATGATGGCCCCGTAGCCGTCACGCTGGTGGTCCTTGTAAAGGCTGACCCGACGCTTCAGGTCCACCGTATCGACCGCACGGCCGTTCTTGATGGTTGCCTCAGGGTCCATGCCGACCACGTTTTCGCCAATGGTCAGACCCGTTCCGGCAAGGGCTGACCCGATGGCCAGTCCTTCCCAGTTGTTCTTGGCGATGTTCGTCGAGCCGATCCCGGGAATGATGAACGGCAAGCGAAACTTGATGCCCTTGTCATGGCCGAAGGCGACTTCAAGGTTAACAGCCGGAAAGATCGCCTTGTCGCTGTCCGCCTCAATACCATGCGCCCCGACCGCGGTGCCCATGATGTTGAAGTGCGAGTAGTCGACAGGATAGCTCTTCTCCGCCGCGGTCGTGATCACGCCGAAGGGCTGCGGGTAGATGACCTCGTGGCCACGGTAGGCGGACTTGCCGATCTCGCACATGCCGATGCAGCCGTCCACGCAGGTGACGCACATGCCGGACGAGGGCGTGATAGAGCCCTCGGTCCTGTTCTTGGTGAGGGTCGCGGCCGAGGCGTTTATTCTTGAGAGTGACATGGACATCGAGTCTCATCCTCCGTTGGTCAGTCTTTCTCTATCTCACAGGCAACACAGGGGGTCATGTAACACATCATGTCGTCAAACTGTTCCTTCTCGACACAAGGCGGGCTCAGGTTCGCGCAGCCGCCGCAGATGGCCTTCTCCGGTTCGCTGTACGTGCATCGGAGCTGGCAGGCGGGGCAGACGTAGATGCAGCCGCCACATAATCGGCAGACCTCCGATTTGATGTCGAACGGCGTCCCGATGCTCCGCGTTTCTCCCCGCCCGCGGAAGCCGATGGCCTTGGCCATCATCTGCTCCTCGCACATCCGCACACACAAGCCGCAAAGGATGCAGTCTTCGTATTCCTGCCGGAACCGTTGCCGGCGAACGTTGTGGGCCGAGGCAAGGTCCTGGATCGTCTTCGACTGCGGGCATGAAGCCAGCAGGAGTTCCAGGATCATCTTTCGAGCCCGCAACACCCGAGAAGAGGCCGTCCGCACCTTCAGACCTTCTTCTGCCGGATAGGTGCACGAGCTGACCAGCTTTGCCCGTGGCCCCTCCCCGATCTCGACCACGCACAACCGGCAGGCACCGTAAGGCGACAGCCCCTCCATGTGGCACAACGTCGGGATGGGAAAGCCAAGGAACCGCGCGGCCTCAAGCAGCGTCGTGCCCTGCTCAACCGAGGTTCGCAGGCCGTTGATCGTTAGGTTTATCATGCCGCTCCTCCGACGGTGGCCGAGATCGCCGTTTCACCTTCTTCCGGCTGGGTGAATTCCAGGTCACACCGCAAGCATCTGCGGGCCTCTCTGGTGGCGTCTTCAACGGAAAGGGACAACTCCACCTCGTTGAAGTTCCGCCTTCGCGATGCGGCGGGGACCGTAGGCGGCTCGGCCCGGTCCTGTTCCGCAAGCTGTGCAAGCTCTTCCTCGTCGAGCACGAGGGGCTCAACGTAGACATCCGGTAGTAAGACCGCACCCGCCCGTTTCAGTTCTTCACCGCGCAAATAGCGCCCGATCATCAGAGCGGCCCTCTTACCGGCGGCGATGGCGTCCACGACGGTGTTGGGGCCGGTAACCACGTCTCCTCCCGCAAACACGCCCGGTCGGCTGGTCATCAGGGTTGCCGGATCCGATCGCAACGTACCACTTGGTCCTGTCTCCAGGGGTTGCGACGACCCATCCACCGCGCCGCGCGTATCCGGCCCCTCGCTGATGGCAACGATGACCGTCTCGAAGGGTAAGTCAACTTCGGAACCAGGGATAGGTACTGGTCTGCGGCGGCCATCGGGGCCGCGATCCCCTAAACGGTTGCGAATGACCGTCACGCCGGCTATGGCCCCGCCATCCATGCGTACGCCAACGGGGCTGACCAGGATCTCCAATTCGATCCCTTCCGTGAGCGCCGCCTCGATTTCCTCCTCAAAGGCGGGCATCTCATCTCGGGTGCGGCGGTAAAGGATCGTGACGCTTTCCACGGCATCCTGCCTGACCGCTACTCGGGCGGCATCGATGGCAGAGTTGCCGCCGCCGATCACGGCCACACGTCCGCGCGCCAACTGCTTGCCTTTCAGGTTGAACGCCTTCAGGAATCGCATCGCAGGAAAGACACCTTCGCAGTCCTCCCCCTTCAGCCCGATCCGGCGGCTCTTGTGGGCGCCGGTGGCTACGAAGACCGCCTTGAAGCCGTCCTTGAAGAGGCTGTCTACGGTGAAGTCTCGGCCGAGCGCCGTGTTGCGGCGGAGAGAAACCTCGTCAGTGAGAAGGGCGTCGATCTCTTTGCTCAACACCTCTCGCGGCAGACGAAACGCGGGAATGCCACTGACCAGCATCCCGCCCGGCCGGTCATCCGCCTCGAACACAGTCGCCTTATACCCGGCAAGAGACAGATAATGGGCGGCGGTAAGTCCAGCGGGACCGGAGCCGACGATGGCGACCCTGGGTGCATCTGCGTTTGTCTTCGTCGCTCGTTTCGGCCTGTAAGCGGATGGATCCACGCGATCAGTCACAAAGCGTTTCAGCTCGCGGATGGCAATCGGAGCTGTCCCCGCCGTGCCGCTTCGACATCGGCTCTCGCACGGATGAGAGCAAACCCGCGCACAAACCGAGGGGAAGGGGTTGGCGTCTCTAATGGCCTGGTATGCCTCTTCGTACTCGCCCCTCGCTATGTGAGCAACGTACCGCCACGCCTCGGTGTCTATAGGACACGCGGCCTGGCACGGGGCTCCGACCAGTTCCGGGCAAACGAAGGCCCGGCATCTCTTGTCGCGGATGTGCTCCTCGTACTCGTGACGGAAGTACCGCAGCGTGGACAGGACCGGATTCGACGCCGTCTGGCCCAGTCCGCACATGGTCGTGTCCTTGACCACAAGCGCCAGCTCTTCCAGCAGGCCCAGGTCCTCGAGCGTCCCTTTCCCCTTCGAGATGTCGTCGAGGATTTCGTACATCCGCTGAGTGCCCTTGCGGCAGGTGTAACACTTGCCGCACGACTCGCTCTTGAGGAAGTTCATGAAGTACTTGGCGACATCGACCATGCACGTGTTCTCGTCCATGACGATCATGCCGCCGGAGCCCATGATCGATCCCGCCTCGGCCAGACTGTCGTAGTCGATGGGCAGATCGAATCTGTCGGCCGGTATGCAGCCGCCGGAAGGGCCGCCCGTTTGCACGGCCTTGATCTTCGCCTTGCCGGGTGGTCCGCCGCCGATGTCGTAGACGACCTCCCCGATGGTGATGCCCATGGGGACCTCGACCAGACCCGTGTTCTTTATCTTTCCAACGAGGCTGAAGACTTTGCTTCCCGAGTTGCCCTTGGTGCCAATCCTCGCGAACTCGGCGGCACCCAGCCTGAAGATGAGCGGGATGTTGGCCCAGGTCTCGACGTTATTGATGGCCGTCGGCTTGCCATCGATGCCCTTCTGCACCGGGAACGGCGGTCGTTGGCGCGGCTCGCCCATCTTGCCTTCGATGGATCGAATCAGGGCGGTCTCCTCGCCGCAGACAAATGCCCCGGCACCCCTAACCAGCTTGATGTCAAAGGAGAAACCAGTTCCTAAAATATCTCGGCCCAGGAGCCCGATATCACGACACTGCCGCAGGGCGATCATCAGGTGCTTGATTGCCAGCGGGTACTCGTTGCGCACATAGACCACGCCTTCCGTAGCGCCGGTTCCATATGCGCCGATGGTCATTCCCTCGATAATGCTATGGGGGTTGCCCTCTAGAATGCTTCGGTCCATATACGCGCCGGGATCGCCTTCGTCCGCGTTGCACACCAGAAACTTGCCTTGGCCGTTCCGCTGCTTGGATAGGAGCTCCCATTTCACACCCGTGGGAAAACCGGCGCCGCCGCGACCACGCAGGCCCGAAGCCTTGACCTCCTCCACAACCCAATCGGGATTCTGCTCAGTCAACACACGTTCGAGCGCACTGTAACCATCCTCAGAGATGTAATTGTAGATCCTGATCGGGTCTATCCTCTGGTTCATTTCCAGGAGAGCGCGCTGCTGATGCTTGAAGAAAGGGATGTCGTCGTGTCTGTAGTACGTGTCCCCCGTAACCGGGTCTTGATACAACAGGTCCTCAACATACCCCCCCGCGAGGACGGCATTGATAATCCTCGGCACGTCCTCTGCTCGTACGCGTGTGTAGAATGCCTTCTGTGGTTCGGTGAGAATGAACGGACCCATCTCGCAGAAGCCATGGCATCCCGTGATCCGAAGGGCGATCTTGTCGATCAAGCCCTTGTCCATGATATGTTTCTTGGCGGCCCGAAGGATGTCGTTTGAACCACTGGCTTGGCAAGCCGTTCCGGCGCAGATGACTATGCGAGGTTTGCTCTCATCAACATCGGCCAGGATAATGTCTCGCAGTTCCCTTAACTCATCTACAGAAGATAACCTTGGCATCTTGCTATCCTTGGTGAGGCAGTCTGTCCCCGCGGCCGGGCCGAAGCGACTATCAGAAACCGCCGCCTTCCAGATCCAACATGTGTCCCTTGCATCCGCGCCGCGAGCAAATCTGCACGATGCCCCCCGCCCGAACGATCATGGAAACCATGGGCGCCGCACAGAGCGGGCAACTGGAGGCGCCCTTGAGTTCAGCATGGCAGTGCGGGCAGAAGAAATCCACTACCGTGTCCGCGCGGATCGGGTACTCGGATTCGACCGTGAAGCTGCCGTAAAGGGAAGACAACCGGAGCCAGCCATGCTTTCGCTCGAAGGATGCTGTCACACGGATAGACGGCGAGCCGTCGATCGGGTGACTCGGGTCCATCAGGCTATGGTTGCACCGCGCGCAACTGACCGTAAGAAGGTAAACGCGCCGGTCCGCCTTGATCTCGGCCTCGTCGAGGCCCGCGCGCGTTTTCTCGATGATGTCCTTGACCCGTGTGGATCTGACGTTGGAGAAGTAGTGACCGTCCACGACGGCAACGGGACCCAGCGCGCAAGCCCCCAGGCAGTTCACCGTCTCCAGCGTGAACTTCTTGTCCGCGGTGGTCTCACCGGCAGCAACCCCCAGTTGACGTTGGAACTCCTTCGCGACGGTCGGTGCACCACGGACGTGGCACGCGGTGCCCATACAGACCGAGCACAGATGTTCGCCACGGGGCTTCAGGCTGAACGACTTGTAGAAGGTCGCCACGCCGTAGATGTCAGCCAGCGAGCGACCCGTCATATCGGCAACGAGCTTCAGCGCCTCGGCGGGCAGGTAGCTGTACTCTGCCTGGATGTCCTCAAGGATCGAGATGAGCCCGCCCCGCTCTTCCTCATGTTTATCGAGAATGCTCAGGATTTCCGTTTTCATCTTTTTCTTCCGCGATGAGACGTATTCTTCCCTATCTCGTCGCTCGTATGGCGGGTCAAAAGTCGACCGAAAAGAAGCGAGTTCCTTGACGCCGCCCAAGACACCCATTGCCCCGCCTCACTTGCGTCTTTGACGGGACACCACGCAGCGAAGGAGAACAGCACCCACCATAGCGTCAGGGTATACCTGTGGCAAAGACCGTGCCGGAGACCGCGGGCTCAAAAGGCCAAACGCCCGCCATGCGACCATCGCGACGCCTTCGTCCGCGGGCAATGCTAAGTCATTCCACGACAATGGGATACATCATCCTGCCCCTCGGGCTGCCCGATGAGGTGCCAACGACGTGGTCTCTCGACCGCTCACAGGTGTGGGCTACTGCTGAGAAGGCTGTGGAAACTCACGCCACGCGGGGATTCGCCGCGGCGCCCAGGCGGCCGAGTGGTCTTGCGAGCCGTACTGTCAAGAATCACTCCGCTTAGCTTGTCAGGGGGCTCCCCGTGTCCTCGGCGTGCCCCGTGTGATGACGCCGCGGCCGTTTCTTCCGTCCACCTTGACGCTGAGCGGCACCGGCAACCGAACGTGTCTGACAAACCGTGCCTCCGCCACGCAGTGCTGCTTGTCCAGCCAGTCCCAATCGATCTTGTATGCTCCCGCGTGGTGTACGCAGAAGTAGCTCACCCGAAAACTGGTGATGTTGTGGAAGAAGTGAGAGCCTTGGCTCGGGTCCACATTCATGTCCGGTGTGGTGGCTTCGACGATCACCTTGGCTCCCGAGATTTGGGGCCAATCCACCGGAATGCCCAACCACGGATCGGCGCTCCCCCAGCGACCGAATCCGATCAACAGATAAGGCCGCCGGGCATTGACCAGTTCGACGTTCATCGCCCCGACTTCGACGGCGATCTCCGGCGTGTGTTTCGCCTCGAACGCCTCAGCCCGGACGTACACCACGTCCTGGAGCGTATTGATGGCCCCGTTGCCCATCACCGACTCCGAAGCCGCAAGTGTGTTCTCCGCGATCATCTCCTCCTCCGCGACCTCCACAAACTCGTCGGAGACCATCATCGGCCGAACCTGGAGGAATCCGAAGCGGGCAGGCAGACCTTGTTGCGGATCCAGGGTCATCGCAAACTCGATCTCGACCTTCGCCTCGGTGGCCTGCTCGGAGATCTTCAACAAGGCCTTGACCAGCTTGTTCAGCGGAATGTCCGGCAGGTCCAGAATCGGGGCGAACGTAAGGACCCGCGGGCCTGGTGATCCGATCCCCATGGTCAGCCGGTCCGACTCCGTGAGGTACGTCGAGGCAGTATGCTTCAATGTTCCGTCCGACTCGGCGTCGGCCAGCGAGGCCCGTAGGAGATATTCGGTCTCGTGGATCGGATCGTAGGCCGGCGGCTTACCCATGTTGACCGCCCAGAAGTCCGTCTGGGTCTGCTTGAGCAGCTCCCCGATGGAGCCGTACGGCGGGGCCACCGCGGGGAAGGCCGGCGAATAGGCCCATGCCATGCCACCATCCACGATCGTCTTGCCCAGCCCCAACGCCAGATCGACCACGCCGTGCTCCGGCCGGGCGTGTCCGATGGGGTAGAAGTTGTAGGACCGAGCCACACCGGACAGAGTCGGGTAGAAACGGCCGCCGTACCGCCGCCCCACGACCTCCTGGATGATCACAGCCATCTTCTCATTCTCGATGTCGTGACCGATGGCCTTCATGTAGTCCTTCGCACCCTTGAAGAACGTCGAGGCATAGACCAACTTGATCGCCTCGACCAGCTTGCGGAACCGCGTGTCCGCGTCGAGCTGGTTGTTGGGGATCATCTTGGTGGCGTAGACCCCGGCAAACGGATGGCGCAGCGCGTCCTCCAGCAGGCTCGACGAACGAACGGCTAGCGGCGTCTGTACTTTCGCGATCAGACCCCGCAGGTCGCCGACGATCTCCGCCGGCAACTCCGCTGATTGGAACGCGTGGGCGATGCGATCGTCCGGGGCATCGGAGAAGGCGAAGTCGTGAAGATCATTGCGCTGCATGAACCGATCGAAGTGGTCCGCGGTGATGACGGCCAGCCGTGGGACGCCGACCTCGATGCCGGGAAAGGTGTCGGCGGCGAAGTCGCGATCCAGCGTCTTCTTGACAAACGCCAGGCCCTGGGCCTTTCCGCCGAGGGCCCCGGAGCCGATCAGGGTGAAGTCCTCGTCGGAATCGAAGAACCTCCGGTCAAAGTGGTGAAACGCGTTTCCTGAATCAGAGTCCTGCATCGACCACCCATCCGTGCCGCGGCGCCCCCCATCCGGCGATCAAATCCATCCGCGGTCCCTGCAGGCCTGAGCCACACGGGCAATTGCGATGGCGTGGGCGGCGTCGCGCATGGACATCTTTCTACTCTTGGCCATATCACTCACCGCGATGAACGCGGACGTCATCATGACGTCGAGCTTGCCCAGCACCTCATCCTTCTCCCAGTAGTAGTTCATGTTGCTCTGCACCTGCTCGAAGTAGCAGCAGGTCGCGCCGCCAGCGTTGGCCAGGAAGTCCGGAATCAAGTACAACCCCCGTTTGTGGATTGCCTGGTCCGCCTCCGGCGTCGTCGGACCGCTCGCGCCCTCGGCGATGATCTTGACGCGCGGGCTGGTCTTGCCCATGTTCTCGCCGGTGATTTGGTTCTCCAACGCCGCCGGGATCAGGATGTCCACGTCCTGTTCAATCCACGCATCCCCGTCGAGAACTTCATGCCCGAGCTTCTCGGCCCTGGCCTTGTCGATGCCGCCGAAGCGATCGGTGATGGATAGCAGGGCCTCAAGATCAATGCCTTCCGTCTTCCGGAAGGCGTACGACTGCTGATCGTTCTGGTCCCAACAGGAGACGCACGTGGTCCTGCCGCCGATCTGATGATATAGACGGATGGCATGTTGTGCCACGGTACCGAAGCCCTGGACACTGGCCATCGTGTCTTCCGGCCGGAGCTTCAGCTCCTTCAGCGCTTCGCGAATGGTGAACACGACGCCGAATCCGGTCGCCTCGGTTCGTCCCAGTGAACCGCCCATGCCGACCGGCTTCCCAGTGATGAAGCCGGGGTATTTCCCGCCGCATATGGCTTCGTATTCGTCCAACATCCAGAGCATGTGCTGCCCGCTCGTCATGACCTCGGGGGCCGGCACATCTCGGATTGGGCCGATGTCCCTGGCCATCTGACGGACCCATCCGCGGCAAATCTGCTCCTGCTCGCGCATGCTCAGGCTGTGCGGGTCGCAGATGACACCGCCGCTGGCCCCGCCAAGCGGAATGTCCACCACGGCGCACTTCCAGGTCATCCACATCGCCAACGCCCGTACTGTGTCGATGGTCCCCTGGGGGTGGAAGCGGATGCCGCCCTTGCCCGGCCCCCGCGCGTCGTTGTGCTGCACACGAAAGCCGCGGAATACTCTCGTGCCGCCGTCGTCCATGTGTACGGGGATACTGAAGTGATACTCCCGCATCGGATTGCGCAGCAGCTCGCGCGTGGCCGAATCCAGGTCGAGGATGTCAGCCACCTTGTCAAACTGGGCTTGTGCCATCCGGAAGGGGTTGAACGACTCATCTGTCATCTATTCCGCTCCTTCTATCAAGGAGAAGCCTCTCGCGTCCAAGATGACGGCCGCCTGCGGGACCAGCCGGGAGGGTCTAATACGATGCCCCGGAGGCACACACTGGCAGACAAGCTGCCAGTGCCACCCGCCCGACCGATCGCTTGCCGCTGGTCACGGTTGCCAGCCCGGCGCTCCGGGCCGCACCCCATCCTAAGCTGCTGCGCAAGGAGCCGCAACGTGCGGTGAGCCTAGCGCCAGGCAGCCAGGTGTACGTGACAGTTCAGCCTTGTGCCACTGGCAGCTTGTCTGCCAGTGCGGTCTCTCCCGTGGGCGCACGGGGCACACACTGGCAGGCAAGCTGCCAGTGGCACCCACCGCCCGCGGCACCCAGAATCGAATGCTGCCGAAAGTGTCATGGCCCCGGTCGCTCACCGGGCCGCGCACCTGCGATTTCAGGCGCACTGTTTCCGGCACTGAGAACCGTGGCGGGTGGAAGCGGGGTAACGAAGCCTGCAGCGCGGGCCTCCCACCCGTGCGGACACCGCCGTTGACGGCCGTGCCACAACGGTTTCGAGACGCGTTCCTACAGTGGCGTAACTGAGTTCGGCGGCTTTGCCGTGACAACAGGGAGGCTGGTCGCTCCCGGCGGCGGCGCGCACAGCCACCGGCACAACCTGGAGATGCCGACGCCGATGGCCACGATCAGGATGCCGTCTACCGCCCAACGGATGCGAGCCAGTGGGAGGAACACAACCGCCACGGCGAGTTGGGTGGCAAACAGGCCGATCAACAGGCCGCGGACGTTGGGCGTGCTACGAAGCAGGAGCAGGGCGATCAACCCGATCGGAACCACGAACAGGGGCGTGGTCAACGGAAGGCTGACCTGCGACAGGACCACGGCGAGCCAAGCGGTCAGGCCGACCAGTGCAATGAAAGCGAGCACGTAGACGGTGCGGGGCGAGACGGCAGGACGACGCGCTGGCCGTTGGGGCAGACAACGTCGCGGCCAACCGCAAGCCACCAGGGCGCCGAAGCCGAGCACCAGCGTGAGGGGGCCGTGCTGCGGGACGCTCGGACGAAGCCAGACGCCCAGCTTCCGTAAGCCGTTGACCACGGTTTGCCACGGATGGGCAGCGATGAACGCAAGTCCCTCGTGGAACAAACGCCGATCGGCTTCGACCTCGCTGAGCCACTCCTCGTGGCGTAGGCGGTCGAAGGCCCCGTAGTCGGTGTCGCCGCCCGCGCCGGCGTCGCGCGCGTAATTGGAGTTGTGTCCGAGATAGAAGTTCAGGCCGCCGGTGGTCGACAGTGTGAACGCACCCGTGGCCCGCTCGTTCCGCACGCCCCAGCAGCACGCACAGACCAGGGCCGGCACGAGGATCAGCGCGACCCGCCCGGCTCGCTCCGTCGCACGGCCCGTGCGACAGGCCGTGTCGATCGCAAACGGCAGGATCAGCAGCAGCGCGTTCGGCCGCGTAAGGGCGCCCAAGCCGATTAAGAGAGACACAGCGATCAGCCCGGCCCACTTGGGGACTATCTCGATGCCGTGGCACGGGCGTCCCGCTTGTGTTCCCACCGGCAAGGCGGTTGTGCCGCAGTCCCCGGACCAGCTCTTCGTGGTCGTCGATCGCGTTCGGAGGCCGATGGCGATGTACAAGAACAGCGCGAGCGAACCCAAGAAGATCAGCAGCGTCTCGGTCAGGATCGACATCTGCAGGTAGCGAAACGGGGAATACAGCGCCGCGGTGGTCCCGGCCATCCACGCGGCCCGGCCGTCCGCCAGCCGTTCGGCGGTCAGTGCGATGATGATCGTGCTGCACCACGCCAGCAGAGTCTGGACGAGCAGCACGCCGTTCTGCCACACGTCGGGACCCTGCCACCGGTAGACGGCCGCGATCAAGGCGGGATACAGCGGCATTCGCTTGGCAACCTCGCCCGTCGGCAGGCGAAGCTCGCCGGTCTCCGCCAGGCCGATGCCGAGGGCCGAGTACTCCCTCGCGTCCGGCCCCGGAGTTGTGTCGGGACGATACAGGTAGAACAAGCCGTGCGTCACGGCTGCCAGGACGCAGACGAACAGCAGCCAACGGCGCTTGTCAGAAACTGAGTTGCCGTCGAATGGCATAGAGCGTTTGTCCGGCGGCCTGTGGAAACCACGGGCATAACAGCCCGTGGTAAAAGGGAAAACAGCGGATCGGAAACGCCGTTCCTGACCGTAAAAACCACCGGCTTTGGCGCCGGTGCCACAGTCTTGCCGCGGGCTGCTAACCGATCACGAAAAGAGAATCGGTCAGCTTGAATGCCAGGACGTTGCCTCGGATCCCGATCAGTCGCCGCATTGCACCGCCACGCGCTGCGTCTTCTCGAAATCCCGCCGCTCGGCGACGTCTCCGTCCTCGAACGTAACCAGGCTGTTCTCCCCGTAGAACACAAGTACGCGCGTCTTTTTCAGCTTGGTCGCGTCGTTGCCGTAGTAGTAACAAATCACCCCACCGGGGTCGTGCTCGTTTCGCACGCAGCAGAGAACTTCATCGGTGGGCTTCTCGTAACGCCTGTCGCCGACCGAGAAACACGCGTCGTCGAATGCCAACGGCCCGCTCTTCAGGATCTCCCGTGCCGCCGGCGTCAAGCAAGCCTTGCCGAGCAACAACACGTGGCCGTGTTCGAGGTCTTCCGCCGTCAATTCAGAAGCCCCCACCTCGCGGAAGCTCGTGACCTGGGCGTCTTCGTAACGGCCCTTCAGCAGGGCGGCCGCGGTGGCATAGGCGTTGTTATCCTCGTTGGACTGGACGATCAGCAAGTCCTTGGACGTGCCGATCCCGGAGATCGTCGGCATGACGTCGTCGAGCGGCACGCGCCGCATGACGTAGAAATCAGGATCGAGCTCGACGAATTGCGGCGCTACCAGCGACTTGATAACCGCCACGTGCGCACGGCGGTTCACCACGACCATCTCGTCCATGATGCCATCGTCGTACACCAGGCGAATCGGCACCGTCACGTCGAAGATGTCGTCGCCCTTCTGCAGCACCGTGATGGTCAGTCGCCGCGCGCGTGGGTCGTAACTCGCCTCGTCGATGACGATCTCCGGCACGCCGCTGCCGCGCACCCACTGGTCGAAGAACGCCTTCAACGACTGCCCGCTCTCCTGCTCCAACACCCGTCGGATGTCATCCCACCCGGTCAGCCTGCCAAGTCGCTCGTTGAACAGCCTCCGCAGGGCCCGCCACAGCGTATCTTGCCCGATCCTCTCGGCCAGCATCGCAAAGACCATCGAGCCCTTGTCGTACCCGATGAGCCGGCCGCAGCCGCCGTCCCTGCCGAAGCTCGCCAGCGGCCTATCTTCGACCGGCTCGAGTCGGCTCAGCCCGTAACACGTATTCCGCCTCTTGGCTCGGGCCTTCTCGTGGCGACCTGCAAGAACGTGGTGCATGTAGTTTGCGCAGTAGCTCGTCAGGGCCTCGCACCAATTACCGTCCAACGCCGAGACAAACACGCCGTTGCCCCACCAGTTGTGGATCATCTCGTGGTCGAGCAGGCCCGGCCGCAGGACCAGGCGACCCCTGCCGATGACCGCCGCGTCCAAGACCGTGAAACCGGGGAAGGCAAAGCCCGAACTGAAGAAGTTTTCAACGACGGAAAACTCGGCGTACGGATACCTCCCAATCAACGGTTGATATAGACGTAGATAGGAATCGATCGCCTCCAGCACATCGGGGGCCAACGAGGCGTGGTCCTTCGTGAGGTGAACGCTAACCAAAACGTCACCGACGCGGCGCTGAAACACGTCGTGCGGACCGCCGACCAGCGCCATGGCCTGGAGCGGAAACGGCGATCGCCACGTGGTCCGCTTGCCTCGGGGGGCGTCCAGCTTTGCGCCGTCGCGATTGCCGGACGCAACCAGAACCATGCCGGGGAACTCGGTGGCCGTCAGCTCAAACTGCGTCAGCGGCGATTCCTGCGTCGGATGTCCCTCATCCGGCCCGGGAAGTCGTGGGTACCATGCACCGTCATCGCCCAAGTAGATGCCCTCCTTGCCCACATGGGCGCGCATCTCGAAGTTGTGGACCTGGCCCAGCTTCTCGCCCGCTTTCACGTCCTGGAACAGCCTGCCGCCGTAGTGAATCACGAGCGTGCCAGGACCGTTGCCTGGCGGGGACCAGTCCAACTCATACACGGCGGGAGGCGGACCTTTGTCGCCTGATTCGGGAGGCGTTTCCGTCTCCGTCTGGTGCTCGGCCTCCGGCAAGCGCCGGAACGGCACGTTGGCTCCGCCGTGCACCACGCTGTCTATCCCCAAGTCGCGATGCAGTTCAAGACGCAGCGAGCGCCGAGGTTCCTTCGCCGCCTCGTTCCTCCGTGCCACCGTCAGCGTGGCCGTCGCCTCGATCCTGTGCGTGGCCGGTTCCAGGGCAACGTCGAGCTTGCAGTGTTCGATCGCGTACTGCGACGGGTTCGCGCGGGGGCCTTGCCCACCACCGGCTTGCTCGACCGATGGGGCACCGCCGCACCCGGCGACGGAGACAACGACAACGGCCGACACGCATCGGCGTAACGTCAACGACACAGCGATTCCTCCATGGACATGGACGCAGCCCTTCGAACCCTCCGCAGAAACGTCCCTTGTGCGATCAGCTCGTGTTTGCAGGGCCGCAAGGGCTTGAAGCCCGGGGCTCGTCGGATCAGACATTCCCGTGTTCTTCCTGCAACGCCTTCGTGAGGACCGCGACTTGGACCTCCAACTGCTTGATCCGCTTGTGCAGTTCTGGCAGCCGCTCGACCAGCGAGAACGAACGCATGGCGTTCTTGAGCGGGATGGCCGGCTGCCCGGCCACGCGCGTGCCAGGCGGGACGTCGCGCATCACGCCGGACATCGCTGCCAGTTGGGCGTTGTCACCGATCGTCAGGTGGCCGGCCACGCCCACTTTCCCGGCCATGGTCACGTGATTGCCGACCGTAACCGACCCTGCCACGCCAACCTGTGCGACGAACATGCAGTTCCTGCCGATCTTCGCGCCGTGGCCAATCGCAATCAGGTTGCTGAACTTCGTCCCCGACGCAATCACGGTGCGGCCAAGCGTCGCCCGATCGATCGTGCAGTTCGAGCCGATCTCAACGTCGTCGCCGATCTCGACAACACCGACCTGGGGGATCTTGTGCCACTTGTCTTTGACGGGCGCGTATCCCAGGCCGTCTTCCCCAATCACCGTCCCGGCGTGGATCGTGACCCGACTGCCCAACACGGAGCCGTCATACAACACGACGTTCGGATACAGGACGCAGTCGTCACCAAGGCGGCAACCTTCGCCAATGTAGCAACCGGGATAGACGACCGCGTTGCGGCCGATGGCCACTTCCGCCGCAACGGTGACGCCGTGGTGGATCGTAGCCCCCTCACCAATGGTCGCGCTGGGATGAATCGTCGCCCGCTCGTGGATGCCGCCGCCGGGGTGTTTGCGGTAGCCGTAGATGTGGATCATCACCGCCGTGACCGCGGCGTACGGATCCGCCGTGCGCAGGACGCACATCCCATCGGGCACCGATTGCTCCTCCGAGACGATCACCGTGCCGGCCGAGGTCGTCCGGAGGGCTTCTTCGTACTTGGCGTTGGCCAGGAAGCTGATCTCGTCGGGCCCCGCTTCCTCCAGTGTGGCCACACCCACGACCGCGCGGTCCGGGTCGCCGTCCACCCTGCACGGCAGGCCGTGCTTCGACACTGCTTCCACCAGTTGGCTCAGCCGATAGGCCATGGAATCCCTTGCTTCCGGCGATTGCCGTGCGGAAACGACCGCGAGGCGATTGAGCGAATCGTATTCACCAGCCCCCAATGCTGTCAAACCTCGCGACTTCTGTTCCCATCGCGGGTTGCGTCCTCGATATGTCGATAGAATGGTGCGAGCCTCGGATTGCGCGCCGTGGTTGTGCTGCTGGAGTGCCAACCCGTGAAGATCGACGTTGGGAAACGCGTGCGTTATGACGCACCTCACACCGTCTAAGACACCACGATGTGATGAGCGACAATACGTCACACGACAGGCAGGAAGGGCGGGAGAAAGCCGCAAACGCGGACGCTGGGCCCTTGGACCAAGCGCCTGCCGCCGGTCCCGATGCGGGTGGGCCGGAGTCCGCCCCCCGGTGGCCCATGCGGCTGTGGTTGGCCATGCCCGATTGGTCGTTCCGCGTCATAGGAGTGGGGATGATCTGCGCCTATCTGGGGCCTCGCGTCGGGGAGTATTTCACGGATTTTCCCGACATCGGTCCGTACATGGCGCCGGTCATTGGCCAGAATGAGTTGGGCCACCCGGTCTACGGCCCTCGGGTCTATTTTCCGCTGGCCAGGCTGCTGTTTGACGCCACTTTTGTATTGATCGGGCTCGCCTTCTGCTTTCGACTGCCGCCGCGGCAACGCGCCGATCGCGCCAGAGAGATCATCATCCCATTGGTCGCCGCGGTCTGGCCACTGCTTCCCTTCCTGCTCCAGGGCTTCCTGCACGTGGTCGGTAGCCACGCGGCGGACACGCTTTCCCACATGCTCGGATTCGGTCGTATCAGCTACACTCGGTTCTGTATTGGCGTCGTGTTGCTGTGCGTTGGCGGCGGCCTGGAGGTGTGGGGCTATGCTAAGTTGTTCCGATCAGTCTCCATCGTCGCCGAGGCGCGAGAACTGAAGGTCTCCGGTCCCTATCGCCTCGTTCGACATCCGATCTATCTGGGGCAATTCATCGCCCAGGCCGGCGTCTGGCTGGTCCTTGTCCGCCTGCGACCGATTTGGGTCGCCTTCTTTTTGCTGTTCGTCGCGATGCAGTTGTATCGATCCCGGGTTGAGGATCGAGTCCTCGAACGATCCTTCGGTGGAGGCTACCTCGCGTGGAAGCGAAAGACCTTCTGGTTCGTCTGAGGCTCCTGTTGTAGCAACGGCGCCAAGGCCCATGCACGCGTGACGAGGCCCACACAGGCCCAGGACCACACACGATCCGCCTGGGGCCGTGTGCCTCCAAATGCCCCAGCCGGCATGGCCGGCCGCGAAAGGACCAGAACGGCTTGATCCCTTGTTACAGAGCGGGCATACTAACGTGACCTCGCGCTTGGCGGAGAGATCCTATCATGCGTCTGTGGAACTTCCCATCCTCGATCCCCGGCGTCTTTGTCACAGGGTTTGCCATCTCGATCATGGCCATCGGTCATGCCGGTTGCCAGAACTTCACTTTGCTGGGTGGCCCCTCCTACGACGCACAGGGCAACCCCCTTGGTTTCTTGTTCAACACCGACACCAGCAGCGACGTTCTCGGCGGCATTCGCTTGGCGAACGGGCAGTCGGTCTTCGTCTACGGTAGCTTCAAGGAAGACGGCAGCATCAGCGAGGTTACGGGAGCGGCGATTCGTGACGTAAACGGCGACGAGGCCAGCGTCATCTTCGAGGACGGCCGGCCGGTGAAGGCGCGGAGCTTCGACGGCTCGACCATTGACATCACGTATGAGGAGGTCACCGCCACGCGTTTGAAGGGCCACGTCGATTTGTACTTCGCCGACGAGCAGGTGGCCGAGGACGAGCGGGACCAACGGATCGAGTTCGACGTGGACCTGCTGGAGGTCGCCGCGGAAGTGGCCCAACGGATCTGGGATCTGCTGGGGCTCGAGATCTCCACGGAGAACCCGCCGGACGATGCCAACGGCCGGATGCGGCTGGCGGACGGGGCGATGATGCCGTTCGGCAAGGACGCTCCCAACGCGCAGTTTTTTCTAATCCCGCTGGTCGCGCCGCTTCAGTACGCGTGCGTCACGCTTGGCTTCCTTTGTGTGCAGGTCATGGTGCAACTCGTCGCGGTGCTCGTCAGCACCGTCCTGACCCTCGTCGTCACGCTGACGCAGGTCATCCTCCTGGCGGTCTTCTCGCCGTTCTTCATGATGTGCGAGATCATGCGCTCGGCGTTCAGCCTGTCGACGGCGGCTATCAACTTTACGATCGAGCTGACGGGACCGGGCGTGCACATCCCGGCGTGCCCGGGCTGCTAACGTGGCAGCGATATAGCAGCGCTATACGGTGCGCAGATCGTCGTCTGAAACCCGCGGATGGCAATCCGTGAGGGTGTGTGCCATTGCTCTGTGGGCAGCGGGCAATTTCGGTTGGCAGGTTGGCGGACGGAGATCGCTGAAGCCCTGAAGCCATACCACCCCGTTTGAACGCTCAACACGTGCAAGCCGCCCGTGGCACTGCGAAACGGCTCGGCCTCCTGTTTCATAGTCTCACCGCGAATCGAATGCCGCCGGAAGTGTCACGGATCCGCCGACAGACCCTGAATCGTCGAATCCTTGAATTCTCGGGCGTAAAGAGTAAGTTTCTGGTTCCCAGTTGTTGGCCGGCGACGGGTGGCGACTGACTTAGGAGGTCAACCATTGGCCCACACGATCTATCATGTCGATCACACGAGGTGCGCAAACCTGGAAGGGGGGCGGCGTCTCGAATGGCTCGTCACGAATGGGCGCGGCGGCTTTGCGATGGCCACGGTCAATCAGATGCTGACCCGCCGCTACCACGGCCTGCTCGTCGCGGCTGTCGATCCGCCCGTTGAACGGTTCGTCCTCCTGGCCAAGCTGGACGCCACAGTCACCGTAGGCGGCCGCGCCTACGAGTTGGCCACCAACGATTACGTCAATGCCGTTCACCCGCACGGGTATCGCTTCCTGGATTCATTCACCACGCGCCCCTATCCCTCCTGGCGCTGGCGGGCCGGCAGCGCGGTCGTTGAGCAGACACTGTGCATGGCCCACGGAGAGGACACGACCTTCGTGCGGTACCGCCTGCTCGAAGCCGATGGCCCCGTCACCTTGTCGGTCCAGCCGCTGTGCACGAGCCGTCACTTTCACATCCTGACCCACAGTCTGGACCTCTCCACGCCGACCGTGGAATCGGACGGCGACCGGCTGACGCTCCATTGGGCCGGTCAACGTCCCTTGTGGCATCTGGCCCACAACGGCACGTTCGAGCCGAAGCCGGATTGGCACTACCAGTTCTTCCTGGCCACGGAGGCCCGACGGGGATACGACGAGACGCAGGACCTATTCACGCCGGGCGTTGTTGGCGCAACCTTGGGTCAGGGCGACTCCACAGGGCTCGTCTTCGCGGCCTCTACGCAGGACCGGTCCTGGCAAGGTTGGCGCCAGGCGTTCGCCCGGTCCGCTTCACAAGACCACGCGGAGGCGCGGCCCGCGACCAGTGTGCCTGTCTGCCAAGGCCGTCGGTCCTGCGTCCGTGGCGCGCGGCACTCGGGTCCCTCCGTCGCCGAGGATCCGCTTGTCGAGCCGCTGAAGAACGCCGCAAGCCAGTTCCTCGTGGCCCGTGGCCGTGATCTGAAGACCGTCATTGCCGGTTATCCATGGTTCGGGGATTGGGGGCGGGACACGTTTATCTCGCTGCCAGGCCTGTGCCTCGTGCCGAGCCGGCTCGATGATGCTCGCAGGATTATCGAGGCATTCGCCCAATACGTGGACGGCGGAATGATCCCGAATCGGTTTCCCGACTTCGGCGAGCCCCCGGCCTACAACACCGCAGACGCGACCCTGTGGTACGTGTACGCGATCGACCGGTATCTAACCTACTCGGGCGATTGGGCCTTCGTGGCCGATCGGATGTTCCCCGTCATCACGGAGATCATCGATGCGCACGAGCGTGGCACGCGGCACGGCATCCGGCTGTGCGACGACGGCCTCCTGGCGGCGGGCGAGCCCGGCGTGGCGTTGACGTGGATGGACGCGCAACTCCCCGGTTGCTCAATCACGCCGCGGATCGGCAAGCCGGTAGAGATCAACGCGCTGTGGTACAACGGCCTGCAAATCGCGGCGTCATACGCAGAACGGTTGGGAAAGACCGAGCGAGCAGACAAGTGGCACGACCTTTCCGCCCGCGCGCGGGCTTCGTTTAACGAGCGTTTCTGGAACGAGTCCGCGGATTGCCTTTACGACGTCATCGACGGGGAACCGCGAGAACGGCGAAGCGGCGAAACGGCGAAACGTCAAAACGTCGAAACGGCGAAACGTCGAAACGGCGAAACGGCAAAACGTCGAAACGGCGAAACATCAAGACATCAAAGCGGCGAAACGTCGAAACAAGACGTGTGGGCGGATGGTGCGATTCGGCCGAACCAGTTGTTTGCCATCAGCCTGACGCACCCGGTGCTGGACCGGTCACGGTGGCTGGCCGTTGTCTCCGTCTGCGAGCGCGAGCTGTGGACGCCGATGGGGATGCGGACGTTATCGCCCTCGGACCCGGCGTACCGCGGCAGGTACGAGGGGAACCTGCCATCGCGCGATGGGGCCTATCATCAAGGAACGGTGTGGCCCTGGCTCCTGGGACCGTTCGTCACCGCATACACTAAGATCCTAAGAGCCCCCGGCCTTGGCCGGGGGGCGCACGGGGCGACGAGAGACGCTGACATCGTGACGACACCCTCGGCGGCCAGGCGGTTCCTGGACGGCTTGTTGGATCACCTGTGCGAGGCCGGGATCGGCAGCATCAGCGAAGTCGCCGACGGCGATCCTCCGCACACGCCCGGCGGCTGCCCTTGGCAGGCATGGAGCGTTGCGGAACCACTCCGCGCCCTCTGCGAAGACGTCCTCGGGACACACCCGCCGGTGGAACGTACGCAGCCAGCCCCTGCTTCGGTTTGCGACCGATGACGTCTGGGGGCACAGCGAGCTTCCACTCCTCACATGCCATTGGGCGACAACTGACCGCTGACAGGTAGCAGTTCGCCTACCACGTGTACTTCACCCTGTACGTCACGGTCTTCTCGCCATCCGGCGGCACGTTGACCTCGAAATGGATCGTTCGTGCGTCGATCTTCTCGTACTTGTCGCTCGACTCGGTGATCTCCCAGGTCGTCCAACGATACAGGTTCTCCTTGATGATCACCTTCTGCGCCTGCGGCTTGTGGTTGCGGATCTGGATTTTGAAGCTCTCCCAGAGGGTGCGACGACTCGTGTCGATCCCAAAGTCGGTCTGCGTCCGCTCGCCAACGACGTCGAACGCCTGGCCCAGCTTGATCAACACCTTTTCGTCCTTGGGCGTGTGGTCGATCAGGTCTTCGCCGACGAATTCGAGCGTGCCGTCGGCGTCGTCGCGCTTGTAGACGCGCACCTTTCCTTTTGGCAGCGGGATGCCCAGGTTGTTCTCCTTCTTGTTCTGGAAGCGGACATACACGTCGACCTTGGGATTGGACTGGTTGCCGAAGTTGCGGTCCTGCTGCGGCTGAGGGAAGAACCTCCAGCTCGCCGCCTGAGGCAGGCCGTAATAGACCATCAGCTTCTCGACGTCCACGTCACGGGCGGTCGGGAACAGCGTGATCTGCTGCGTGGTATTGGCCAGGATGTCCGTTCGGCGTGGCAACGTATACAGGTGATACTCAAAGAAGGCCTTCTCCTCGAAGCCGGCATCTTCCACCATGGCCATCATGCTCCTCCCCTTCTTGCCGGCATACCGCATGAGTTCGGGCTGCGGCTGGATGCGCTGCACGTCGCCGGCGATCAGCTTCAAACGCGCATCCTTGTATGCCGCGCCGGAGAGATTCATCAGCGTCACCCATGCCCCGAGGTCGGCCTGCGTGTCGGTCGCGTTGAGAGTCAGGTTGTAGTCGCTGCGCCACGTGATCCCATCGGTCTGATAGGTCGTGCGGACACGGTGCTCGCCGCCCTCGGCGGCCTGAAGCTTCCACACGAGCGTCGGTCGCGTGATCAGACCGCCCGGCAAATCGCCCAGTTCCGCGCGCAGGTGCTGACTGATCACACGCACGCCGTCCGCGGTTTGCAGCACCAGTCTGCCTTGCCTGGCCGACAGCAGTCTGCCGCGGATCTCGTCCACGGTGTCTCCTTTCGGCACAACGACGGTGATTTCGCGGTCGATGTACTTGTCCATCAGCTTCTCGGGGCTGACCAGATCGAACTCGAAGTTCTGTTCGAGCACCGCCGTGCCGTCGGGCACGTCCAGATCGGTGAAGCTGACGGTGGTCGGATCAATGAACTGGGCCACGTCGGTGAAGCGTAGCTCGTTCGTGCCGGCCACCAGCTTGACGTTGCGGACCTCCTTGACGACACCGAAGCCGGGCACCTGCCAGGCGAACTGCGGATCGTAGCCCTCCCGCTGTTGGGCGATGAATCTCTGCGGGTCGAACCCGGCGGGGTCCGCGGTGGAATAGACGGTCACGGCTACATCCTGCTCCGACCCGGTGTCCGCGGATACGGTTTGCACGCCACCTGCCTCCAAGAAGGTCACAATCGCTGCCAGTGAAGCCAAGATCAATATGTTGCGGGTGTTCATGATTCTACTCCTGTTTGACCGTTCGTTGTTGGCCGTTCGCCGATAGCCGTTACCGTCAGGACTGATCGCTGATACCGGACGGCTGATCGCTCCCGGCCGAATCGTACCCAGATACCGACTTGGACGCACCGGCCTGGCCGTTGGTTCCAGGCAAAACGAAACAAGTTCCAAGGTGCCCGTGTCGATCCAAGGGGCGATGAACGCGGCGCAACGCGTCCGTTATGATTGCCATCTCAAACTGACCGGTTTGGCTTTGAGGTGTGCAATGACTCTGAAGAACCACGGGCTTCAGCCCGTGCGGCCCTTTGCGCAGAGTCGGCGCTCAGTCCCGTCGAGACACCGCCCGGCTTCAGGCCCGTGGCTCGTCCTCGCAAGAACCGGTCGGTTTGCGTACTATTCTTCATGGTTGCTCAGTAGTCCGTCGGTCGAAGACGGGCCGTGCGAAGTCTGAGGCCGGCCGCATGGCTGACAGCGGATCGTTCACGCACGGCTGATGGTCCCCACCATGCCCGACACGCGCAAGCATCGTGGACCCCACCCAGACGACCGGCGGCTCTTCGCCGAGTCGCGGCATCCGGCCTTGCGCCTTGCCGTCGAGGAATATGCCTGGCTGCTGACCCGTGGATACGCGGAGCCTTCCGCCTTGGCACTCGTCGGCAATCGGCATGACCTTGCCGAGCGGCAGAGGGTGGCCGTCCGGCGCTCGTCCTGTTCCGATCAATCCTTGGCCCGGCGCCGACAGGCGGAGAAGGCACTGGCGGAGTGTGTCGATCGGCCGTTGGGCATTGACGGATACAACCTGCTCATCACAGTGGAGAGCGCGCTGTCCGGCGGAGTGGTCCTCATCGGGCGAGACGGCTGCTATCGCGATCTGGCCAGCATTCATGGCACCTACAGAAAGGTCGACGAGACGTTGTCCGCGATTCGCGTCATCGCAGACCATTTGCAGGGGGCTGGCGTGTCGGCGGTCTATTGGTATCTTGATCGCCCCGTGTCCAACAGCGGGCGTCTTCGCGGCTTCATGACCGAGGCGCTGGCCGACAGCGCGATCGAGTGGAACATCGAGTTGGCGGGCGACCCCGATCGCGTTCTGGCGGATTACGACGGGCCGGTCGCGACGAGCGATTCGTGGATCCTCGATCGCTGCAGGGCCTGGGTGAACGCCGTAGGGGACATCATCGAACGGCATCTGCCGGACAGTTGGACGGTGGATCTGCGGCAAACCTCGCAGACGACATGACGACGGGTTTCAGTTCTCAGTTTTCAGTTTTCAGTTGTAGCCCGGCGACAACTGACGACTGACAACTGAAATCTGACGATTGACCGCTTAACAGACCGTGGCAAAACTGTGGCACCGGCGTCTCGCCGGTGGTTTTTACTGTCAGGAACGGCGTTTCCGATCCGCTGTTTTCCCTTTTACCACGGGCTGTTAAGGCCGAGGTTGTTGGCCGTTCGCCGCCGGCGGTGCCACCTCGTTCTTCCGGGCCTCGTCCGGAATCGATAGGAACAACGCCTCCTCGGCCTCGGAAAGCCCGCACTTGCGCCGGGCCATGACCTTTCTCGCCACGGCCAGGGCACGGGCCGGGTCGTTTGTCTCGCGGCCGTCATCCGTCAGCCAACTGAAGCTGGGCACGAACCTCGGCACGTGACGGCTGACAAAGACGTTCGAGGCGAACCCGATCACGCAGCCGGTCGGCAGGGCGACGCTGATGCCGGCCTTCGTGTGGTCGCCGATCACCGCGCCGACAAACGTCAGACCCGTATCGACCTGTCTGCCATTGAGCCAGACGCTTACGGGCCCGTAGGTGTTCTTCAAATCGCTGTTGACCGTGTCCGCGCCGAGGTTGACCCATTCGCCGACGTACGAATGCCCCAGGAAGCCGTCGTGCTGCTTATTGGCGTAGCCGTGGAAGATCGAGCCGTCGATCTCGCCGCCCACTTTGCAGACCGGCCCGATGCTGCTGCCGCCACGGATGGAGGCGCCCGGCTGCACGAGGCAGCCGTTGCCGACGTAGCATGGTCCGACGATCGTGGCGTTGGGATTCACGGTCACGTCCTCGCCGATGTAGATCGGCCCGCTCTCCGCATCCATGACGGCGCCCGGCTTGATCCTCGAGCCCGATCCGATGTGAATGGCCGGCTCGTTCACCAGGTGGGCGCCGGGATAGACCGTGCCGAGAAGCTGCGGTTGTCTGCCGCTGAATTGCCGAAGGATCTCCTCCTCGTTCTCGTGGACGAGTTGCCAGGGGTAGTCGACGAGCAACGCGGTCTCGGCCTGCATGGTAACGGCGTGACATCTCGACAAAGCGGACTTGAGCTTGCCCGGGTCCTGCAAGCACTCGGTCGTCAATGCCGCGGCGGTCTGTGCGTCGAGCCTGGCCGCGAGCAGCGTATCGCCGCCCCAGGCGGCAGCGCCGGTGGCCAAGTCGAGCTTCTGCCTAAGCAGCAGCCGACCGTTGACCCACAACTGGTCGTCATCGTCCGGCACGCTGTTGACGGGCCGCCTATGGCGCTGGGCGACGACTACGGCGATGGCGTCGCGGACGAACAGGGCGTCGGCCTGGACGCCCATGGCCGTCTCGATCTTGTCGAGCAGGCTGTCGAAGCCGCACCGCAGGTCAAATGCAGCCCGGACATAAGCCAGCGGCAGTAGGTTCCTATATCCTGCATCCTCGAAGACAATAAGCCGCATCCGGACGCTCCCGCCGTCTCTCGGTCGCGTGAATCGCCGAGCACCGAGCGTTGTTTACCCGGCCAAGCCGCGCTTCGCAAGTGCGACGTCCGCTCGGACCGCATCCCAAGGCACCTCCCCGGAGCGAACGCCTAGCAGCCCGTGGCAACACTGTGGCACCGGCGTCTCGCCGGTGGTTTTCACGGTCAGGAACGGCGTTTGCGAACCGCTGTCTTGCCTTCTACCACGGGCTGCTAGCCCCGTGGAGCCGCGGATTCCTGTGGCACGGGCGCCAGAAGCCGTGGCTGGTGCCACTGGCAGCTTGGCTGCCAGTGTGCATGGCCCATGCCCTCACCGGAGAGATCGCACGGGCGGGCAAGCCGCCCGTGGCACCCAGAATCGAATGCCGCCGCGGTGCCACTGGGGCGCTTCAGAGGTGGGATTCGCGGATTCGAGGATTCCAGTCATCCGGGACGCCGGCAACCATTGAGTCCTCAAATCCTCGAATCCTCAAACCCTCGGACCCTCGAATCCTCGGACCCTCGAAGACAGGATGTGCTCTAAACTCGGTCCGTAGAAGGCCCGAAACAAGAGAGGGCCTGCACGCAGGCTGGTGTCACTGGCAGCTTGCCTGCCAGTGCACGTGCCCCTGGGAGGAGCCGGCTGTGACACGATGCGTGGTCAGATCAGATCGTCGAAAAGAGCCCCGCGGAGAGGCCGATGCGTCGATCCGCTGGAAGCGGTCCGGCAGAGTCGAGGACAACAAGGCGTGGCTGGTAGACCGCTCGCCATCGGGTCTGGGCTTTCTGGCGACGGCGAAGACGGCCCCGCGCGTGGGGGAGCTTCTCAACATCCGCCGGCTGGACGGTGACCGCTGGGCGACGATCGATCGGCCGGTGCGGGTGGCCCGGACGACGCCCGTGTCGAGCGAGACCTTCGTCATGATCGGATGCACGATCGACTAGCACCACAGTCGCGCACTGGCGACACCGCCCCGATACAGGCGCAGGACATCGGCCGCGGGTGGCGCGCAGGCGGAACCCGTAGGATTGAATCTGCGATCAACACACCTGCCCCGAGCGAGCGACGGACGGATTCCGGCGCAGCGGGCGTCTCCGGGCCCCCGCCGGTGCTTCTGTCCGCACGCAACCGCACATTCCACGGGCGTGCAGCCGTGTCTACGGTCCTTCGTCCCTTCGGGATGATCCGTTCGCCAAACACGTACGCCAGCGGCTGGGCTTGACACGCACCGTTTGCTTGATTGCCCGCACGATGGGTGTATTCTAGCGGCAACCAGGGCATGGTATCTGGGTGAGGTGCGTTCGACTTGTAGGTGCATGGCGGGTTTTCCCCGCCCCGTGGGGCGCGCGGCCCGCCTTATAGTGTGAGGGGCAAGCGATGGCAGGCGACAGGCTGGTAATCAAAGGCGGCCGGGTCGTTGACCCGTCCCAGTCGATCGACGAGGTCACCGACGTAACCATCACGGGCGGCAAGATCCGGCAGATCGGCAAGGCAAGCGGGCGGGCTGACGAGACGATCGACGCGTCAGGCAAGATTGTCTGCCCCGGCCTGATCGACATGCACGTGCACCTCCGCGAACCGGGGAATGAAGATGCCGAGACGATCGCATCCGGTTGCGCGGCGGCGGTGGCGGGCGGGTTCACGTCGATCGCCTGCATGCCGAATACAGAGCCGGCCGTCGACACGGAGGCGATGGTCGAGTTCGTTTACCGGCAGGCGACCCGGGCCGGGCTATGCAACGTCTATCCCATTGGTGCCATCACCAAGGCACGCGATGGCAAGGAACTGGCCGAGATGGGGCAGATGGTCCGGGCTGGGGCGGTGGCGTTCAGTGACGACGGCTGCGGCGTGGCCAACTCGGCGGTGATGTTCCGAGCGATGCAGTATGCAACCATGTTCGGCAAGCCGTTGGTCCAGCACTGTGAGGACCCGGACATGGCGGCTGACGGGTGCATGAACGCCGGCCCGACCGCGATGCGCCTGGGGTTGCCCGGCATTCCAGCGATGGCCGAGGAGATGATGATTCAGCGTGACCTGTTGATTGCCCAGAACACGCAGGGCCGATATCACGTTGCCCACATCTCGACGGCCGCTGGGGTGGAATTGATCCGAGAGGGCAAGCGGCGCGGCATTGCGGTGACGGCCGAGGTCACGCCGCACCACCTGCTGCTGACCGAGGAAGACGTGGAGACGTACGACACGAACTACAAGGTGCACCCGCCGCTGCGCACGCGGGGTGACGTCGACGCCTGCATCGCAGGCGTCGTGGACGGCACGATTGACTGTCTGGTCTCGGATCACGCCCCGCACGGTCGGGAAGACAAGGAGGTGGATTTCCAGAGCGCGCCTTTCGGTCTGGTCGGGCTGGACGTGGCGCTGGGGCTGCTTGTCAAGGCACTGGTCGCGCCGGGGCATCTGGACTGGCCGGAGTTGATTGCCAGGCTGACGCTTGCGCCCGCCCGTGTGCTGGGCCTGGACAAGGGCACGCTGACGGTCGGAGGCGATGCGGACGTCACGATTATCGATCCCGATAGGCCCTGGTTTGTGGATACTTCGACGTTCCAATCGCGCAGCCGAAATTGCCCCTACGAGGGTTGGCCTTTGACCGGCCGGGCGACGCACACGATCGTCGCGGGGGCGATAAAGCACGTTTTCAGCACTGAAAACGCGGGTCGCGTGGCCGAATGAGCACCTGCGGGCCTCGATGCGGGCGTTCCGCGCGGGTTTATCGGTCGCTCCTCAGATCATTCTGTTTGACGGTCGCGAGCGCCACGTTATAATAGTGGATAATTGGACGGCCCGATATGTGCGCACGCACGAGGAGCCCGCCCCTCTCACGCGGTGTGACGCAAGCTGGCCGGCTGCAAGCACACCAGATGGCCCTCAACCGTGCGAGCAGAGAAGGGCAGAGGTGAGGACCTTGCGACCATGGTCGCAGGTGGGCTGACCACTTCGGGCCAGCGTGGGCAGGTAGCAACCCGGTCCGTGCGGTGCAACCGCCGCTCATGGCGCACGAGGCCACGCTGGCGCACTGGGACGTCGTTGGTGGCGTATAAGAATAAGAGCGCGCTTCGATGGAACGAATCGCGACGTGGGTGTCGCTTTCGGGGAAAGGTGGCGTTTGATCCGAGGGAGACGAGGCTCGCGGACGCGAACCGTGGGCCTGAATGTTCGGCTCAGGCCCGTCGGGTTCGGCGTCTTCGGAGGATCCATCCGTGCCCTACGCGGAGATGATCTAGTGCCTGCCGGCACTGGGGTCCTGGGGTGACCCGGGTCCCCTGCCTGACCAGCAACGTCACTGCCGAACGCATGGAGGCCCACATGTCTACTACCAATGTACCAACGCCTATTCCAGTCGGATCCCCCCACGTTGCGAAGCCGCCGATGTTCGACCGTTGGGGTTTGGGTCCGGGACGCGCGGACCAGCGGGATCAACGGGAATACGCCCGCCGTCGCATTCGATGCGACTTGTGGCTGATCGACGGGGCTTCACAGTCTGTACTCCGGTGCAAGACAAGTGATATTGCGGATGCCGGGCTCCACGCCACCGCGCCGGTCGGATTCGGCTTGGCCGTCGGGCAACGCTTCGAGGCTCGCATCGCCGCGCCGCAGTCCACCGGTGCGATGTCGGCCCATCTTGCGACATCGCTGGGGTATGCCACCGTGATTCGCACGGAGATCAAGGTCGGCGACAACGAGTCCGACCGGGTCGGCTGCGCCCTGCGGTTCGACGTGCCGCAACTCGTCCCGGTCTAACCCGGGATTGCACGCTGGAAACTGAAGCCTGGAAGGTAGGGGGCACGCGTCGCCAGCGTGGTCTCTAATCGGGACTGGGCTATGTTTGAACAGCTGAAAGCCACGGGCAGCTTGTCTGCCCGTGCATCCATCACATGTGCAAGCACTGGCGGACAAGCCGCCAGTGGCACCCAGGCTGTTCAAACGTTAGCAGAACGGGCTTAAGTCGCTTGTCCTCTCCAGGTCGCCGTCTTTCAATCTGCGTCCGTGCGTCGCTATTGCTCCTGCACCGCATTGCTCCGCCAGGCCCGCGACTCGGTTACTCGCTCAGCACGGTTTCTTTGACGACTTCTTGGAGCGTGGTGATGCCGTCGTAAATCAGAAGCAGCCCACTCTCCCTCAGCGTCCGCATCCCGTGTCGTTCGGCGGCCTCCCGCAAGACGCCGGTCGAAGCGCTCTTCATGACCAACTCGCGGATCTCATCGTTGAAGACCATGGTCTCGAAGAGGCCCATCCGGCCCCGATAGCCTGTGCCGTTGCAGAAATCACAGCCCTTGCCGAAGTAGAACTTTCGGCCCTCGACGTCCTCGGGTCTCAACTGAAGCGCCAGCAGTTCCTCCTCAGTGGGCGAATACTCCTCCTTGCACTCTGCACAGATGCGCCGGACGAGACGCTGGGCCACGACGGCCTCGAATGTCGCAGTGATCAGGAACGGTTCGACACCCAGATCGATCAGACGGGCAATCGCAGAGGGGGCGTCGTTCGTGTGCAGGGTGGAGAACACCAAGTGGCCGGTCAGCGAGGCCTGAATCGCGATCTGGGCCGTCTCCAGGTCTCGAACCTCACCAACGAGGATGATGTCCGGGTCCTGACGCAGGAAGCTCCGCAGGAAACGGGCGAAGGTCAGGCCGATGGCAGGCCTGACCTGTCCCTGGATGATCCCGTCGATGTCGTACTCGACGGGGTCCTCGGCGGTCAAAATCTTGACCTCAGGGCTGTTCAGTGCATTCAGCGCGGCATACAGAGTCGTGGTCTTTCCGCAACCAGTGGGACCGGTGTTGAGAACGATGCCGTGCGGACGCTTGATCAGCCCCTGGAACGTAGCGAGGTCGTCCTCGCGCATACCGATCTTGTCGAGGTCCAGACTGAGCACGGAGCGGTCGAGGATACGCAAAACGACGGATTCGCCGAACATCGTCGGCAAGACGGCGACACGAAGGTCCACCGGCCTTCCAGCGACGGCGAGACCGACGCGGCCGTCTTGAGGCAGACGTCGTTCGGCGATGTCCAGGTTGGCCATGACCTTGATCCGGCAGGCGATGGCCATGGCGAGATAACGCGGCGGGGGCATCATCTCGTACAACACGCCGTCGATCCGGTACCGGATCTTGTACTCGTCCTCAAACGGCTCGAAATGGACGTCGCTGGAGTGCTCCCGAATGGCCTGAAGCAGAACCAAGTTGAGCAGTTGCTTGACGGGATTCGCTTGGGCCAGCTCCTTGAGCTCTTCCAGGTCTATCGACTCACCGCGGCCCTCGAACTTGGCAAGGTCCTCATCGTGTCCGATCTCGTCGAGTAGTTCGTTGATCGACTGGCTTGCGTCCTCGGGATAGTAGCGGCCGAGCGCGGCGGTGATCTGGTCGTTTGAGGCGATCATCGGCTTGATGCTGAGGCCGAGGAGCTTTCGCAGGTCGTCGGTCGCCTGGAAGTTGTCCGGCGACGCCATCACCACGCTCAAGGTATTGCTGTCCTGGTCAAACGCAACCGGAACGACGCGGTACGTGTTTGCCATCTGGTTCGAGACGAGCTTGATCACGTCTTCCTGAACGTCCATGGTGTCCAGGTTCGCCGGCTCCATGCCGATCTGCGCGGCCAGGGCAAACTGAAGGTCGACCTCCTGGATGTAGCCCAGGTCGATGAGGATCTGACCGACGGGTCCCCGCTTCGATTTCTGGACCGCAAGGGCCTCGTGCACTTGCTTGCGGTTCGCCTTCCCCATCTTGATAAGGATGCGGCCAAGGGGGCGCCCCTTGTAGCCCTTGCTGGTTGCCGTAGATGTCGTGGGCGTTGTCGCCATGATAATCCTCGCTTTTCACCGCGCAAAACACGGAGATCGGAGATCACAGAGCCTTCTCTGCGAGCCTTCTCTACGAGTCTTCTCTACCTTCTCCTTCTCTGCGAGTCTTCTCTACCTTCTCCTTCTCTGCGATCTCTGCGCCTCTGCGTGAGACTCCCCATGGGGCTCCCCCGGCATTTCCACGTTTCGACGCTTCGACGTTTCGACGTTGCCACTTTTCGACGTCTCGACGTTTCGACGTTTCCGTACTACGTCTCCTTCTTGCCGCCCTCTTCTTCGGGTTCAGGCAGCTCCTCGAACGTGACCATCGCATCGCCGACCTCGTGAAGCTTGCCGATCGCCTCGAGCCGGTTCTGCATTTCACCGGGCTGACGGGACCGGTCGATCATCTCCGGCGCGTCGATCTGACCCGTCTCGTACAACGACCACAGGTGATCATCGAGCAACTGCATGCCGTACTTCTTGCCGGTCTGAATGGCCGAGTCGATGCGGAACGTCTTGTTCTCGCGAATCAGGTTGGAAATCGCGGAGGTCACCACGAGGAACTCATACGCGGCAACCATCCCCTTCGGCCTGCGCGGCATCAGAACCTGGGAGAGAATCGCGATCAGCGACGTGGAAAGCTGCACGCGAATCTGCTCTTGCTGCTCGTGTGGGAATGCATCAATAATTCGGTTCACCGTCCCCTGGCAGCCGGTGGTGTGCAGGGTCGAAAACACCAAGTGACCGGTTTCCGCGGCCAGGATGGCGTTCTGAATCGTCTCCAGGTCACGCATCTCACCGACCAGGATCACGTCTGGGTCGGACCGAAGCACGCGCCGCAGCGCCTCGGCGAAGCTGGGAACGTCGTTCCCTACTTCACGCTGGTTGATGATGGACTTCTTGTGCGAGTGGTAGTATTCGATCGGATCCTCAACCGTGACGATGTGGCGATCCAGCTCATGGTTGATGTAGTTGATCATCGACGCGAGGGTCGTGGTCTTGCCGCAGCCGGTGGGGCCGGTTACTAAGAACAACCCGCGCGGGCGACGGCAAAGCGATCGCGTGATCGGCGGTAGCCCGATCTCCTCGAAGGTCAGAAACCGGGTTGGGATTAGACGGAGGACGATAGTGACGTTGCCCTTCTGCCGCAGGACGGAGACACGAAAACGCCCCGCATCTCCGAAGGCGAAGCCGAAGTCGGTCCCGCCTTCCTCCTGAAGCTCCTGCTGGTTACGCTCAGGCGTGATGGACTTCATTAGGGAGACGGTGTCTTCAGGCTCCAGAACCTTGGTCTCAAGCTGCCGCAGGCGCCCGTGCAGGCGCAGCACCGGTGGCAAACCCACCGAAAGGTGAATATCCGACGCATCCCTCTTGATGCAAGTCTCCAGAAGGCGATCAATATGAATTGTAGCCATCGAACCTCTCAACTCTCACTTGGTCAGTACTCAGTCGTCGACGAACGGTCTGCCACGGGCCAACTCCGGCAGTCCATAACCTGCCGTCGATCAGTGGTGGCTGTTGGCGAGCATGTGTGCGCTCCTATCCGTCTTCTCTCTCAAAATCGGCCTGCGTGATTCGGGCGATCTCCTCGAGCGAGGTAGTACCCCTTAGGATTTTCCTGTGCCCGTCCTCGAGCAATGTCGTCATCCCACTTGCCTTCGCGGCCTTGCGAACGTCGGCGATGCCGGCGCGATTGAAGGCAAGCTCTCTCAGGTCCGTGTTCATCTCGAGCATCTCGAAGATGCCGAGACGCCCGCGATAGCCGGTGTCGTTGCAGTGTGAACACCCCACCGCCTTGTAGACCTTCCGGTCTTCCAATTGACCACGTCGGAAGCCGCACAAACGCACCAGTGTCGGATCGGGGTGTTCGTCGATCTGCTTGCACTCGGAGCAAAGCACGCGAATCAGACGCTGCGCCATGATCGCCTGGATGCTGGTCGCGACCAGAAACGGCTTGACGCCCATATCGATCAATCGGGTCAAGGCGGTCGGTGCGTCGTTCGTGTGGAGCGTCGAGAAGACCAGGTGGCCTGTCAAGGCCGCCTGGATCGCGATCTCACCGACGACCAAGTCGCGAATCTCACCAACCAGGATGATATTGGGAGCCTGGCGCAGCATCGAACGGAGGATCCGGTCAAACCCGAGTCCGATGTCCTCGTTGACCTGGCACTGGTTCATGCCGGGAAAGACGTACTCGACCGGGTCCTCGGCGGTGATGATCTTCTTGTCGGGTCGGTTGAGTTCCTGCAACGCCGAATAAAGCGTGGTCGTCTTGCCGGACCCGGTCGGACCGGTGACCAGGAAGATGCCATTGGGACGCTGGATGATTTTCATGAATCGTTCGTAGTCCTCCGGCTCGAACCCGAGGCTCTGGATGCCGACGCTCGCGGATTCGGGTCGCAGAATACGAAGGACGATGGACTCACCGTGGACGGCGGGGCAACAACTCACGCGGAAGTCGATGTCGCTGCCGCTGATCCGCATCTTGATTCGGCCGTCCTGAGGCACACGCTTCTCGGAGATGTCCACGCCGGCCATGATTTTCATGCGCGTGCAGACAGCGTTTTGCAGCCGCTTCGGAATGTTCTCTCGCGCCAGACAAACGCCGTCAATCCGGTAGCGTACGCGTACGCGGTCCGACATCGGCTCGACGTGAATGTCGCTGGCCCTCGTGCGAACCGCCTCGGCGATCATCATGTTGATCAATCTGATGATCGGGGCGTCTTCGTCGTCCTCCGCGGCGGCCTTCTTCTCGTGGGCGTCCTGATCGAGTGAGGCGTCGACGGAGGCGTCCAGGCTGCGGGATAACTCGTCAAGCGAGGCCGCCTCACCCTTCATGTGCCTCTCGATGTAGGCTTGAATGCGTGTTCTGGGGGCGAGTGCCGGCTCGATGTCGTTCACGCCGAGCCGGAACCTGAGCATATCCAGCGTGTCCAGATCAAGCGGGTCCGAGATCACCACCTTGAGGCGGCCGTTGTCGCTGCCCATGGGCAGAATCTCATGTTGCTTGATCAGCTTCTCGGGAATCAGGCTCAGTGCGGTGAGTGGGACCGTGTTCTTGCTGACCTCGATGAACTCCATGCCGTGCTGAGCGGCGAGGGCCTTCGTGACGTCCTCCTCGGAGGCGAACTCGAGCTCGATCATCGCTTCGCCGATGCGCTTGCCGTTGTTCAAGCCGTATTCCGCGGCACGATCGGCGTCCTCCTTGGGTATCAGCTTCCACTCCTGGAGGATCTCGCCGAGCTTCTGTCGTTTGCGTGCCATCGTTACCCTCAGATCCTGATCGGTCGCCAACAACCAGCGTCCGCGGCGACCGAGCCCGCCGCCTGTCGAATCGTCTTCACACGCCGGCGCGACACGCCCCTCAGAACGTTGTGCCAGCCCTGCCGGCGCCTCCTACATGTTCAGATAGACAAGTCTCGCTGAGGTCGATCGCGATCAGGCAAGCAGCACTCCTACCGCCTTGATTCTATGCGATGGCCAACATGCGATCAATAACACCGTCCCGCCAGTGTAAGCGAGTACTTGTATCGGAATGGCCCGCCGACGCCCGTGCGCTCGACTCGACCGTGGCTCAGCCCCACGAAACCGTCGGCCGGCGCGAGATCGGACCGGCAACCGTCGGGCCGGGTGGCCCGAATACGTCGTCCGGTATGACGACGCTGTCCGGTATGGCCGCTCCTCGGCCGTTCCCGCCCCGGTTCGGAAACGCAGACCGAATAGGCATATTCGCCCGATGCCACGGGATCACTGCCGGCTCGCCACATTCGCTGATACCGACAGCCGGAGGTCGTCAGCCCGGCCGCGGGCCAACAAACGTTCCCCCAACGCCGCCACCATCACGGCGTTGTCCGTACAGTACGCCACGGGCGGCAGGTGCAGTCGAAGCCCCTCCGCGTCGCAGCGACGGGCCAACCGCCTCCTCAACAACGAATTGGCCGACACCCCGCCGCCGACGACCAGCGTGCCGACCCCCGCCCGGCCGACGGCCATCGCGGCCTTGTCCACCAGAACGTCCACCACGGCGGCTGAGAACGACGCGCAGATGTCGTCGATCGCCTGGGAAGACAGCTCCTCCAAGCCGCCGGTCGTCTTTCCGGGGCCGTGGACGAAATACAACACCGCAGTCTTCAACCCGCTGAAGGAGAAGTCCAACGATCCACGCTCGAGCATCACACGAGGGAACCGGATTGCCTCGGGGTTACCATGTCTGGCACGCTGGTCCACCACCGGGCCGCCCGGATAGCCCAATCCCAGGATGTTGGCGACCTTGTCGAACGCCTCGCCCGCGGCGTCATCCACGGTGCTGCCCAACAGGCGGATATCATCGTCGTCCCGAACGTGATGCAGCGAAGTGTGTCCGCCCGAGACAACGAGCGCCACCGCCGGCCAGGGATCGTGACCGAGCTCGATCGCGGCACTCGTCGCATGGGCGTAAACGTGGTTGACGCCGACGAGCGGCTTGCCCCAACCCCACGCCAGCGTCTTCGCCGCCGTCACACCGATCAGGAGCGAGCCGATCAGCCCCGGCGCGCATGTTGCGGCGATGGCATCCACCTCCGCTGATGTGCAGCCAGCCTGATCCAATGCCTCGGCCACGAGGGCATCCAGGCTTTCGATGTGGGCGCGCGACGCCAGTTCGGGCACGACGCCCCCGTACTTGGCGTGCAAGTCGAACTGCGTGGCAACCAGGTTGCAGCGAACGCGGTGGCCGTCTTCCACGATGGCCACGGCCGTCTCGTCGCAGGAGGTCTCTATGCCCAGGATCGTAGCCATCGCGTTGTTTGCCCGCGAACCCAACGTTGGCGGTTTCTTGCTGGCACAGCATGGTCGCACGCCGCTTGACGGGCCGGCTGGGTGTCACGGGCAGCTTGCCCGCACGATACTCCCTGGCGGGCGAGCCGCCCCCGGCATCCCCGCTTGTCGGTCATTGCTCATTTGGCGTGCGACAGGTAACTAGCCGTTGCTTCGGCTCCTTGACTCCGGACGTTTCGATGTCTCGGCGTCTTGACGCTTCCTAAGGTATTCAACCGCCTTGCGCAGTTGGAGATCGGCATCAAGGAGGGCTCGGGCGGTCGCGCGGCGTTCCGCATCCTCGTCGGCCGCCTGCGAGGTCGTTGTCGGTTGCGATGCCGAACCAGGAACAAGCTCCCGCGTGGTCTCCCGGCGGGCCGCCAGCCAACACGCCCGCTGTTGATCAGTCAGACTGACCGGCAGCGTCGGCTCCACGCCCCACTGGCCGGTTCTGACAGCCTCGGGCGTGCGATGGATGCACCGGCCGCTGGGCAGATAGTAGTAGGCGGTTGTCAACTGGATGGCCCCGCCGCCGTGCTGCAACTCAACCACTTTCTGGACGCAGCCCTTGCCGTAGGATCGTTCCCCGACAAGCGCCGCACGCCCGTGATCCCGCAGGGCACCGGAAACCATCTCCGCTGCGCTGGCCGTGGAGCCGTTGATCAGGACGGCCATTGGGAAATGTGGATACGTCCGTTCGCGCGAGGCGTACCACTCCTCCGGGGCGGTCTTGCGCCCGCTCTCCCTGACCAGCAGACCCTTCTCGATGAAGCGGTCGGCCACCTCGATGCCGCTCTCCAGCAGGCCGCCGGTATTGTCGCGCAGGTCCAGGACCAGTCCGCCGAGCTTGTGGCGGCACAGTCGATTCACGACAGCGTCCAAGTCCCGATCCACATGGGACGTGAATTTCGTCACGCGGATGTATGCAATGCGGGCCTCCGGATCGAGCATGTACCACCAACCCCCACCCGGCGAACGCGCCCAGCCACGGACCGAGTCGAACTCGACCTCAGTCCGCCGAAGTCGGACTTGCCTGGTCGAGGTCTCGATGCCTCGTCCGGCCGGCGCCTCGACTGTAACCACAACTTCACTGCCGCTCGGCCCATTCAGCATGTGGACCGCATCAACGAGCGAAACGTCCTTCATGGGGCGGTCGTCAATATGGGTGATGATCTCACCGGGGAGGATGCCGGCCATTGCCGCCGGGGATCCGGGCTCCCGACTGAGCACCTCAAGCCCGGCCTCCGTCGCCCAAACGTCCACGCCGACCCCACCGATCACACCGTCCGTACGCTTCTTGAACCGATCGTACTCGCGCGCGTCGAGATAACGCGCGTACGGATCATCAAGCCGAACCACCATGGCTTCGATGCCGGCGGTCACCGCCGTGTCGACAAGCTCGGCGTCGTCAATATCTTCAACGAATCGCTTGCGGATCTCCGCCCGGACCTCCACCAGCGGGCCGAACGCCTCGTAGACGGAATCCCGCACGGCAATCGTCTGCGGCAACTGCCACATCAGAAGCGCGATCGTCGCAACGACCAGGATCCATGCTAGGTTTCGCTTCGGCACGGCTACACCTCGGTGCGCGTTCGGCTTTCAATTCCCAGCCGTCGACGTGGCGTGGGTTCCCGGACGCTTTGATACCATCGATAGACCCGTATTCTTGTCTCGGACACCGCCGATGGCGGACGTGTTTATCGGCGTGGCATGGGTAGGCGAAGCCGCCAGCAGCGGCGGAACTCACCCGTGGGCATCCATTCGAGCCTGTTCTCACGTGTAATGAACAACCCGCCTCCGTGGGGCGTGTCGTTCGTTACCCATGCCACCCCCGTTTGAACACTAAACACGTACCCGACAGCAGTCGGCGGATAGCTCGATGCTGTGGAATGTTGCATCTTCAGCGGGCCTGCGTCGCGGGTCAAGTCACCGTCGGCCGTCGTGTTTCAGGGGGTCCGTGACACTTCCGGCGGCGTTCGATTCTGGGCGCCACGGCCGGCTTGTCCGGCCGTGCGGCTTCGCCGGTGGACGTATGGGGCATACGCACTGGCAGGCAAGCTGCCAGTGGCACCCGCCTGGACTGTCATGGACCCTGTTCGCCACGGCAGCCCGGCGCCACGCAACGATTGACCCAGCCCCAGGAGCCCAATATCGTGGCGAGGGTCGTGGCAGTTTCCCGCCGACGCTACCGTGGCGCTGCCGCGACAGCGTGCCACTGCTCTTGAGCGGTGTCCCGCAGCCCCAGGAGTTCGATGATGACCTATGCGGACCCGCGGACAAGACCCAGGATTCGGCTAATCAACCCCAATGCGCCATTGTCCACAATCACGATGCCCGAGGTCATCCGGAAGATGACCTTCAGCCGCAAGGCGCTCTTCGCCCCCACCGGTCTGACCGTCTGTGCCGCGGTTGTCCCCGGTCATTGGGACGTCGAGGTCATCGACGAATGCGTCCAGGACGGGCCGCACGTGCCCAAGGCCGATTGCGACATCGTCGGCATCACCGCGATGACGACGCAGGCCAGGCGGGCCTACCAACTCGCCGACGCCTACCGGGCGCTCGGCGTCACCGTGGTCATGGGCGGCATCCACCCGTCGGCGATGCCGGAAGACGCCCTGCCGCACTGCGACGCGGTCTGCAAAGGCGACGGGGAATCGACCTTGCCCCACGTCATCGCCGACTGGGAGCGAGCCCAGCAGGTCGGCGGCGCCAACGAAGATCCACGGGCTTCAGCCCGTGCGGACGTCCGACACCAGGACACTGGCACCTGTGCCACCGGCGTCTCGCCGGTGAATCCGCGGGATTGTGGCACCGGCGTCTCGCCGGTGAATCCAGGGGACTGTGGCACCGGCGTCTCGCCGGTGAATCCGGACGGTCGCCGCAGTGAACACGGGCAGGCAGGCTGCTCGCGGCATCCAAGCGACCACCGCGGCACGGGGCTCAAACGAATCTACGACTGGACCGAATACCCAACAGCCCCCATCGGCACCCCGAGAAAAGACCTGCTGGACCCGAGTGATTACCTGGTGGCGAACCCCATTCAGACGACACGCGGTTGTCCGCACGCGTGCACATTCTGCACGACGCCCGGCGTGTTCGGGCGCAAATTCAGGCAGCGGGCCATCATGGACATCGTCGAGGAAATCAAGGAGGCCAAGGAACGACACAGAACATGGTGTTTCATCTTCGCCGACGACGACTTCGGCGGCAACCACAAATGGGCCCTGGAACTGTGCGCCGCCCTCGAACCGCTGAAAATCTCCTGGGCGAGCCAATGCGACATCCTGATTTCCAGGAACGACAAGCTGTTGGCGGCGATGAAACGGTCCGGCTGCGTCGGCCTCATTCTCGGGCTTGAATCGCGAAAGCAGGACACCCTCACCGAGGCCGGCAAGCGCTATGTGCAAAGCGACTCCTACGAATGGCGAATCCGCAAGATCCAGTCGCACGGGATCAGTCTGTGGGGAGCGTTCATCTTCGGCTTCGACCACGATACATGGCAAGACCTCATGTTCACCACGCGCTGGGCCCAGCGGATGAACCTGGCCATGAGCTGCTACCCGATCCTGACACCCTATCCAGGCACGGGGATCTGGCACCAGTTCGAGCAGGCGGGCCGACTCATCACGCGGAACTGGGACAAGTACAACGGGGCATCGATTGTCTTCGAGCCGAAGCAGATGTCGCCCGTGCAGCTTCGCCACGCCCAAATGGCGGCATTTGCCGAGTTCTTTTCGGTGCGGTCGGCGTTTCACCGATTGAGATTCTGGCCTGTCAAGAAGCGAGCCTGGCTGGCAAACCTGGCGGTCGCCAGGGGCATCCGCTACTACTATGGGAAGCACGGCCGCCAAGTCCCGCAGTTCAGCGACTTTCTCGATCCGACCAGCCGGGCATGGAGCTATCCCGACTCCCGTGACGAGACCGATGAGACTGACGAGTCGACGCGCCGGCGAGACGCCGGTGCCACAGGCTGCGGCCAACCGGGTGCGAACGTCGCCGAACTCGCCGTTGCGCAGACGGATCCATTCCGTCAGGCCAGCGCCGCGCTCGGGGCGCTCAATCCCGTCGTCGCCGCGTCACGCGGGCGGCAATCCACATGATGGACACATGACGGATGAGGCGCAATTGCGGTAAGGGATTTCGCCTGCTGTGATTTTATCAACAAACCACCGCCTCTGGCGGTGAGAATTGACAAGGTTCTACCGGTTCGGCGTTTCCGTTGCCGCGATGTCGCTCGCAGAAACGTGATGTCGCATGCGGCGTTTGAGCACTTCCGCCCCGGAGCCGCGGCTTGTAGCCAGGGGTGGAGCGAAGCGGAACCCCTGGTCACCATATCGTCTGCCTACTCCAACCCTGGAGAGGCGGCGGAAGCGCCATGCGCGTGACACCTGCCTCCGCCCCGTCGGGGCGGAACGTTGAGAGGTACGATCCGTACCCAGGGGTTCCGCTTCGCTCCACCCGTGGCAACGACCCTCCGCCCCCTTCGGGGCGGGTTCGACCGCTGGCCCCTTTCAGGGGCCTTCCTCATACCACCGGCTCTGCCGGTGGTCTGGACTTTGGCACTTTGGGGTCTTGATGGGGTGTCGGCTCAGGCTGACGACCTACCGGTGGTAACGATTCCGTCTTG
>JAFGQA010000186.1 GCA_016935885.1 Phycisphaerae bacterium | reverse complement strand
TGCAAGGCCTGCTGCTTTGCGGATCCTGTGGTCGTCGGCTCTCCGTACGTTACGAAGGCAACGGGGGTATATACCCTACCTATGAATGCAACCGGCTCAAGCGAGAGGGTCTTGCGCCCAGATCCTGCATGCACCTGCGCTGCGATTTGCTGGACAAGCCTATCGGTGAGCGGGTTCTGGAGGTTCTCAAGCCGGCTCAGATCGAGATCGCCTTGAAGGCCCTGGAGGAATTGGAGCGCCAGGACAAGGCGGTCGACCATCAATGGCAGATGCGGCTTGAACGCGCCGAGTACGAAGCCCAGCTGCGCCAGAGACGCTACGAAGAGGTCGACCCGTCAAATCGCCTCGTGGCAGCCACCCTGGAACAGCGTTGGAACCAGGCACTGGAAAACCTGGAGAAGCTCAAGCAAGAATATACCGAGCGTCAGTCCTCCGAGGCGCTGGCGGTAACGCCAGAGCAACGGGCCCGTGCTCGCCAACTGGCCCACGACCTTCCCCGCTTGTGGAAAGCGCCCACCACGAAGGCCAAAGATCGCAAGCGAATCCTGCGCCTACTGATCAAGGACATCACGGTAGAGAAGCTCCCCGAGCCCAAGCAGATCGTAGCCCACGTTCGCTGGCAGGGCGGAGCCTGCGAGGATATTCCGCTCCGCTTGCCGCCGCGTGCGTGTGACCAGGTTCGGTACCCCAAGGAGATCGTCGAAAAAGTCCGAGACCTGGCGAAGAACCTACCCGACGACCGGATCGTGGCCACGCTGAATAGAGAGGGTCGCCTCAGTGCAAAGGGAAAACCATTCACGACTTCAATGGTCAGCTGGATCCGATATCGACATAGAATCGCCGCCCCCCAACTCAAGTGCCCCGAGGAACTCACGGTCAAGGAAACCGCCAAGAAGTTTGGCGTCAGCCCGCACGTCGTGTATTACTGGATTGACCGGGGCGTCATTGACGCCCGCAAGCTCAACAACGGATCCCCATGGTGGATCACGATCGACCGGCGTAAAGAAGGCGAACTACGCGAATGGGTTGGCAATTCGACGAAAATCCAAGAGGTCCGCGCTCGAGATTCCCAACGCGGACTGTAGGATGTGCATTATGAACACACCGTCGGAATGCCCAGCGGTCGTCGTTTGTTGTTGGACTTGGGTATGTACAATCGTCGCACTGGCTGAACACGCCACGGTTGATGGTCGGACAGAGTCCGGATCATCTCTACGCGGGCGCGGTCGGTACGAACAACCTTCCGATCCACGCCTGGCGTATTCCTGCCCTTGTTTTCCTGCGTCACGCGCCTTACACTTTGCAGCAGGTTTGCGCGACTCCGCAGCATCAACTTCTGGAGAGAGCGGACCTTCTTGAGGTCGCCCTCCGAGGCTGCCCGAAAGATACGTCGTCTCAGGTTCTTCACTGTGCGAGTGACCCTGCGCCAGTTGACTCGGGTCCATTCGCACTGTTCCGTCGGTCCGTTTGCATTCGTTGAACGCATCCAACTTGCCCTCGGGTTCAAAACCGTTACCACGATCCTTGGGTGAAACACCTGCTCCCTGTCTGCGCCCTTTCAGGCTGGCCATCTGACCTATCCGGCGGGTTATGATTTCCCCGTGCCTTTCGGCGGCCGGCATTCGCTTCTGGGAGCATCCCGCCCCCGCTGGGGAATTGTGCCTTCCTCACGGTCGGCCTACCTCCGCCCTGATGGCGGCGGACCCCATCGGGGTTACTGTGTGCCACATGGTTGAGATGCGACTGGGGAGGGCGCCCTCTATACTCCGGGGTCGGTGGTGCCCATGGACTGGCGGTTACGGACGTCAGTCCCACCGGACATCCGCGGGGGATATCCACGACCCGGTACACCGTATCAGCCGTCTTCGGTGTTCTTTATTGACGAAGCCTCATCAAGGGTTCACTCGCGTTCGCCCGTCCAGCCTTCTCCTAACCCGAGCCCGGCCTACGGCTGGCCGCACTCTTGGGCATCAACCCTCGCTTCACACCCCGCCGTTACCAGCGACGCATGGAGGGCTCGGAGACAATCCTGAGCACTGTTTTGGCGGGCCACGCCCGCGCTCAACCAAGTAGATACACATCGCACCGCAAGATATATATAGTACGGGTCCCGCAGCTCCTGCATGCGCCTCCACAACCCCTTCCTCGACTTCGCGTACGACGATCTTTTCTCCGCCCTCCTCCCAGACTTCGTCCTCTCTTTCGCCTTCTTCACCGCCATGATCTACGCCGTCCTGGGGAAGCGATTCGGCCAGCAGCGTCCGGCCATCACGATCGCTGCGGCGCTTGGTGCAGCGCTCTCCATCGGCCTGGTCTGGTGGGAGCAGGTCAACGATCTCTCCATCAGGAACCTCGGCCCGATCGCCGCCGGCTTCGCGATTATTGTTCTCGCCGGCGTGATCTATCAGTCCATCCGTGGCATGGGCGGCAACTGGGCGGGCGCCGGCATTGCCATCGGTGCGTGCCTGCTGGTCGGTTGGATCGTCGGGATCGATTGGCCGGTGGACAGAGGTGCGGTCCAGGCCGTCATGACCGTCGCGCTCACAGTCGGCGTGATCGCCTTCCTGCTCCATCGGAGGGGCTTCCATCCACATGGCTTTTCGTTTCGCTCCCAGCCTGCACCCCAGGAATTCAAAGATGTTCAACACGACATGCGCGACCTTGATGACGATCGCCATGTCGCGGGCCGCATGTCCAAGGGCTTCCGCCGCCTGCGCCGTGAGGCGAAGGCCCTGCATGAACACCCGGAGGACGCCTCCGACATCATGCTCCAACTGCGACGCATGCTGCCCGCCGAGGGCTGGCTGACCGAGCGCTTGGCTCGACTGTGCGAAAAGGCACATCTCATGCAAAGGGGGCACATCGCCAGGATCGAAGAGATCCGGGGCGACATCTCAAGGCTACCGCCGCAGGCAAAACGCAAGGCTGCCAGCGAACTGTCTGCTCGTTACAGGGAGCTGAAGCTGGATCTTCGAATCGAGCGCCTGGACAAGGCGGCCGCTGTCAACGAACGCCGCGTCCGTGAACTGACCAAGCAGGCGGAAGCATACTTGGCGGAGCACAATCACAAGAAGCTAGTCGACGTCCTCAACGACGCCAAGAAGCTGCAGGGCCACAATGCAAGGCTCTTGAAGACCATCAGCCGCACGGAGGCTCGCCTGCTTACGGCCGCGAAGCAGATCGCGAAAAGGCCCCAGGAGGTGAGAGGTGCATGACCTCCGCGCCAAGGCTCGAGAACCGCCTCGACGCCCTTGAACCTCCGTACAAATCCAGGGGCGAGATCCAAGTCGGGCGCCTGCTCGACCTGTACGGAATACATTGTTTCTACGAACAGCCCACGCTTATCTACGACCGCGGCCGCCACCGCCTCTGGCGCCCTGACTATCAGCCCGTGGCAAAACTGTGGCACCGGCGTCTCGCCGGTGGTTTTCACGGTCAAAAGCGGCGTTTCCGAAACGCTGTTTTCCCTTTTACCACAGGCTGCTATACCCTGCCGACGTTCAACGGCCTCATCATCGAGTACGCCGGCATGATGGACATCCCGGATTACGCTGCGGGCATCAGGCACAAGCGGCAGGCATACGAGGCCAACGGCATCCCGGCCATGTTAGTCTATCCCCAGGATCTGAGGAAACCGGGGTGGCCGGAGCGCGTCGTGGAATCGATCTACGAGGCCGCCGATCGATCGTCTAGTCCATCCTTGCCGCACACCGAGCGGAGCGCTACGGGTGGCTACCGGTGATCGAAGAACGCGGGGCGCAACCAGAGAAGTCATTCTCATTCTGCGGTATGATGTTGGCAGACGCTACGGGCCAGACTGTAATTCAGATCGATTCATGAGATCCAGGTTGACGGGCCATTCTTCAGCGATGGTGGTTTTCGAGCCAGAGTTGGAATCGTGGCCGAACGCTGGTGTCCATCAGCTCTGGTTGAGGATGTTGTGTGATGCATCGTTGAGGATCGGCAAGCTGGGACGCTTCAAGATCCCGGCGGGCACCTACGTGTACACAGGTAGAGCCTCGCGTGGGCTGCAAGCGCGCGTCTCGCGTCACGTCCGGGGCGGGAGGCGTATTCATTGGCATATCGACTACCTGCTTGCCCACCGGCAATGTTGGATTGAGCGCGTGGCGTTGGCAACGACCGATCCCGCGATGGAATGTGCCGTGAATCAAAGCATGGGATCGGATGGCTCCTGTATCGTGCCAGGCTTCGGGGCCTCGGACTGCATGCGGAAATGCAAGGCGCATCTCTGGCGCGTCGAGGATCACAAGGCACGACCCGACAAATCCTCAAGGCACTGGATTACAGCACATCCAACCACGTCATCAACTCGACGGGAACGGAACAAGAACCGGAATCCGCCTGAATCACCTTCTGGCAAGCGCCAACCGCTGTCGGCGACGTGGCCACAACCACGACGCGATCGAAGCCAGCGCCATGTAGTTTCTTCAGGTTGGCCTTGATATCTGACTTACCGGTCTCGACCTCGATGGCGACGCGCTCTCCAGGGCGCTCGGCCACGAGGTCGACGTCGCCGTCACCTTCGATGTGGTACTCGCGCGTGAGTTCATAGCCCTGCCTCTCGAACTGCTTGGCGACCTTCTTCACCCAGTACGAGTGCTCCGCGCTGGCGCGCGGACGAGGACCGGGATCAATGCCGAGGGACTCGGCGACCGAGCGCCCGTGGTCGGTGAGTTGGTACAGCACAACCTGCCCCGAGCGTGTGGCGATCGGGATGGCTTCGATGATCGTGGCGGAGACGAGACTTTGGCGGATGGCGTTGCCACGCCGGCGGGAGAGGTTGAGCCGCTGATAACGAGATACGGTCGTGGAGAGCGGTCGGGCTGCCACATCGGTTAGGAACCTGATCTCATCTCGCGAGAACGGTTCCGTGGGTGGACCAGGTCCCATATCGCGTTCAGCGGTCGAGCTCTTTTCATTATGTATACATGTAGACGTGACGCTGCCTGAACGTGATCCTCTGGGGGATGGCGGGTGGGTATTCTCGGTTGTTTTGTTCTTTCTATCTGGCAGTGGAACAGCCGGAACCGCCGGCGGTTCAAGCTGAAGAGCGGTATTCGAACCGGACTCACTGGAATACGCGGCCATCCGCTGCCGAACATCGAAATCCGACACGGATCCCTCTCGGATCGGGCAACGTGGCACTTTGACGAAGAAAGGCTCCGGATGCTCATCGGCCAAGCGAACGACGGCTGAACCAATAGGCAACGTGCTGAGCGCCTCCTTCTGTTCGTCCGTCAGGTTCATCGCGCCCGACATGGTCTGGATGTCAGCGCGAAGCTTCTGGCTCATGGCAATCGTCGCGTACGAGTTGGCGAATGCGACCTTGCTCAACAGAGAAGCCGACTGGTCCACGAACACGTAGCCGAGACCATACTGCCGAATCATTCGGATGGACGTTTCGAGGACGGATTCCTTGGTTCCCATCTGTTTGGCAAGAAGCAGATTGTGGGCCTCCTCCAGGATGATGACGTTGGTGAGTCTTTCACGTGGACCCTGAGCCATCCGGTACCTGTACAGGTACCGGGTGAGGGCCTCGGAGAACATCGTTCGGTCGGAAGAGCTCGATAGACCGTCCATTTCCATGACGACGTTGTGGTTCAGGAGTTCCTGGACGTGGCTGTTGTCCTGTGTGTTGAGGACTGCGGCGAACTCGCCGTACATCATGGCGAGGAGGATTCGTTCGGCCGAGGCCTGCCACATCGCGGCTCGGCCTCTGAGTTTCACGCCCTTGAGCCAGGCGAGCAGGTCCTGGACGGTCGGCCAGCGTCGCTTTGCCTCAACTTCGTTGTACAGGTGATCAAGACCGGCGATCAGGAGACTGATCACGCCTTCACCGCCGAGGTACGCCGAGGCGATCACATCGACGATCAGCTTGATCCAGACGTGAATCTCGCAGCCCGGCGGCGGGATGAAGGGGTTGAACCGAAACGGTGCTACGCTTCGCCCGATCGTGTACACGCGGAGGTCGGGATTGAGTTGGAACAGGTCCCGGTACCCGCGTTTCCAGTCCATGGCCAGGACCTTGATGCCCCGGGCCATGATGCCCTGCATGAGGATGAAGGTGAGATTGGTTTTTCCCGAGCCGCTGCGGCCGGCTACCAGGAGATGCTCCTTTAGACGCTTGCTTCGCAGGTTGAATGGGTACATTTCACGGGGCCCGTACGAGACCTTGCCGAGGGGAAGGTCACCGGATCCTGCGAACGCCTTCGACGGCGGTGGAAACGGCGAACGGTCCGGTTCGTAGCTTTGGCCGAGGTGCCGGGCGGCTAGCAGCTCCAACGTCTGCTCGATGTCCGCCTTGCCGGCAGCATCTGTTTCAGCCAGATACGCCGCCCACAGGCCGTCCACCTTCTTGGCGAGTACCGGCTTGAGTTTGCGACAGAGCTCTTGCGTTCGCGTCATCATTCGGCATCACCTATCTGCTCCAGGGCGGAGCGTTTTCGATAAGCTGAGAGGTACAACTGCGCCGTTTCAGGCAGCGTGGTCCGCAGCCGTGAGATGTCCTTCCAGAAGGTGACGCGTTCGTTTCGTTCCTCTTCATAGAGCTTCTGGATCGCCTTGTGCTTGGCGTAGGCTGCTTGGAACTGGCGCTGCCCGTTCCGTTGTAACCCTCATGCCGGTAGATCGCGTTGATGGCGGCGCACTTGTTCAGCTCGATCTGGTAGAGGTTTTGGTCGTAGATCGCCCGGCGCTGCTGAACCTGCTGGATGACATCATCCAATCCGAGCCAGGACGTATGCACCTTGTCGGTGATGATCGCGGTGACGGAGTCGCCCTTGGGGATCGAGAAGGAACCTCGTTCAATGATCTGCTCGACCGTCTGGGGATGATCGAGATACCTGGAGGCAGCTCGGTCTGAGGAGAAGTCGTACGTGGTAGCGTGGTCATCCGGTTGTCCTTTGCGTTGCCAATCCTGCGGCGTTCGATAGACGTACTGGAGTCCAATCTGGTAGAAGTACGGGACGTAGCTCTGCTGGAGGGTGGGTGCGTTTGAGGATGTGTTTGGGTACATTGGGACCACCTTGATTACTCACTTCAAGGTGGTGAATGCGGCGGAGTTCTTAAGCTTTTCGGTTTTTGCCACCGTTTAGTAGCGAACGGAACTGGGAGAATCCCATGAGTGCAAAGAAGATCCTGATGCTGGTCGGCGACTTCGTCGAGGATTACGAGGTCATGGTGCCGTTCCAGGCCCTGCAGATGGTTGGCCACACGGTGCACGCAGTCTGTCCAGGCAAGAGCGCAGGCGACAAGGTCAAGACTGCTGTCCACGACTTCGAGGGCGACCAGACCTACACCGAGAAGCCCGGCCATGCGTTCACCCTGAATGGGACTTTCGCGGAGGTCAAAGCCGAGGATTACGATGCCTTGGTGATTCCTGGCGGGCGCGCACCGGAGTACCTTCGGCTCGATCGGGCGGTGTTGGACGTGGTCCGGCATTTCGCGAAAGCGCGCAAGCCCATTGCCGCCATTTGCCACGGCGTGCAGCTTCTGACCGCCGCCGGCGTGGTCGAGGGCAGGGCCTGCACCGCTTACCCGGCGGTCGGTCCGGAGATCAGATCCGCGGGCGGCAGGTGGATCGAGGCGCCGATGGACAAGGCCCATGTGGACGACAACATGGTCACCGCGCCGGCGTGGCCGGCACACCCAGACTGGCTGGCGAAGTTCCTTCAGTTGCTCGGGACGAGGATCGAACCGTAGGCGCGGAGGGCCTGTTCCTTCATACACCAGGCGCCGCCACCGCAGCCCGATTCGGCGTCTGCGCGGGTACAAATCGCGCGCCGATCGGGATAGCTCAATGCAAAGATTTATCAACTACACGCGCCCACTGTCCGCAACGAGGTGGTACATCATGGAATCATGGAAGGATCTACGCATCAGGGAGATTGAAGCGCGTGCCGAGCGCGAAGCGGCCTACCTGGCCGGCGAGTTTGCCCGGGCAGCATCCGAGGAACGGGAGCTCATCCTGGCAGCACTGGAGGGCGAAAGGTGGCTGGCCGAGTCATGCCAAGACATCCTGGAAAACCGCGGCCCCCCCTGAGTTCCAGCCTCTGTGAGGCTCGGACTACGGGTGGGATATCTGTACATTTACCAGTAGTCCGACCATTCTCTGTTCCTTAACCCCTTGAAAATACACAACTTGTCAGACTAGCACCTCGAATAGTCCCACAACCCTTTCTTTCACCAGTATTCTGCCTTCCAGTTCATCCTCATTGAGTGCCGTACGGCACCAACTCCTCTCCCTCAGCCAAGGGCCGCAGGCCCGGGGGCGAGCGTTAGCGAGCCCCCGGCGCATCCCAACATGCACCGGCCTCCATCCACATCACTCACCCAATCTCCCTCCCTACCCATCCCTCATCTCACGCATCCGCACACGTTCTCAGCGTCCGCCCGGCGTTCCATGCACCGGAGCCGTAGGCTCTCCGCGCCAGCCCCGCGGGCCCGCCAGGGACCGCGGACGGGGGGCTTCGCCGCAGGCGAACGCCCACCAATGCACCCGTCAGGATGCATCCACCGACAACACAAGGACCCAGCTGATGTGACCCCGGCCAGCGACGCTCAAAACACCGCGTCGCTACCCCAGCCTCGCAAGCATCCGCCGACGCCCCTCCTCCTGCCGCCTCCGGCTCGCCTTTCGCAGTTGGTCAATCTCGTCACGCAACCGCCGAGCCCGCCTGTCCAACTCGGCCACTGCTCGCATGTCGTCGCTCGTTACATGCTCCAGCTCAATGACGCCCTCCCGCAAGTACTTCAGCACCAGCCACATCGCCCTGGGCAGCCGCCTCTTCACGATATCGAACATGATGACGATGTCTCGGAGCTTCTCGCGGAGCTTGTCCGCCTTGTACTTTGCCTTGTCGAACTCGGGCATCGTCCGCTCGAAGTCAACCGTGGCAAACGCTCCCCAGTCCACGCCTCCGTTCTCAGCATTGGCTGGCTCCATGTGGCACGGCCTACCCTGCACCGGCAACGCCAAGACAGGCCCCCATTCATCCATCATAATCTGCCTTTCCAGTTCCCCTGGGTCTGCGAGTTCCTCGTCATCGAGACCGGGTACGCTGCCGTACAGGTTCCTTCTCCCTGCACGCAACAACGCCGACTCCGGCACGACCACGCCCTCATAGATGACGAAATCTGTTTCTTGGTCCATGTTGGACACCTCCGTCCTTCGACACGCGTTGCGAAAGACGGAGTGTCATGAAACTTTGGCAAGGGGGTCGAGGGCTCTGTTTTGCGAAGAGTCCGAGTCCGGCAGTCAGGGCGTACGAAGCCGGATCGGACGGCCTGTATTGTTCCCTTTGTGGCCCCGGCAGGGGCCAGGTAATCAATGCCGTGTCGAGCAAAACAGGTTCCCGACGATGGCGGGGAATTGCGAATCGCTCCTGTCAACGATGCCGCTTTTATGGGTTTCGGCAAGCCCATGAATCCCGGCCAAGGCCTTGGCCGCAAGAATCTTGCCGACAGCCTTAAAAGGGCGGCATTGTGCGGTGGCGATTCCTGATTCGGACCTGGCAGACAGGGCCGAATCTCCATCGCGGCGAAGCCGCGAGACCGAAAAGCATGGCCATGGCTCGCACTACACGATCGTATCCTGTGGGGGGAAGCGTTCTTACTGCAGTGCCGCATCCAGCTGACGCCCTCGGTGTAAGGGCATTCGCTCGCCACAGTCGCAACACCGAATTGTGCTCTCGGTCGAATGCTTTGCCACGGCCATCATTCGCCCGCACCTTGTACAATCCTGCCACACGCATTCGTCCAGTATCCGGAGACCTTTCTCCGATTCAAACCGAACGAACTCGATAGGGCGGATCGGCGGCGTAACGGTCCTGAACTCGTCCAGCCGATTATCGATGAAGTACTCGCGGCCTTTGTAACGTACCGTTGGCAACCGTCTGGGCCCGTCTGGGCGCCCTTTCTCTCCGTCTGCATCGGTCATCCATTTCCCTCCGGGCGTCGCCATTCAATTGGCGGTTCGCCCGGAAAAAAGCGAACCGCCATTCTGCTTTGGGTGCGGAGTCCCTCTGAGCAGACCCGCGGATAAAGCTTCCGTGTCGAAAGCCGGGAGCTTTACCATGGCGAGTCTGCGTGGAACTGAGCCGCTCGGTCAGTAGGAACCGGCGGCACACAGAACTCACGCCCCGGCCCACTAACGCCACCGCTCTCCTCAAGCTTGACCACGGAGGCCTGAGGAGCGAGGTCCCAGCCCGATCACGACCCGCAGCATGATGCGCTTGCTGAGCGAGCCAACGGACGCCGAAGTCGCAGGCTGCTTCGCCATCATGCCTCTGCCTCTTGGAGCAATTGGTGCGAGAGTGCCTGTCTCACGCTTGTCTCCCGGACCAGAGCGGCAAGGCCAGGCTAGCCACCCGTGGCTCGGCAATGCAAGGGGCGCCGCGAATTCAAGTGCCAGGTACAATCACGAAACGGTGGCGGAGTCGTAGCTGGCGGCGGTCAGCGGAATGCGGTACAGATGATGGCCAAGATGCTCAACAGAACGGATCAGGCTCAGCAATGGGTCTCGGGGGTCCGCATGCGACCGGTTCATCTCTTCTTGATCATCCCGCTGGTCCTGCTGGAGGGCTGCGCGAGCAACAACAAAATGAAACGCCCCTTCATGTTCAAGGAAGCGAAGCTGCCCGCCGGTTTCCCTGTGCCCGGCCCCGTGGGCGAGATCATCATCAAGAAGTACCCGGCATACCGCATAGCGCGCATTCAGAGAGGCGAGGGTGGGGTCCAGGGCGGTCCCAACGTCATGTTCCGCCCGCTGTTCAACCACATCAAGCGGAACGACATCCCCATGACCGCCCCGGTGGAGATGGGCTATCCCGAGCGCGTTGAACCCGGCGAGGGCGCTACATCAATGGCCTTTTTGTACGGCGAGCCATCGTGGGGCACTTCGGGGGCAGACGCCGCCGATCAGCGCGTCGTCGTGGTAGACGTTCCCGCCATGACCGTGCTATCCATCGGCGTCCGGGGCGGCTATACCGACGCCAACTTCGAGAAGGCGATCCGCAAGCTGGAGGCGTGGGTGCAACAGCACGCAGATGAGGTTCGCGTCGTTGGTCCGCCGCGCTACATGGGGTACAACAGCCCGTTCGTACTCGGCTTCTTGAAGTACGGCGAGGTGCAACTGCCCGTCGAGATCATGGGGAAAGCGGATGTGCGTGACGCTCCCTAAGCCACGCCCGGCGCAGCACGATTCGACGAAGAGCATGGCTGGTACGCGATCAGATGGAACCTCACGCGGGATTGCCTTACCATGACTTTGATCATTTGTGCAAGAGGACGCAGGCAACAGGAGCTGGACAACGAATTCTGGAGCAGTCGCACCAAGGTGTACGAGAATCCTAGGCTACGAGCGCCAGCGCGTTGCATCCAATGAATCTGGACGGTCTTTTCATCCTGCATCGTGACATACCCCGCGAGGGTCCGGGCAGTGATGAGGCCACCAAGGACGCGATACGGCGATTGCCGCCCCTGCCGCCGACACCACGCATCCTCGACCTGGGTTGCGGTCCGGGCAAGCAGACACTTGTTCTCGCCCGACACTATCAGACTCCGATCATCGCCGTGGATTTCCACGCACCCTACCTGGCCGATCTCCGACGATCTGCCGAGGCCGAAGGACTATCCGAGCTGGTCAGTACGCGGCTCGGTCGCATGGAAGAACTCGACGAGCAGCCCGATACCATAGACCTAATCTGGATTGAAGCTGCCATCTACATTGTCGGGTTTGCGCCGGGTCTACGCCTCTGGTACCCGCTTCTGCGTGACAGAGGCTTGCTGATTGCCAGCGAGGCAACCTGGCTGACCGACGACCCACCGGAGGAAGCGCAGGCGTTCTGGCATGCGGAATATCCGGCCATGACGACCGTGGCGGGGAACATCAGAGCTGCGATAGGCTGTGGGTACGATGTCCTGGACCATTTCACGCTTCCGCCCTCGGCCTGGTGGGACGAGTACTACAATCCGTTGAAAAAGCGAGTGGCCCGGCTGCGCCAGGAGGCCGACACCAACACAGCCCTGGCGGAGATCCTCGACGATACCGAGCGGGAGATCGCTATCTACGACCGCTACGGCGATTTTTACGGCTACGTCTTCTACCTCATGCGGAAATCCGCTCAGCTTTCAATGGAGTAGCCGGAACGCTGGGAGCCCCAAGAGCTCAACCACACCGCCAGTTCAGACACGCGCAGAGGCACGGCGCAGGACTTCGAAATCCCCAGTGGTGACACATAGCCTGCGGCACGAACGACGCGACCCGGATGATCCAGCGTAAAACGTGGCTCCATTTGCTACTGTCAGTCCTTTGACGCCTTCGCAGCAATGCTGCGAGCTCTGATCAAGATGACAACTGTTTAGAGGAGGCCGAAGGCAAGGCCTTGATCAATGCATCCGGCTCACCTGTTCCGAGACGGAACTTCTTACCGTCTTTGAGTGTAATGAGAACCGTTTCAAACCCGGAAACTCGGTAGAGCCAGCCATCTGGAACACCACGAAAGCCGTACCCCCAGAACCACGGGGTGTACTTCTTTTCTGCATTTTCGATGTCGGCAGTGGGAATCTCTCTCTTGAGCAGTCCGGGACCAAACCAGAACCGAAGCATTTGGCCCTCGACCTCGACCGTCGTCGAGTGAAACAGCAGGACGGAGATTCCCCCCACGACGGCCACGGTCAGCCAGACGCTCGTGCTGTTCGCGAATAAAACGATGAAGGGAGCCACGACGGCCGTGACCAACGCCAACTGAATCAAGAAGCCTCGACCGAAGACTGGGTGTTTGTATCCACAACCCAATGCTTCACTCCTCTTTGTCCGCCATTTCCCATTTGACGTGAGCGTCATTTCCCGCGCAGGCTCTTTCGGCGGAAGTTGATTGTCGCCGCCAGCTCTTCGGCCCGCTGTGAGCCGATCATCACGCGCCTGTTGCCGGTGAGGACGAGCTGCACGCCTTGGTTGCCGCGCACGTTGTAGGCCCACCCGTTCCAGCCCCACCGCAGGCCCCAGCCGCCGTACTCCCGGATCGGGCGATACTGCCGCGCCTCGCACTGCTCGACGTCCTGGAGCGAGATGCGACGCTTGCAGAAGGGCTGGAAGTCGATCGTGATGCCCTCATCGTCAACGCGTGTCTCCATCTTGAGCAGCAGGAACAGCAATAGTAGCGCTGGCCCCGTTGTGAGCATGGTGATCAGCACGATGACAAGCCCGACCGGCATTTCGCCGGACGATGGCGCCCGCATAATCAGCGGGATCAGCGCCGCCAAGCACGCGGCCTCGACAATGATCAGAAGCACCCAGAGCCACGGCTGCCGAAACTGCTGCACTTCGACGAATGGCCGGTTGATCTCGCCGCCATTGTGCATCACCACACCTCGTCACCCACTACGGCGCAGCATGCCACACCTGGAGCATCAAGGCCATTCGAATCCCGCCCGAAGTTTGGAATCGGTGGCTATGCGGCAATCGTCGCCAGTACTGGAAGTCCAGTCCCCGATCCTGCCGCGAGCCCCGTCTGGCGATGATTCGTGGGAGAACGGTCTGCTGGGATCGGCGGCGGCGATGCAGCAGTTCGTCGCGTTCTGGTACCGTTCGTTGCACAATGCCACCCTCACTCGGTCTCGGCTCCTGTCACCGCCTCCCGAACGGTGCCACACTCCGGGCAGCGCTCGATTTTGTCAGTAAGCCCCCGTAGCCAGTACCCGCACTTGGCACATACGTCGTAGCCATGCTGACGCGTGGCCCGATAGATGCAAGGTGCAAAGCGATAACGTCCAAGCACGGCTCGAATGAAGACGGCGGCAGCGATCATCACAACCAGCAATGACACGGCTCGACACGCCTTGTGCGGGAGACCGCCGATACCCATCGAGCCTACCACCCAGCCGCCGAAGTCAGCGGCGTTTAACAGCGCGAGGAAACCGACGAGGCAGAACGCCAAGTGGAGCGCCAGGTTCAATTTGTTTCCCCACCACAGCTTCCACGCGTCACGGTGGATCGCCTTCCGCTCCTGCTTCGTCAGCGGGAGGTCACGGTGGATGTACTCCGGCCAGATCCAGCTCATTGCATCTCCGGCTCCAATCACGCCACGGAGACGATCATGAAATCACGGCGAATCGGCTTGCGTTCACTTACCGACGAGGGTCGTGACAACGCGACCAGCGGCGGTAACGCGATCAACTGTAGCTGCGAATCCGTGGGATATCTCGGCATTGGGGGCGGCAAGCGCATCGCCAAGAAACGCCCCGACCAGATCCTGATACGCAGCGCGGGCCTGCTCATTGCTGCCGCCACAAGCGAGCCGACACAGAAGATCGGTTGGGTTCTCAGGGTCACAGTGTGACCCGCCCACAACCAGAATGTCCTCCGTTGCGAATGGCAGGCGGGCCAACACGTCCCGAATCGCGCCCTCGGCGTTGCAGGCGGCCGGCTCGGATCGCACGCTGGCGAACGCCAATTCCGGCAGTTCGCCGGCTCGATCAACCGTCCTTGCCCAGGGCACGCCATCCAGTAGCATCAGCGCATCAACGCTCTCACCTGCTTCGGCCAGTTCAATCGCGGCTTCGAGCGAGATTGCTCCGCCAGCGCTGTGCCCGACCAGTCCGATACGTCCCGGATCAAGTAAACCGAACAGTGGATCGTCTTCCGTTGCTGCTCGGGTACGCAGCCAGCGCACGTGATCTACCAAATTCTCGATGTTCCGCAATTGGGCCTCTTTGCCGCCCAGCAGGCTGATCAGGTCCGGCGTCAACACGACGATCCCGCGCTCGGCCAGCGCGCAGGCGGTGTTGGCGTGGAACCGCTTGCTGCGTGCGAAGCCGTGGGAGATGACGACCGCAGGATAGGGAGGTACCGCCAACGACTCCCTGGGCTGCGGCATGAACAGGCTGTACGCGACCTGATCACCCGATGTCGTGCGCCGCGTGCCGTGCTCCACGCGCACGCTAAACGCCTGCTCACCGGGCTCAAGCGTGCAGGTATCGCAACAAAGCGGATGGCAACCCGCGATTACGAAGGCACCGATTGCCAGTATTGCTGCCCGCAACCAGCCTGCCAATCGCCTGCGGGATTCGCTCAAGTACGGCACAGTGCACCTCCTGGGGGTAATCATGCTCTTCGAGCGCCCCTTCGGTCAAGCTCTCGGCATAGACCTCCCAGGCACTATCGAGCGTAGCTCCTGCGCCGCGAACACGCCGCTTCCCGCACACGCGTTTTGACGAGCTTACGCCAAAGGCAGTAACGTAAACGGTTGCTGCCGCCAAGCCGACGAGCGAGGACTGGAGGCGACGCATACAAACCTGTTTGGCACAGTTGAAGAGGCTGGTTGGCATTGGGGTGTTCGTCGTGCTAGCACAGTCTTCTATGGATTGCCGTGGTCCATTGGCGACGTGCTCTCCCCGCTGGAACGACGAATACGCGTACGTTAGCGCGGTGCCATCGATCGTCTTCCATTACGACCACGGTGTGCTGGCCGGGAGCTATCCCTACGGTGTTGGGACGGTTCCAATCGAATTCAACAACGTATGCGCGCAGTTGGGGCATGTGTGCCTGTGTGGCGCCGGGGGATTTCGCATTGCTGGCAAAGCTACGGAGACCCTGCGTGCGGGTGGTCCGCCGCTCGAACGCGGCGATTTCATCCTGGTCAGCGGGCACGATCACACCGTGAGCGACGTCATTGCGTTCGAACTCGGTTGTGCCCGCCGCGCAGATTCCGAGCACAGTCAGTACTTCGTCGACGATTCGATCGCGGCCCCGCGGCGCGAGTACCATTACTACGTAGGCTATGTGCCGGCGCGAAAGGCGGTCCATGTTGTGTACCGCAAGCATCTGCTCATCGGCCACGACGAGATGGACGAGCTGTGGGAGATCGAATTGGCCCTCGACCGCGACCCGGATTCGGTTCGCGCCCAGGACATCGACCGCTACCGAAAAGCGATGCGTGGCATGGTCCAGGATGTCCTTTTCGATCGGGTTCCCGGGCTGATTACGGTCGAACCGGTCAGTTACAGAGGTTTCCGGCAACGTTTGGGTCGGCTGGAGCAGTAGCCCGCCCCTGTGTGAGTGGCGCCAGGCGTTGCTGCCGCCGGTTGTGCAGATTCAGGCTTGGGATGGACCGTAGGTCGGTGCGAAATGGTCGCGAATCACTTTGACGAGGCTGCTACCGCGTGGGACAATGCCTGCGCTGCCCACGGCGTGCACTTTGTTGGTCGTTGGGGGCGTCAGGCGGCGTAGCTGGGCAAGGCTATCTGGGAGATCTCGGGGGGTGAGGAGGGCTGAACATGGATGAGCAGTATGCTCGCCGCGAGTTCCTGCGACGGGCTGTGGCAGGAGGATTGGGCGGGATTATTCTGCCGACCTGGCTGGCGTCCGACGCCGTTGGCCAGACGAATCAGACCAAGCCTGGTCAACCACAAGAAGACCCTCGAGATAAACCCAGCCAGAAAGGAAACACGGTCATGGCCTACACTCTTCCGAATCTCCCCTACGGTTTTGACGCTCTGGAGCCCTACATCGACGAGCAGACGATGAGGATACACCACGACAAGCATCACAATGCCTATGTCACGAATCTCAACAAGGCGCTCGAAGGTCACCCAGACCTGGCAACCAAGAGTGTTGAGGAATTGATGCAGGCTGTCCCCAAACTCCCGGAGGACATCAAGCTTGCGGTTCGCAACAACGCCGGTCAACACTACAACCACAGCCTGTACTGGGAAATCATGGCCCCGGCCAGCAAGAGTGGCGGCGAGCCGACCGCAAAGCTGGCTGATGCCATCACCAGCTCCTTCGGTAGCTTCGCCAAGTTCAAGGAAGTTTTGACCAAGTCCGCGGCCACTTGCTTCGGCTCAGGCTGGGCATGGCTCTTTGTCGATCAGGATGGCAAACTGGCCGTCTGCTCGACATCAAACCAGGACAACCCGCTGACGGCCGGCAAGGTCGATTCCGCTGCCAAACAGCTTCTTGTCGTGGATGTCTGGGAACACGCTTATTATCTGAAATACCAGAACCGCCGCCCTGATTACCTTGATGCTTGGTGGAACATAGTGAACTGGCCCAAAGTGGCCGAACGGCTCAATCAGGCAACCAAAGCGTAGCACCCCAAGAACAAGGCCCTGCTCCGAACGACCTGTCGATGACCGTTGATAGGGTCGCCATCGTTCGCGCCTCGGGCCGCGGCTCACTCGTCAAGTAACAGATCCATGAACGGCTGCAGGTCCGCGATGTCTGTTTCACCATCGTCGTTGCAGTCTGCCAGCGTGTGATCACAGTACGGGTGTTGCGTATAGTACTCCGGATAGTCCGGCGGCGTACTCATCAGCACCAGCACGAACGGACCGATGTCCAACCCGTCGACTTGGCTGTCGCAGTTGAGATCGCCGAGTAGCGGCGCAGAAAGGACCGTCAGCGTGACGGTGGTGGCATTGTACGTAACACTGTACTCGCAAGAGCCGCTGAGGGCGGCAAACTCGCCCGTTCTGGATGCGAAGGTCATGATGGTGAACTGCTGGCCGACCTCGGGAACGAACCCGTCTATTGGTTCGACATACAGCGTGCCGCCGAGGCTGACCGCGCCGGTGACGGCGAACTTGTCGTACTCGCCGGGAGACGTGCCGCCAAGCTCGATGCGCAGCGTCCCGCCGGCGGCTTGGGCATAGCTGCCGTTCACGGTCAGCGTGCCGGCTGATGCGCCGGGCTCGATGGTCGCACCCGTGTTGACGACGCTCCCCGATATCGTGCCGGAACCTGTCAGGACGCCACCGTCCAAGCTGAGCTGGCCGCCGTTGACAGTGAGCGTTCCGCCCACGATGGTCTGACCGCCAGTTTGCGTGAAGAGGGTCGCGTTGTTCAACGTGAGTGGGCAGCCCGCCAGCGTTTCCAGCAGGCCGGCTTGGGTCACTCCCGGGGCCTGCGCGTTGATGGTCAGGGTCTGGCCAGACCAGTCGGCGACAATGGAGCCTTCATTCAGCATGGCGACATTCAGGGAACCGCGACCATGGAATTCGTGCCCCGCCGACTGTGTGATGGTAATGCCGGTGTCGGTGCTCACGTCACCAGTCTCAATGTACACGTCGCCGGAGCCTCCGATGGCCACGTCACTGCTGAAACGCAGACGGGAGCCGCCGTATGTGCCGCCGTAGTAGATACCGATGTTGCCGTTGTTGGTCAGGGTGGTTCCGGCCACGTTCAGCGTGGCCCCGTTCTCAAACCTCACCGTCCCCGCGTTGGTGAGGTCGCTCAGCGTGGCCGTCTGGTGGTTGGCGTTAAAGCGGCCGCCATCGGACGTGCTGAGCGTGCCGCCGACGATGCTTGCGCCGTCGTATAGTCTGACACGACTGGAGCTGCCCTCGGCGCGGATTTCGCCGGCCGCAGTCTGTGTGATGACCGTGCGGACATCCACGTACCCACCTCCCGTGCTCTTGATCACGCCGTCATTCATCTTGGCCTTTTCGCGCAGATCCAACGCGAGAGCGGCCCGATCGGCGTTGATCAGGCCGCGGTTGATAATGGCGGCCCGGATGGTGCCGTTGCCGCCGTGGATGGTATGGCCGGCGGCGTGGGTGAAACCGTTCGGGTCGCTGGAATCGAGGTCCCCGGTGTCGAAGTAGATAGAACCGGCTCCCTGCCAGGTCAGGCCGCTCGAGACGTATATGTGTGAGCCACCGTACGTGCCGCCGTAATAGAGGCTGATTTCGCCGTCGTTGGTCAGCGTGGTGCCGGTCACGTTTAACGTGGCACCGTTCTCGAACCTCACCGTCCCCGTGTTGGTGAGGTTGCTGAGGGTCGCAGTCTGGTGGTTGGCGTTGAACTGGCCGCCATAGGCTGTGGTGAGGGTACCGCCGATCACGCTGGTGCCGTTGTAGAATCTGACGCGGCTGGACGTGCCGTCGGCCCGCATCTCGCCACCGCCGGTCTGATCGATGGCGGTGTAAAGGTCCAGGTAGCCACCGGCCGTGGCCTGCATCAGGCCGTTGTTGGTTTTCGGCTGGCTGTCGAGGCGCAACCAGCCGACGGAAACATCGGCATCGAGTGTGCCGTCGTTGACCAGTAGGTTGCTGATGGTCCCGCCGTAACCGTGGATGGTCTGCGAAGCGTCAACCGTCAGTGTTCCGGCACCCTGTATGTAGCCGGTGGTGTTGAAGACCAGGCTGCCGCTGCCGGTGAGCAGGACGTCCCCGGCGCACGAAAGGAACCCACCGCCGTAGTAGCCGCCGTATTGCACCGTGAGTGTGCCGTCATTGACAATGGAGATGTTGGATGCGCTCAGCTTCCCACCGTTGATGACAGTGAGTTGTCCCACATTGGTGATGCCGGAGTAGGCTGAGAGCTCATGCCCCGCGTTGTCAATAGTCAATAGGCCGCCTACACCGACATCGAGCGTGTCGATGTCGGCCTCGCCGTACAGAAACACGGAATCGCCAGACAAGGACACACTGTCGCTCGTGCCTGGAAAGACGACACTGCCGCAGCCCACGCGACCCCAGTTGTTGTAGGTCCACCGTTCGTCGCCGGAACACAGGTCGGTGACGCAGGTCGTGTACCAGTTGGATGTGCCGCAGTCTCCGGACCAGTCGAAATCGTCCGCGCGGACGGTCGGCGTAAAGAGCGTCAGCGCCTGGAAGACGAGCACCGCGCTGAGCAAAGAACCGGACTTGACATAGGAACGGCGCTTCATGATGTATCTCCTTAATCGATCAGGATTCGCTGCCGCCGCCACGGCGTGGTTGCAGCCCTTGTTTCTCGCTTCATGGAGAGCAGCCGCCTGGGACGTTCGCCGGCAACCCGGCGTCCATCGCTCGCTCTCCCCTCACAGGCTCAAGCGTGTTTCCCACGCGGGCGCCATGCAGGACGCCTGGGGAACGCTAAGGATTGTCAGCCCGGGACGCGGGGGGAGGGTGTTGGGCCGATAGCCATCGCGGCCAGTGCGGGTCTGCCTGGGCTCGGGCCAGTATGGCCTGGGCAAAACGGTACTCACCGAAACGGAACGCCTGCGTGTCCATGCACGCCTGCAGCGAGGCCAAGCCGCCGACGCGATCGCCCTCTCCCAGCTTGCGCAGGCCGATCAGAAAGGCGAATTCGCAGCGACGACCGGGGTCGTCCTGGGCCGCGGCCAGTAACGCCGAGGCGCTGAGCTGCCTAGTGAGGAAGCCCACCGCCAGCCTTGGCGTGGCTTGCTCGGCGTCCTCGGAGGTTGACTCCTCCGGGCGGCGGGCCACAAACTCGCCGATCCCGGCGGCCGCCGCGTTTGAATCGCCGAGCAGCTCCATCATGGCGACGGAAAGGAACAACGCGCTGGCGTTGGTGCGGTAGCGAGTCATGAATTCGCGGCAGGCGTCGCGGGCTTCGGTTAGTCGCCCAAGCTCGGCCAGCAGTAGTGCGCGCTGCAAGAGCAACGAGTAGTAGGTTGCTGTCGGGCCACAGAGGGGCTCGATCGCATCCAGGGCCGATTGCAGGTCGCCGAGCCCGTAGAGCATCATCGCGTACTCGTGCACCAAGGCCGGATCGCTGTCGCGTGCGCTCGTACGGTCCACAGCAAGCGCTTGGGCGAAGGCCTCGGCCGCGCCACGAAAGTCACCGACATAGCGCGAGTACGTCCCCTGTTGGCCCAGTGCGAACGAATCGTCTTCGTGGCGCATGGCCAACGCCTGCCCTAGGTCGTTCTCGCAGTTGGCCAACCAGCTTTCTCGGAACTGCCTCAGGTCCGCTTGAGTCGTGGCATAGGCGGCGGCGAACAGCCAGCCGGCGGCGCGGGCGGCGCGGGCTCTCGACGACGTGGGCCGAAAGATCACCAGGGCATCCGTGTCGTTGAGCATCGGCTCGAGTTCAGATCGCCTTCCCTCCACGATCAGGCGTATCCCGCGGTAGTGGGCCCGGGCCTCAATCGCGGGCGTGAAGTCGGGGCGCAGGGCGATGGCCCGGTCGTAAGCCTCGATCGCGCCGCTGCGCTGGAGCTTGCCCAGGGAGAGGCCACGCAGCAGCCAGCCCAGCGCTGTCGTGTTCTCACGTCCGGCCAAGCGCTCGGCGATGCGCTCGCCGTTGAAGATGTCACCAGCAGAAACATGCGCAAGTGCCAGGGCGTATCCGGCCTCAAGGTTGTCCGGAACGCGTTGCAGTGCCTCGGTCAACGGACCGATGGCCCTGTGCGGCTGGTTGTTCAGCAAGGGGATCAAGCCGCGGTACAGGTGCAGCTCTGCTGAGTCGACGCCCCATGATCGGGCCTCTTCCACCAGACGAGCCCCTCGTTGGAAGTCGTTTTCCAACAAGATGGCCTCGCCCGCCTGCTCCAGACATCGTTGACCTCGGATTGCGCGGATCTTCAACCCTAGCAAAATAGTTGTTAACGCCAGGACGACCACAAGGGCCGTCGCCCCCGACAGCCAACGACGCCGCCGCACGAACCGGACAACTCGCACGATATGCGGCGTGCGCCGCGCCCGAATCGGCTCGTCCGCCAGGAATCGCCGAAGGTCCTCCGCGACGTCGCCAGCCTGCGCGTACCGCCGCTGCGCCTCCTTCTCCATGCACTTGGCGACGATGGTCTCCAAGTCGCGAGGCATGGCCGGATCGACGCGCCGCAGGGAAGGCGGGTCCGCGAACACCACCCGGTTGAGAACCTCGGCCCTCGAGCTGCCCTCGAACGCCGGCTGCAGCGCGAGCAACTCGTACATCGTCACGCCCAACGAGTAGATGTCCGTCCGCACGTCAATCCGCGTCCGGCCTCCGCGGGCCTGTTCCGGTGACATGTACCGGGCAGTCCCGACCACGTCCCCCGACAGCGTGAAAGTACTCATCGCATCCACCCGGGCCAGGCCGAAGTCCGCGATCCAGACGTTGTCACGGGCGTCCAGAAGCAGGTTGGACGGCTTGATATCGCGGTGAATGACGGACTGCTCGTGTGCGTACGCCAGGGCCTCGGCCACCTGGCGTCCCCAACGCGCGACACGTTGGTGGTAATCACGGCCGGGACGCGTGCCGGTCCGCCGCAGCTCGCGCAGATGCTTCGCCAGCGAGGCTCCCTCGATGAACTGCATCGCGTAGTAGCAGATGCCTTCGGTCTCGCCCACGGCGTAGACAGGTACGATGTTCGTGTGGTGCAGTCCCCCCGCCAGGCTCGCCTCGCGTCGAAACCGATCCGCGGCGTGACCCGCCAACATTGCCCCGGCCGGCAGGACCTTCAACGCCACACGACGATTCAGGGAAGTCTGAACCGCCTCGTAGACCACGCCCATCCCGCCCCGCGCCACCTCTCGGAGAATGCGGAACTCGCCGAGCAGGCGGCCGCGCTCCAGTTGCGAGGTCCCCAGTGTACGGCCCGTCGCTTCGACAAACTCCAGCGTCTTGAACACGCCCCGCAGCGTGTCGGCGAGGGCAGGATGTTCTCGCAGGTAGCGTTCCTGGTCCGGAGTGCGGCCTGCCGCCAGCTCCTCCAGGTACTGTTCCACGACGTGCTGCAGCGCGTCACCTTTGGCGCTCGCGTCCCCCTCCGCGGAGTGCCTGCCCGGAACAGACCCCTCATATACCATCACCCAGCAGCTCCCGCAGACAGATCAGCGCCCGCGCACACACACTCCGCACGGCCCGCTCCGAACGGTCCATCTTCTCGGCGGTCTCGGCCACATTCAACTGCTTCAGGTAACGAAGCTCGATGACCCGCTGCTGATCCTCGCTGAGTTCCTCCAAAGCCGCCCTCAGCAACCTCCCCTGTTCCGCCCGGCTAACCACCCGGCTCGGCGTGCTGACGCCGCCCGTCAACGCGTCGAGCAGCAGGTCGAGAGAGGCATCGCCGGCCAAGTCGCTCGCTCGCACCTCCCCGGCCCGCTTCAGCGTCCGAAGCTCTTTCCGATCCGCGTCGCAGATGCGATTCAGCGCGATCCGCCGAAGCCATGCGAAGAAGCTGTCGTCCCCACGGTCCACAAACTGGTCGATGCTGCGGAGGGCGTCGAGATACACCTGCTGCATGACATCCTGCGACTCCAGCCGCTGCCGCAGCCGGTCGCCAAGCTCCGACCGCACAGCCTGGAGCAAGCGTTGCTCATACATCCGAACGAGTTCAGAAAGCGCACTTTCGTCTCGCTCGCGGGCCTTCCTAACCAGTTCTGACGTCCTGCCATGATCCATGCGCGCCATTGTACCGCCCCCACCTCTTAAGCGAATCGAGAACAATAGCGCCTCGCATTGACATCCCGTGCGGTCTCACGTCACCCTCGTGCGGCCAACCTGCCGCCGGCACCGGGCCGTCCCCCTTGGGGATTGAACTCGATGTCAGACTGCCGGATCGCCATGGGCGGTCTCCAGGCATTCAGCGGCGGTTGCGTCATCTAATCCCTCACGGGCTCTGCCCTTGCTCGAAAGTGGCCGTATGCGCGTAGATTACCGCGTGACGGACAGGCAGCGATCAATCAGATACCAACGCACCGACATCGACTCGAAGGCGGCTCCCCCGATACTGAACCGGCTTGAACCCTATCCGGGGAGGATGGCTGCCGTTGCCGTCGCTCACTGACGAGTCTATGTCGTCTTCTTGAATCAACGACCATCGGCCACGCGCCGGGCCGTTCTCACCAGCAGACCGTCGTATCGAGCAGTTCCGCGACGAATAGCGGAATGTCACCGACATCCGGCCAGCCCGAGTCGTCGAGATCCGCACACGCACAGTTGATTCCAGGCGGGTTCCCGCCGACAAGACATTCGACGAACCCCTGGACGTCGAGGCCGTCAACGCGGCCGTTGATGTTCACGTCTCCCAGGCACGCGCACGCTTCGGGTGTCAGCAGGTTGAAGGCCATCTGGACCGGCTGCGGCTCGTTCGGGCACAGCCATGGCTGATCAACCCACTCGCCGTAGTCCCAACAATCGGGCGGATACGGCGTGAAGTCTATGATCCGGCCGGTGCAAGCCTTCCCCAACTTGTTGTCGCGGCTGGTGTGCCAACCCCAGAAGTGTCCCTCCGGCTCAACCGGCGACGGCAAGTGCCCCGTGAGCATCCTGTCGTCGTACGTGCAGCCGGCGGATGGGTTCCACGTCACGCCGACGACCGCCTGAATGTCGAGCCAATAGCCCAACCCTGCAGTCTCTCTGAAAACTCCCGGTTCGGCCGGAATCGGAGGGTCAGCCTCGGGCCGCGGATCGACCTCCGCACAGAGCAGGCAGCACGCCTCCAGATTGACTCTGTACATGTACACGTTGTGCTCGAAGCAGTCGACCATGAACAGCGGGTCGATCTGCACGGCACCGACCGGCGCAAAATAGACACCCAGAACAGTGGGGACATCCGTGGGTGCCGGTTCCGGCGGGCAGGTGGCACCGGGATCCACGTGGTGGAAACTGATGATCCAGCCGTCTAGGATGTAGGGTTCCACCGGCACATGCTCAGGAGCGTACTGCCCATCCAGGTAGCTGCCCCACCACATCATCGCTTCAATTGGCCGCCCGTCCGAGATGAAGTCGTCCGCAACGACTTTGTTGACTTCCTCACCGGGTTGCCCCTCGTTCCACCACAGATCGGAGGCGGCGTCGAAGCCATCACCGGAGTCATGCGGCTCCTGCTGCCACTTGACATACATCGGCGGCGGCTCCTCACTGATCGCGACTTCGTGATCCTCGACTTCGCCGGTCGGCGCCTCCCCGATGAAGGGGAGTCCACCGTCAATGCTGAAGCGGAAGCGAGCAACCGTCGTTATGTTCGGGGTCGCCGAAGCGGGCACGGTGAAGTGCAGCACGTTGGCGCCCGCGAAGACCGGCTCACTGACAAAGATCTGGTCGTCCGGTTCGGCCCAACTGCCGTCGTCGTTGAAGTCGAGCCAGGCGTCCACGCGGCCGTCCACGGAGACGCTCACGTCAACGTCTGCCGCGTGGCCCGGAATGAGCGATGATGTGAAAACGACGCCGTCCTCATCGTCGTTTCCGTCATTGTCGTCGCCCAGTGCGTTGGGGTCCGGTTGGCCGTCCGGTTCATCGTCCACGCCGAGACCCATGTAGATGCCCGGTATAATAAGGTGTCTGGCCCCGTCGCTGGCCAGCAGCGTTGGATAGGTTGGATCCTCTGCGTCACCGAAATCGAACGTCTCTGCCAGGATTTCCACTTGGTGGTCCTCCACTTCCCCATTGGGCGCCTCGCCCTCAAAGGGAAGTCCGCCCAGGCTACTGAAACGGAAACGGCTCACCGTGGTGACGTTGGGTGTGGCCGTGGCGGGCACCGCAAAGTCGAGCGAGCTCACGCCGGCATAAACGATTCGGCTGAGGAAGATCTGATCGCTGGGCTGGACCCAGCTCCCATCGTTGTTGAAATCGATCCAGGCATCCAGGCGGCCCTCAGCAGAAACTGTCACTTCCACCGTGGCCAGCCGGCCTGGCATCAACACCGTCTGGAACACGACGCCGTCTTCGTCGTCGTTTCCATCATTGTCATCACCGAGCGCGTTGGGATCCGGCTGCCCGTCGAGTTCGCCGTCCACGCCCAGCCCCATGTAATAACCGGGTTCGATGAGATGCCTGGCGCCGTTACTCGCCAGCAGCGTTGGGTAGCTCGGATCGCGGGCATCTCCTAAGTCGACCTCGTGCCGAATCTCCAGGTTTGCCGTGTCGGTGTCGGATTCGTCCTCGTCGTCTACGACCCGCAGGCCGATCACGTGCATGCCAGGCTCGAGCCCCAGCGTGTTGACTAGGTAGTCGTAGGTGACCTCTGCGTACTCACCGCTGGCGTCGTCGTATTGGCCGTCGTTGTCGAGGTCCCACGCCCAGGAGACGATGTTGCCGCCGTCGGGGTCATAGGAGCCGCTGCCGTCGAAGATGATCGACTCGCCGGGGCCGACACTGTACGGGCCGTCCGCGTCGGCCACGGGCAGCAGTGCGCCTTCGTACGTGATCGTCAGCTTTGGTCGGTAGGCCGACAGGCTGTCGTTGCGCGAGGTGAAGATGCCCGTTGCGGTGGTGCCGCCCCCTACAAAACCGGTGGCGACCACCAAAAAACCGGTATTCCCTGCCCCGCCGTACCAGTTCTGCACGCTGGCCGTCACGCTGAACGGGACCCAGTGCTGCGGCTCGATGGCGTCAGGAACCGTGCCGCCGGTCCGCTTTATTTTGTTGGTGCCGTTGCCATCGTTGATCTTGTCCCACCACGCCCCGGCCTCGGACGTCCACGTGTACAGCTCGTTGATATCACGGTAGCGCCAACTCACGCCCTCGCCACTCTCCCCGATGTGGATGTTCTCGTCCCACCACTTGGTGGGGTCGATGCGATAGACCGAGATCGTTATCGCGTTGTCATCCTGCATGCTCTCCTCACGACTGTACCAGAAGGACAACGTCGCCGAGAGGATGCGCTGGTTCGGAGGGATCCGGCCGGTGAGATCGAACTTGATGACCGTGTCATCGGAGTAGCCGTTGTTCCATTTGACCAGTAACTCCGGGTCGCCGCCGTAATTCCTCCGTCCCAGGCTCTCGTCAAGCCAGGCGTCGGTGGTGCCTGTGTACCCGTTGAGGCCCTGCTGCAACGTAATCGTCGTGCTGCCCAGCGCCGGTGAACACACCAGCACCACTAACATGGCCAAGAGACAACGCGGAGTCTGCGAGCATGGAGCCATTTCACTACCCTCCGTTCAAAGACTATACCGAGAGAACTTTCTTCCCACTTCGCGAGTCGACGCCTCGACCAACCCTGCTCCCAAGAAGTGCTCGGTCACCGCTGCCGGTCCCTCCGGCAGTGGCGACTTCCACCCGATAGTAGACGGAGATGCCCCCCAGATGGCCACAGGGAAACCGCAGAATTCCGCCATTCCACCCAGTCCGCCCCACCGAAAGAGGCATCCGAATCGGCGGAAAGTCAGTTCTCGGCCATCAGCGACTTGCGGAATGGCGCATCAGGGTACTCGGCACCTTCGAGAGAACATGGGTTAGCATGCCGCCGCAGCCAATCTGCCTTGCCCGTGCCTCCACCTCAGTACGCGACTTCCAGATTCGGGCATCGGCACGCGCACTCCCAGACAGCGCTGACCACCTTGGGATGCTGTTTGATGAGCCGGGCAACTGCCTCAGCCAGCTCCTCCTTATTCTCCGGGTTCATTCTGATTCACCTCCGCGACCGAGCATCGCTCAAATGAGGACGATGCTCGGATCGCGGATCTGGCAAGCCGCTCTGTTGGCGGTTCGCCCGGAAAAAAACGAACCGCCGAGGTTCCAGCGAAGATCCCTCGAGCAAGTCCGCCCTTTATGGCTTTCGTGTCCGAGACCGAAAGACTCAAACGGCGGAATTGCGTGGCGGGAATTCCAGAATCGGCGCCGCAGGTGACCAATCGAAATCCCTTTTCATCCGTTTTCCGAGCTCTACTCTGCTCCACAAACCGCGCGCCAGTACGCAAGACACGGCTGCTCATTCTTCAAAAAGGACGCTGCAACACGTCAAGCCTGCCTCGGCCTTGGCAAGCTCGGAGACATCGATCGTGCGACACGCGACGCCGTGCTGCTCGAGCCGCTCCCGCGTACGCGGATGAGCTTGGGACGTGACGGTCACGTCGTCCAGCCACAGGACATTCGCGGCAAGGGGTTCATCCGGATCTATTTCAACAATCTCGAGACCGTTGAAAGTCGCCGGCCTGATCCACGTCGGGTTGAAAAGGACACCAGTCGGCCCGATCGCCGTGGCCGCACTCTTGAGGTGCAAACAGCCGCCCACCTGTACCCCGCGGACTTCATAACCGTATCGAACCAGGATGCGGCGCAATGCTTCCACGCCGGCCTCGTTTGTCCGCGAGGTCAGACCGACCCAAACGCGTCGACCGATCTGTAAAACGTCTCCCCCATCGATCGTCGCGGGCGCCTCGATACGCTCGATGCTGCGAAATCGGCCCAGCACCTCAGCCATCGCAGCCGCCTCCGGCCGCCGGGATGGAGCGCCGGGGCGAGTGATGATCGCAATCTCGTCCGTGACGACCGCGGTGTCCTCCACGAACACTGAGTCCGGCCACTCCTCCTGTGCCGGCAGCTCAATCACAGACCAGCCCGCTTCACAGAGCACGTTGCGATAAGTTGCATGCTGCGCACGGGCTCGCTCGACATCGATTGGCTCCCGCTCCAGATGCGTCAATTCGCATTGGCTGATCGTGGTGCTGACCTCGCGGGTAATGGCGTAGCGCATTGCCTTATCGTATCTTCTGGTTCGGGGATTCCAAGTACGCCGGATACGCGGGAAACAGTCGCGCAGGTTTCTTTCTCACCAGTACAAGTGAGCATCCCCAGACCATGGTGTTTCGCCATCACCTACGATGGGTTTTGGTGGGCCTATGAATCCCCGCGTCGGCAGACGGTGGAGCATGTCCGACTTGCGTTCCCCGCGCCCCCCCCGATTCAGCCAGTCGGATTCAGCACACGGCCCATGAAGAGAATCGTGCCTGCTTTCTTATCACGAATCAGGTAGATAAACGGGCGGTCAATCCTGACGACAACGGGCGGCTCAGGCTTCCGTACGGATGTGAGGCCGATTGCGACTGACGTGGCGGCGGCGGCCTCCGTTCCTCGCTCATCGACCAGGATGAAGGCCTTATGGAGGGCATCGTCGATCTTTAGATCTCGCTTACCCGTCATGCCCGAGAAATCCGCCTTGCCGGCGTCAAACGCATCCTTCATGCCCATCCTGACGAGAGCTTGGCTCAGGCTGAAACTCGATTCATACTCGAACTTCGGCATGGTGAGCAGGACCTTCGTGCTCTTGAGACTGCCCAGAATCGACGTGACGCTTCCATCGTCCAGTGATGCCTCGACCCTCTCGAATTGTCCCGCCCTCGGAAGGAGGACCACCATCGACAGCGGTGCCCCGGCATAGCCCAATTCGACGGCCTGAACGCCATTGCCCTCGGAATAACCGAAACGCGTTTCCTGTGACATCATTGGCGCGCGAATCTTGGTACCATCGAGAAGGTGGAAATCATCAGGGCGCGTGGCCCCCTCTGGAAACTGCTGCTGCCATGAAGCCTTGAAGTAGATCGCGTTGGTCAATACCAGCCGGGTGCCGGGATTGAGAACGCCGGGTGCAAGCAGGTCTTTGATTCTTCCCTCGGTACTCTTGCAGACCCAGTCATTGATGGTCACCCGTGCGCCTTCGAAGTTACGCTGGAAGTCGACGAGCCGCATACCAGCATCGTAGTTCCCCGCCAGGACGCCGAGGAAACCGGGCAGGAAACCCATGCCCTGCTGGCCCCACAAGGTGTTCGCGATGCGCAACCTGAAGCCCACGCCCTCCAGCGACCCGCCGGATTCTCCTCGCGACCGAAGGTCTTTTGCCAGGAGTTTGAACGCAGGGTGGAGTTCCTTCTGATCCAGTGGAAAACGGAGAGTGGCGGCCATCTGCTGTTCCGTCCGGCCGCGCGCGCCGGCATACGTCATGCCAAAGGCCTGGGAGATGCTGTAAGGCGAGAACAAGAGGTTGCCGTTCTGATGACGGAGATGCTTGTACAGGTCAAAGGCGAACCGCGTGTTGCCTGCGGCGACTTGCACTGCCTCGGGCGTAAGTTCGACCACGGAGGGTCCGTAGGCGTAGGGGTTTTTGGAAAGGCCATCGGGCGGCCGGTCATTGTCCTGTTGGGCATGGACGGAGCCCGCACATAGGATCAGTGTCCCGCTCACCGCCAAGCTGAGTCTTGAGATTGCTTCTACCATCGCTGCTGCCTCCTTTGCAGCGGGCCGCTACTTGGCGGCTGTGCCTTTGGGGATTCTTCCGCCTTTCAAACGCCGTGCAGTTGATCGCCCCAGCCGACGAAGCTCTCATACAAGGTAGGGCGCTCACTGCCGGAAAAAGTTCCTGGGGAAGACCCCATAACGCGAGGTTTTCTCCATTCTCCCGACACGAATGCCCTGTCGGCGGTTCGCCCAGAAAAAAGCGAACCGCCAACTGGCCTTGAAGGCGATCCAACGTACCGATCCAGGAGGGTGTTGGCCAGGGCGATATATGAAAAGAACGGTGATGTGCAGCGTGAACGCGTCGCGATTCGCCTCCTGATTCCCGCAATGACGGGGGTACCCCTCAACGGGCTTCTGTCGCTTGAGCTTGAGCCGAGCTCGGTCAGCCGGCTACAATTCGGAATCGAGGTTTTGAATCGAGATGGGGGGCGCAACAGGCGCGATCCATGCTACGCGGCGAAGGAACATTCAGGAAGCTATTCAGCCGGCATGTGGGGAGATGGGCCCGGGTCAAGGTAGTCGTGGACGGCGATTCCAACGATTCATCCGTGGGTTTCGCTAGACCGTTTCTATTCGCCGGAGACGTGACCGAACGCCTTTGTGCAGAAGCAGGCGATGAATTGAAGGGCGCCGTGGAAACAGGAGTGGCATACGCTTTGGAACGCGCAGGTCATTCTGAGTACTCGGTGACCGTTGAGGAGATTCACGAGCACTCCTTGTACCACAGTTGGGCGGCAATCGGAGCGGCCACGGCGTACGCTGTGTGGGTAGCTGTCTCGTATGTGGCCAGCGATGCGGAGCGCCAGCACATCGAGCAGCTTGTGGGGGAGGCTGGCCGAGATGAGGTTCCGGATTTCCGCCCATAGGCAAGTGATACGCCGCTTGTCCTCTCCGTCTTCCCTGATGCGGAGGCGCGATGACGCCCGGGGCCGCCACCGACTCATCGATACAGCCGGAAGTACTTGAACATCCTGGGCCACTCCGCCCGCGGCTTGAACGCAATGGCGACCTCCCGGCCATCCAGCGCCGACTCGGTCAGCACAACATGATCCGGCACTTCCTTCGCCTTCTCGAACTCCTCGTCACTGACCTTGCAGACTACCTTGTAGAACGGGCCAGAAAGCCACTCGGCAACCTCGGCTGAGTCCTTGAACTTCAGGTACGCCGCCAGTGAGGCGTGGGCAGCTGCCAGGATGGCGAAGCCAACAGGCACCGATTCCTTGATGAGGATGTATTCTCTCAGGGGCATCAACTTGGCCTCCTGCTATCTGCTCAAGAGACTGCTTTCACCGCTTCAGGTAAGGGAGATCCTCGTCGCCGTCTCCTTGTCATTCACCGGATAAACTCTCCTAAGAGATGTCATCAGGAACTCATAGGATTCGCCTCGCAATCCCCGCTCAGCGCGACACTGCCCTCTTGATCTTGTTCAAGGTCATGGCTGCCATCTTCCGGAGCTTCGCGTTGTCCTGATCCAGCGCTTTGGTCAGCGCCGGGATCGCCGATGGTCCCAATTCCGCCAGCCCTCGCGCTGCATGCCAACGGACTTCCGAATCTTGGTCAGCAAGGGCGACAACAATCGCCGAAACTCCACTTTCTGTCTGCGGGCGAATTCTCCACAAGGCGCGGATGGCATTGCGACGTACGCCGACGTCCTCGTCTCCCAGAGCCGTGCAGAGCGCCGAGACGCAGCCCCCCGTCGCCAACCCAATGACACCCAAGCTCTCAGCCGCGGCCCGGCGTACGCGGCCGTGGTCGTCCTGGAGAGCTTTCATCAATGTAGAGATGGCCTCGCGGCCACCCCCACGCAACGCATGTGCGAGACTCGCCCGGACGCTGCTACATTCCCGGGGAGCCTCATCAAACGCGGTTGTCAGCGTCACCGTGTCACACCCGATTTGGCTCAACGCGTGGGCCGCGCAGTGCTGAACGGGATCAGGGCCGAGCATGAGCGCCTCCGCCAATGCGGGCACGGCTTGCCTGGCGTCAGGACCAATGTTTCCCAGAGCGATGGCGGCGCTCGCGCGGACATCGTCATCGGCGTCACTCAAAGTAGCCATAAGGGTCGGTACGGCCTCCGCGCTTCCGGGGCCGATTGCACTCAGGATGTGGACCGCACAAAGACGCACACGGCTGCACTCACTGCTCAAGAGTTCGATCAGGACGTGGACGACGCTCCTCGCGCCCGAATCCATGTTCTCCAGGGCTGTTGCCGCGAAGCTACCCCTGGAATCGCCCGACTGCCTCAGAATATCAGCAAGACCGCGCGCCGCTTCAGCTCCCATGTCCGAGAGCGCCCACGCCGCGTAGTCACATATCGTAGCAGCATACCACATCTGCGCTTCACATTGACCTGGTTCGTCGAAGACACTCGGATCCAACATGTTGAGGAGAACCGGAATCGCTTCACCTGCAGCTGGCCCGATCCTGCCCAAGGCATCCACCGCCTCGTAACACACATCAAGGTCGGTATCCCTTGTTGCTTCGATGAGGGCAGGCACGGCTTCTGCTGCTTCAGGGCCAAGCTTGCCGATAGCCATAGCCGTCTCCCACCGGGTGCAGGAATCGGGATCCCCCATCCGTTGGATGAGGGTCTTGATGAGATCCTCTCGGGGGAGTTTTTGCTTGTCATTGCCCATCGGTCTGTGTCCTGCTTGTCGCGACCTTTACTCAACCTGACTCTATCTGCCCGCCGTGCAATGCACAGTCTCCGCCATTCGCTTATGCCTCTCTAGTGAACGAATGCCGTGCTCGCCGCGCGCACGCCTACCCTCGCAGTTTTTTCCTCACGCAGTCCCGCATCCTCGGCGATCTACGTATCGATTCCTCCTATCGCTCTTATGCATCCACAGATGCAGGGGCTCGCCGCGACCTGGCAGCGCCTTCACCTTGCCGCGCAGCCGCGGACAGCGGCGGGGCGATCAGCAGACCGTCTGGCGTCGGCGTCCAGCGATGTCGCCTGAATTCGCGCAGGAATGGCGGGGCCTGCTTCTTCACGCGGATGTCCGTGCCGTCGGCCGTGAGTATGCACCAGCCGTTCTCGCCCGGTTCGCCAGGATTCGGTCCCTTGCTCGAAAAGGCGATGCCTCCAAGCGGCACTACTTTCGTTCGACCTCGCGGTCCCGCCGAGACCACCTCCGGGTGCTCGATGGAATGCCCGTGACACCAGACGCGGGCGACTTCATGGTCGAGCAGAACCTGGAGATTCTCCGATCCCTTTTGACCCTGAATGCCACTCGGTCCTTGGTGCGTCATGAGCACGTCGACCTGCTTGTCAAGCAAGGTCAACATGGCTTCGTGATCGACGTAGGCCATGTCATGGTAATTCGCATATCTCTGCCCAAGTTCGATCCCGCCGATGCCGGCGATCACGCATCCCGAAACCAGCCGCACGCGCCAACCCGAAGGTAGGAATCGAATGTGTGCATCCGTATCAACGCTTGGCAGGGCCCTCGTAGAAACAGGCTGGTCTGGAAAGACGGCCGGCGAGATCTTCGCCAGATGTTCGAAGCCTTCATGATTGCCATGCACCATGATGACCGGGCACGTCAATCCCAAACCGTCTTCGTCCTCGGCCAGGAAAATACGGCTCAGCCATGGTGCCTGCGGCACAGCCGACCACTGCGTCAGGAACTCAAGTTCGCAGGGATTCGCCTTTCCATGCCTGCGCGTCGTGCTGTCAAGCTGCGAATCACCCGTGAAGGTGCCGACGTCTCCACAGAGCAGAACTGCCTCGAATGAGATGCCGAGTTCGTGCTGCCAGCGCGCAGCCACGCACAGGGCCAACTGCAGGTGGCCATGCGTATCACCGATGACAGCGATGGCTGCCTTCCCATTCATGATCTAGATCCTCGCTCACTTCAACAGCTGAACAGCACTCTTCTAATCGGCCACCCAAGCTGTTGCCCCAGCGCAATCGCCATCCAGCACCTTCTCGCTGTCCGGCCCACGGTCGACAAGGTCGCCGATGGCGATGATCTTGTCGTCGCGTGTGGGCGAAATGACATCGAGAAGGTCACGCAGCTCGTCGTAGCAGCCGTGTATGTCTCCGATGATGATCTTTCGCTGCATCATGCACCTTGTCTGCCACTGCTTTTTTCCTCTGACGGCGCCCTATTGTTTGCCGACACCGATACCAACGAGTACAAGTTTCCGGATTAGCGCGCCATCATGCTCTCGCTTTCGTGATAACTCGATCGTGTTTCTGCTCACTCAAAGAGCATTCCAAGCGGGTTCAGTTTCAGGTGCGCGTCCACCGCCTGCCCAAGGTCTTGCGGAAAACGGGCCAGGCCAAGGATCACCTCCTGGTACGCAGTCCACATCTGTCGGGCGGCAATGTCGTGCCGCAAGTCCCCGACGCCTGTGCCGAGACCTGGTACCGCGACAGTGTCAATCGCCGGCTCAACCGAGTGGTGCAATGCGGCCAGCAGAATCGCCCTCATCGCCAGGTAGGCGTTGATCGTGGCCTTGACGTGCATCGGCACGCGCATCGTCGGCGCGGAGACCAGCCAGGGCACCTCAGCGTCGCCCGTTGGGATAATCTCAGCCTGCCCGACGAGCAGTTCGCCGTGGTACTTCTCTCGGATGACTTGCTGCAGGCGCACCTGCAGATCCCAGCCGAACTGTACAAAACGCAGGACGGGGTCACCTGGCACCCGGTGACGCTCGACGGCCTGGGCGATGTGGGGAACTACGGCTTCCGCACGATGGTCTCGGCAGACGGGCGGTTCTACGTCGGCACGGCGAATCCGTACGACGGCCTGGAGATCTGGTGCGGCCGCAGTTCGGACTGAACTCATTGCCGATCGGGCTCCAAGCCGGCTCACAGAACCGCTGGCAGGCTTGATCTCGATCCGCGCCGATAGAATGCACTAGCGCCTCCGGACTCAGCTGCCATCACCTACAAGAGCATTCCCGAGCTTGACGGCCTCTGGGGCAGACATGGCGCTGCCGTCTGCGCCAAGCTCCGACCAGAGATCCGGCACAGACCGAAACGGTGGGCCGCCCACAAGCACTCTCGTTCTGGCACAGCCTTCGTCCTCTCGAACCTGTTCGATCAGTTCCCCGACAGCACTCACGTGTAGCAGCGTACTGGCGGATGCCGCAAGCAGGTCTGCGTGGCGCTCGCGAATCACGCTGACAATGTCGGTCGAGGGGGTGTTGGCACCGAGATAAATGACGTCCCAGCCATCCATCTCGAAGAAGTCGGCCACCATTCTAACGCCAATCTCGTGCAGTTCGCCCCCGACGGCCGCCGCTACGACAAGCTTCCCGTTTTTCTTTCGTTCGGGGAAACGAGAGCGCAGGATGGACATGATCGCCTGGGTGATCGCGCTTGCGAAATGCTCGTCCGCCACGGTGATCTCACCCGCATGCCACATCCGTCCGAGTTCGATCTGAGCTGGCTGTAGCACATGTTTGTAGACGTCGCGCACTGCCACACCGGTGTCGACCGCGGATAGAATAACCTCCTCTGCTTCCGCTCGATGGCCGGCCAGGACTGCCTCCAGGTACTGCAAGACCAGTCGCCGGTGTGGGCCCTCCAGAACGGTGGGTCCGGTCAGGATGGGCTGTGCCGCTTCGACCCGTTCAATGGCCTGTCCAACGTACTCTGATGCGATGCCGGCAACTTCCTCGGGTAACTCGGCCTCAATCACTTCGCGCATGCAGCGCAGGCTGCCGACCAGATCCGAGTCGTCCGTGCCGCGTGCGCGAAACGCAGCCTGTGTCCACTGGGCCGAATCCGCAAACAACTTCGAACGCCTGACGGCAATTGCCTGGGCCAGGAACCGCATCTGCGATGCAACATGGCCGACCCATTCCTCGCGCCACCTCGCACCATACCTCTTCTCCAGGCCGGGATCGAGTTCGGCTAGCCGATTCACGCTCCAGTTCGCCACGGCCGCAGCAGTCGATTCGACAATCCGGCCTGTTTGCTTGGCTGTCTTGTCCATCACGGTGTTCCTTACACGTGCGCATCTGACACCGATTCTCGTAGAAACGCACAATCTGATCCCGCCGCGCACTGCAGTGCACGAGTTTCAGTTACTCCATCCGAAGATCATCCCCGCATCAGAGAGGAGTTTGCCACGCAGCGAGGAGGGCAAGGACTCTTCGCGCTGCGACGTCCCGATCAAGGCAACAACCGCTGCTGCCCTTTCAAACTCGTCAGGGTCAATGTCCGGTTTCATTGCAAGCCACTCGTCTAGCGCTGCGGCGTCCATTTCTCCTAAGCCCTCAGTCGCGCGGTCAGCAAGGAGCTGCAGCATCCGGTTGTCGTCATGCGAGTCGCATTTGCTCACGATGCTGCCTCCTCAGCCCCAGCGCCGGATTCTGCCTGAAGCAGCTCCCGCACGCGCACGAGCCCACGCCGAACGTGCGTCTTCACCGTGCCAAGCGGCATGCACAGGCGGTCGGCGATGAGCTGGTGCGACCATCCCTCACACACGGCCAAGTTGAGCACTTCCCGCTGCTTTGGGCGGAGCAAGTTGATTGTCTCCGTTGCACGCGCCGCCTCCTCGGCCAGCTCGACCTGGCTATGCTCGTCTTCCTCCGCCTGAATCGGCACGACATCCACGTCCGTAGCGTCACCATTGGGGCGGCGGCCAATCTTCCTCCAACGGTCTATTAACCGGCGCCGCGCGATCATGGTGACGAAGGTGATTTCGGATGCGACAGACGGATCGAAGCGGGAGGCATCCTTCCAGAGCGCGATGGATACCTCCTGCACCGCGTCCTCGGCCTCCGCCGGGTTCCCGATCAGCTTCCGGGCCAGCGACCACACCAGTCCACCGAATCGGTCGATGCACTCGGCAACTGCCCGTGTATCACCTTCGCCAACGCGCTGGAGCAGGCACTTCTGACCGTGTTGATCTGGGGTATCTGCCAACGCCATGCACTCCGAGGCCACTGACCTGTCAGCGAGGGCTCCGGATGGAGCCCGGATGCTGAGTACAGCCGTAAGCATCGCCGTTTTGGGTCTGCTGTGCAACTGAACACCTGCTTGACCGCCAAGCCGGAAAACCGACGACTGTCTGGACCTTAGGCGCACGAGGTACCTCCACTGTGTCATTCGCTCGAGACTTCCCTGTGGATTCCTGCGAAACCGAGACTACTCGGCCGACTGGCTTGAGATTCCTGAATCCAATCGCTGCCGGCATGCGAACAGCTCAGTAAGTGGCTTGATAATGAAACCTCGTAGCTTTGGAGACAGACATGAATTGGTTAGATGTCCTCATAACAAGAAGGGTGGGTGCAGCCGTGTTTGCATTGGGTATCGCCAGCGGTTGCGGCACGGTTTATCCGCCCCTTGAAGTGGTCGAGGAGGTCAACCTGGGGCGTTACGCGGGCAGGTGGTACGAGATCGCCCGCTATCCGAATTCGTTTGAGGGAGGGTGCGTCGGTGTCACGGCGGATTACACGCCGCTAGACGACGGCCGCATTGAGGTGGTTATTACTCCGGGCAATAAATGTTGAACACATTGCAGTTCATGCAGCCGCATAGGCGACGTCTTCATGGTTGAAGTAGTTGCGAACGATTTCGGGACGGCCTTGCGTCTGCCGGAGATACGAGCGGACCTGGGTGATCATTTCCGACTGGTCTGCCGGACGTTGGCGACCGACCGCATTGGACTTCACATCGTTGTTCAAATACTCATCGGGATTCAGCTCCGGACTGTAGCCCGGAAGGAGGAACATCCGAATGCGGCGACGGTTGGCATCAAGCCAGTGCCGCACTGCCGCAGATCGGTGCACGGGGTGACCATCCCAAATCACAAACACCTTGCGCCCACTGTGTCGTATGAGCCGTCGGAGAAAGCGAATGCATACCGGCCCCGTGAACCGCTCTTTGAAGACCATGAATGTCAGTCGCCCGCGGTTGGTCACCGTGGACATCATATTGCAACTGAAGCGGCGGCCCGTGCCGGGGATCACCGGCGTGCGACCACGACGACCGTAACTGCGGCCGGTCTGATGATCGCTCCGCATGCCCATCTCAGCGGCCCAGTGAATCTCGGCCTTTTCGCGCCTTGCCGCCGAGCGAATCGCCGGGTATTCCTCCTTCAGCCAACGCTCCACTGCCGCGGGATTCTGTTCATACGCGCGGCGAAGCGGCTTTTGCGGCGTGAGTCCCCAGTTCGCCAGATACCGCCCCACAGTCCAGACCGAAACACAAACATCAAACCGATTGGCCAGCAACTGCTGAACCGCTTCGCGCGTCCACAATGCGAACGGCAGTCGAAGTTAATCCGGACAGCCGCCCTCGATCAGGCGAACCACATTCCCCGCCTGCCACCCGGCCAGTCGCGATCGTCGGGGCCGGCCGCGCGGCTTGGACTTGAGCGTCCGAATGCCGCCGCGCTCGACCTTCACCAACCACGCATCGATCGACGTCCGCGAAACACCGAAGGCGCGCGCCGCCTCGCCTTTTCTCATGCCACCGCGGACAGCGGCCACAACACGGCGCCGCACGTGCTCCTGCGCATCAGGCGACAGTCGGCGTGTATCCATAGTCTGCATACATACAGTATATCACATGATTCCGAAAAGTCCAATATCATGTGCTCGGATTAGTAACACCTGCTTCGAATCATCCCTTGACGGGCCGTCGCGGGAGATCCGAGGGTCTGCTCGCGTCGTCGACGCCACCGACAATGCCAAGCTCAAGGTCACGTTCTTTTGGCCGTTCGAGGGCGACTACTGGATCATCGAACTCGGTGAGGATTATGAGTACGCGGTGGTCGGTGAGCCAAGCAGAAGTTTTCTGTGGATTCTGAGTCGAACCCCCCAGATGGATGAGGAACTCTACGAAAGCATCCTTGCGCGACTTCCTGAGGCTGGCTATGACCCCGAACGGTTGGTGCGGGTACTACAGGGCGCCAGCTCCGAGTAACGGCTCCGGGTACCCTCACTCGCTACAGCAAGATTTTCTTTCTCCCGCTGAATCCAGGCCGGCCGAGCAAGCGTATGGATTAGTGATGGAGGAGAGGGACGGAAGAAACGTGGCAAGGCGAACTCTGGGAGCGAAGGCATCCGTGGAATGACGTGCAGACGACGACGAGTTGAAGCTTGCTGGAAGAGAACCGGGATTGGAACTGAGAGGCCAGGCCATGGCAACGTTGAAGCTCACAACAGACAACTTCGACCGGACCGTATCGGGTGATGGCATCGTGATCGTGGATTGCTGGGCCGAGTGGTGCGGGGCCTGCAAGGCTTTCTCCCCGATCTACGAGAAGGTGGCCCTGAGACATCCTGAGCACGTGTTTGGGAAGCTCGATACGGGGGCGGAACCAGACCTCGTTGCCTCGCTTAGCGTGCAATACATACCGTCCCTGCTCGTGTACCGCGACGGCGTGCTGCTGCTGAACCAGCCGGGGAACTTCGACGAGGAGGCCCTTGAGGGCATCATCTTGCAGGCAGTCTCGCTGAATATGGACTTGGTTCGTGCTGACATCGCGTCTTCCGAACCAGACAAGAACGACATAGGCAAGCATGTAGCTTGAAGGAGAATCTCACAAGGGCACGCCGCCCCGAGAGGTTCATGGAATCGAGTTCGGAACTTCTGAGGAACATCAGAAAAGGAGAAAACAAAGATGACCACTTGCGATTCAACCAAAGAGTTCAAGAAGACGATCGGCGTGAAGTGGATCAAGGCCGAATCGGGCACCACCTACCTTTGCCCGACCGATGCCCTGTCGAGGCTCGAAAGCCCGAGCGAGGATCAGCTCAAGATGCTCTGCGTCAACGAGTCGGAGAACCCGCAGAACGATTAGGCTTTCCCATGCCGTGATCGCAGGAGGTGCTGCCCGCATCAAGCGCGGGCGCACCTCCTGCTAACCAGATCGAAACATCCTGTCGTGACGGCGGCGGTTTTGGCCGTTCAAGACCGACACCCCTATAGTCCAGCAACTTAGACCGAACAATGCAGGAGGCCTGAACTATGCTGAATGAAGGTTTGATCGTGAACGACACAACCGCGCTGGTCAAATCGGAGATGGTCAAGCAGAGCCGGCGCCTGGGCCCAACCACGCCGGACGCGCTGGAGAGAGCTGTCTTCCGGGCTATCACGGGCCACGAGCGCGAAGAAGTCGATTGGGATGTCAAGGACAACCAAGCAGGCTATTACTCGTGGATCAAGAGCTTCGATCGGTTGATTGGTGAGCTCATTGAGGACGGCTACATTCGCGCCGAAGGACAAGAGCACCGACAACTCGTGCCGACGGAAGCGGAACCACAGAGCAGCTATTCACATCTTGTGTATCCGAAGCCGGCTTGATGCGACGGCACAGGCTTCTTTCTTGCGCCCATGTTGAGACATTTCGCCGTCGGTGGGTCGACATCTGTCTCGTACATCCCAGCGCACTGCACAAAAGTGCTCACATCTGCCTAACGAGTGCGTTCTGAACCACCGCGCATGGCGAGGCCTCCGCCTGATTCACCAGGCTCGCAGGCTATCGCTACTGAGGTAAGCCGGCCTCGACCAACCGGGTCAAGCCCGCGCGCCTCAATCCTGCCCCGACCGAATCAAGGATCGGCTCAGACTGCCCCTCCGCGAAGTGGACGGCTTGCCAGTTTTGGCTTGGCCGTCTGGATGAACGAACTCCTCTTCGCCCTCGTTAATCAAAAGAATCCCGGGCACTGAATCCAGCCGCATTCCACACACGAATACATGATCAGCAGGAGCGAATGAATCGGACCGAGGTTCGATCCGCGTGGCTCCGCATGAAGAGGTGCATGGTGTCAGCAAACTCAATCGCGTCAGGGAGCAAGCCACAACCCGAGGCCTCTTCGATACGCACACGGCATCGTTGGCCGTAATTGATTAGCGGGTTCCGGAGGCCAGAAACACGGTTTCCTCCCCAAAACCGAGGATTCTCGTGGGTGTACATGCGTTCTCCGA
>JAFGQA010000185.1 GCA_016935885.1 Phycisphaerae bacterium | reverse complement strand
TGCTTACCGTTTGGCCAATTCGCCGGATGAGCCTTACAGCACGAGAAACAGGCCTTCTTGGTCTTGCAGACGGCGGTGCAGATGGTGCTTGCCTTCGGGTGCGCACACTCCTCGGCCAGTTTCGTATTCTCCTCACCAGGACAATCTACTCCCAGTATGACGGGCAACACAAGCAGAGTAACCACCGCCTTCAAGTAATTCACCACAGTTTTGTTCATCGTTTTGATCTCCGTTCATAAACAGTCTTCCACATGCCCTCGGCAACACACCGAGAGGACTGCTCCCGGGGCGCCGCACATGCTCCGCCCGCGTTCGGGAAGGACGGGGCACGCGCGCACACGTCTCCCCTCTCCGCCTCCTGCACGGTTCTCGATCGTCACCTCCTCTCGCGGGCCCTTCCTGGCCCTTCTCTCGCATGTTGGCTCGCCAAACCGGTCCCGGTCCCACCGCGACCGGCGTTGATCCAATCGCTCAGGCGTGGAGTCTAAACGCACTGCTCGCAGAGCAGCGCCACACACCCCGACACAAGATGCCATTATCCCCATCCACGCTAACCATGTCAAGGGAAGCATCTATGTTTTCATTTCGCTCTTTGCGGAGCGCCGCGGTTGACGACATGGGACCAGCCCCATGCCGAGCAAGTCCCCGTTGCCGATGCGGCGTTGCCGGCCGCGGCCTGGCAATCGCTGGATCAAACAGGCTTTCGTTCAGGCGGCCTGGTCCGCGCAGCGCACCAATGGAACCTACCTGCAGGCTCACTTTCGGCGTATCCGCACGCGTCGCGGCCCCAAGAAGGCGGCCGTCGCGGTGGCCCATAGTCTGTTTGTCCGCTGTCACACCCTGATCGCCCGCGGGACCCAATATAAGGACCTTGGACCGATGTACTTCGACGATCGTGCCAGAGAGCTCATGACCAAACGCCTCGTACGCCGGCTGGAGAGACTCGGATACAACGTGGCCCTCACCGGAGCCGCATGAGCAGCATATTTTCATAGCAGCGTGGCCCAGGGTAGATGTCCACGGGTAAGCTCCGCCGCCGCTGGCGGCTTCGCTAATCCATGCCACCCCGCCAAGTGCAATCGCACTGCATTGCTCGTTTTTCACGCTACGCCCCGGGTGCGTGGCAGTTTGGGCGGGTGCCACTGGCAGCTTGTCTGCCAGTGTGTGCCAGTGCGGATGCCGTATACGCCCACCAGAGAGGCCGCACGGGCGGACAAGCCGGCCGTAGCGACAAGAATCGAATACCACCGGAAACGTCATGGACCGCTACGCCCCGGCCAAGGCCGGGGGCTCTTGATCTGGCTACCCAATAATCCACCTACCATCGTCACACACACCCGATCCTCGATCAGACGGCCCTCGTCTGCTGACAACGCGGGATGATCGGATTAGACTGGCGGGCAGGCGGTGTCGTGAGGACGATGGAACTGGATGTGGTGATCTTCGGCGGCGGTTGCGCCGGGCTTTGGTTGGTCGATGCGCTGGCAGAGCGTGGATACACGGCGTTGGTGCTGGAGGCCGGACGGTTGGGCGACGGGCAGACGGTCTCGTCGCAAGGCATCATTCACGGCGGACTGAAGTACACGTTGGATGGTTTGCTGACACCGTCGGCCGAGGATATATGCGAAATGCCGATGGTCTGGCGTGAGTGTTTGAGGGGCAGACGCCGGCCGGACCTGGGCGGTACACGCGTGGTCGCCGACTTCTGCCACCTGTGGCGGACGAAGGCGCTGCGGTCGCGGCTGGGGATGGTTGGGGCCCGGCTCGGGCTTCGCGTGAAGCCGACCAAGCTGGACCGCCATGACTGGCCCGTGCCCTTGCGTGGTTGTCCGGGGGATGTCCATCGGCTGGACGAGCAGGTCATCGACCCCGTCAGCCTGATTCACTGCCTCGCCAACTGGCATCGCGAGCGGGTTCTCCGGATCGACAGCGAGCGCGGACTCGAATTCGTGCTCGTTGAACCGCATCTGGTGAAGGTGATTCGTTTGCGTCATCCTGATGCCGATGGGTCGATCGAGCTGCGACCTCGGGCCGTCGTGTTCACCGCGGGTGAAGGCAACGCGGCGTTGCGCCGGCGAGTCGGCTTGTCTGCGGAGGCCATGCAGCGCAGGCCGCTCCACATGGTCATGGTGCGTGGCGCCCTGCCGGTTTTGAACGGCCATTGCACGGACGCGGCGGCGACGCGTGTAACGATCACCACGGCGCGAGACTCGAGCGGCCGTATCGTATGGCAAGTGGGCGGACAGGTGGCTGAGGACGGCGTGACAAAGGACGAGCATCAGTTGGCGGCCTTCGCCCGTCGTGAATTGGAGACGGTGCTCCCCGGCGTGGATTTCGGGGGACTGGAGTGGGCCACGTATCGCATCGACCGCGCGGAAGGGGCTATGCCGGGCGGGAAGCGTCCCAGCAATGTGCAGGCGTATAGGGATGGCAACGTGGTGACCGCGTGGCCCACCAAGCTGGCGCTGGCTCCCCGGCTCGCCGAGCGCGTTTGCGGACTTCTTGACCCGCCGCGTGGGATCGACCCGGCAAAGGGTGGACCCATCGCTGATTGGCCTCAGCCGGCAACGGCCCAGCCACCCTGGGAGATCGAACGAACGTGGATCGTCGACATTTAGGCAAAACAGGCCTGCAAGTGACGCCGATTGGGTTTGGTGCATTCAAGATCGGACGGAACACAGGCATCAAGTACCGAAGCGGCTACTCGTTGCCGGACGAGCAGGAATCCGAACGGCTGCTGAACGGTGTCCTGGACGCGGGTGTCCACTACATCGATACGGCCCCTGCATACGGCTTGAGTGAGGAGCGGATCGGCAAGGCCATCTCACATCGCCGAGGGGAATACGTCCTGAGCACCAAGGTCGGTGAGACGTTCGTGGACGGTCGCTCGGCCTACGATTTCTCTGCCCGCGCCGTTCAGGAAAGCGTCACACGGAGCCTGCGACGTTTGCACACGGATGTCCTTGACATTGTCTTCATCCACGCGCACGCCGATGATGTGGTAGTCCTGAAGGAGACCGACGTGGTCGGTGCCTTGCAAGCCTTGCGAGACGATGGGCTGGTGCGAGCGATCGGGTTTTCCGGGAAGACCGTGGAGGGTTCCCGTCTGGCACTGGCGTGGGCCGACGTTCTCATGGTGGAATATCACATCGACGACAGCTCGCACGCTGCCGTGATGCAGGAGGCGGCTCAGCAAGGAGTGGGCGTCGTCATCAAGAAGGGACTGGCATCGGGGCGGCTCGATCCCCAGGCCGCGATCGAACATACGTTGAGCAACAGCAGTGTCAGCAGCTTGGTGATCGGCACGCTCAGCCTGGCGCACCTGCACCAGGATGTGCGATGCGCGGCCACGGCGAAGCAACAAGTGCGATTGCTTCTCCAACCTCCGATCAACAGCGCATCTTCGTAGATCAACGACCCGCAAGCAGCGTGTCGATGGCATCGGTGAGTACTCTATCACCCTCGCCGTCGAACTCGATGTCCAGCCTGAGGACCAGCAGGCGGCAACCCTCTTCGGGCCATCGTCCGACCAGCTTCACCGCGTCCTTCTCCGTGGTGAGCATGACATTGGCCTCCAGGTTCGTCGCCACGTCTGCCAAGGCAGCGATTTCCTCCCTGGTGTAGTCGTGATGATCTGGATACCGATAGGCCGCCAGGACGCGGACACCGATGGCCTCCACGGACTGCCGGAAGCTCTCGAAACTGGCGATGCCCGCGAAGATGACCGCCTGCATCACAGACGGGTCGTCGACCGTCACTTCGCCGCCCTTGACATCCGTGAAGCCGACAATGCGGTGGGCCGCCTGGATCACGGGCCTCCCATTGGAGACCCGTCGGAGCCTGCGGAGAAGTAGATCCCGGTTCGTGGCGTCGATCTGATCGCTGCGTGTCAGGATGATCAGGTTGGCGCGCCGCAACGATCGCGTGGGCTCTCTGAGCAGGCCGCGCGGCAGCAGGTGGCCGTAGCCAAACGGCGCGGTGGCGTCCACGAGGACGATGTCGATGTCGCGGGCGATTCGTCGATGTTGGAACCCGTCGTCCAACACGATCACCTCGGCCCCTTTTGCCATCGCCCGCCGGGCCGCGGCGACGCGGTCGGGATTGATCAACACCGTTGCGCGCGGGCACAGGCGTTTCAGGACCATGGCCTCGTCGCTCTCCTTTCGCCAGATGGAGACGGCCTGGTCGCGTTGTTCGTCGTCGAACTGAATGACGTGGCCTTTGTAGCCCCGCAGGATGATCGCCAGCCTTCGATCGCGCGCCAGCAGGAGGTTGGCGATGTGTGCGGCGACGGGCGTCTTACCGGTGCCGCCGACGGTGAGGTTGCCCACGGAGATGACACGCCGCGGAATCCTGTGGGCGCTGCGCTTGATGAGGTCGTAGAATGCATTGCGGGCGGCGACGACGCACCAGTATGGAATCGACAGCAACCGCAACGCACCGCGGGCCAAGTCAGCGGACAGGCCTCGGCTCCGGCCGGAGATCAAGTCGAGGTATTTCTCATCGAGAAAGGCCATTGCGGGTTACGAGTCTAACATATTCGGCGTTCATTGGCTGCGATCCCGATGCGTGCCATCCTGACGTGGGTCCGTGACAGTTTAGGCGGGTGCCACTGGCAGCTTGCCTGCCAGTGTGTATGCCCCATGCGCATAGCGGAGAGCCTGCACTGGCGGACAAGCCGCCAGTGGCACCCACGCCGCCCGTGGCGCGCAGAATCGAATGCCACCGGAAGCGTCAAGGACCCTCCTGACGTCCACCCGGTTGGACAAGTTGCGATGGAGGTTCGTTGACTGTTGTGCGGTCCAGGGTTAGGCTGCGTCGCGCCGTGGGGGGGTCTTGTCACATTGCAGGGAGTCGATCAATGAGATGCGTAGCGTCTTTGCCGGCGATGGGCAGCCGCACGGTCTGGCGTGCCGCCGCGTTGGGGTTGGCGGTCGTCCTGGCCGGTGTGGGCGGCTGCTCGGACTTGGAGGCCTCGGGGGAAGGCGGTGGCCGGGAAACGGGATGGCAGTCGATCCGACTGCCCACCGTGACACGGGACGCCGCGTTTGATGCCTCCGTCTACGCGATGCGGCAGTGGTTCCCGGTCGCCGAAGTCCTGCAGGCTGACGGCGTGATCCGCAGCACCGCGGAGGAATTCGACCAAAAAGGGGGTACCGGACGAATCCGCGATGGTGCGATCGGCTACCAGAATCGCATGCGCCGCACGGCGACGTTGCTAGTCCGCGAGCACGGGGCCGGAAGCCTGGTGAAGTGTCGGGTCAGGGTGGAGCGGCTGGACACCGAGGACCATCGCGTGTTCCGCAGCAATGAGGAATTCGGCGACGTGCCCAGCCAGACGCCGATCGACCACGCCGCGGGCGTCAGTCCTCGGCAGGATCAGGTCTGGACGCCCATGCCGCGAGACCGGGGGCTGGAGCGGGAGATGCTCGACCTCGTGCGGAGCCGAGCCACGGGGGAGGGCAAGGAGTGAAGCGTGGACAGCCGTCAGGCGGTACCGCGTTGCAGAGGTCCGATGACTATCGTGGGGCGCCACGGGCAGCTTGCCTGCGTACGTGTTTGGCGGGATGGCATGGGCAAGCGGAGCCGCCAGCGGCGGCGGAGCCTACGCGTGGGCATCCATTCCGGCTTGTTCTCACGGGTAATGAACGACCCGCCCCCGTGGGGCGTGTCGTTCGTTACCCGTGCCACCCCGTTTGAACGCTAAGCACGTGGCCACCGGCGGGCAAGCCGACGGCGGCACCATCCGGTAACGACACGCATGAACAGCCGTGATGGTACAACTGGTACGATGTTGCCACTGCTTCGGGAACCCAAGGCCGGATCTGGCGTCTCAAGTACCGGTGGCCGTTCATGGGCGCGAAGCACGGGCCGGGATGGTCAGGTTGTTGCTTACAGACGAGGTGCACGATGAAGGACAAACAAATGATATGGACGGGCTTGGTTGGTTGCTGGGCGCTTCTCGGCGGGTTGCCGTGGAGTGGGCCCGGCGTCGCTTCCGCCGGGCCGACGGAGGCCGACATGGAGACCGTGGTCAAGGGGAACAGCGCGTTTGCTTTGGACCTCCACGCCAGACTGAAGAAAGAAGACGGTAACCTGATCTTCTCACCGTACAGCATCTCGACGGCCCTTGCCATGACGTACGCCGGTGCTCGCGGTCAGACGGAGCGGCAAATGGCCCAAGTCCTGCACTTCTCGCTCGGTCAGGATCGGTTGCATCCGGCCTTCGGGGCGCTGCTTGCCCCCGACGCGGCCAAGGAGGACGAACCGGGCTACCGGCTCCATCTCGCCAATGCCCTGTGGGGCCAGAAGGGGCGCGCCTTTCTGGAGGAGTTCCTAAGCGTCACGAGAAGACATTACGGCGCGGGGCTCCACGAGGTGGACTTCGTCGGTGCCAGGGAGCCGGCCCGTCGAACGATCAACGCCTGGGTTGAGGAGCAGACAGAGGACAAGATCAAGGAGCTTCTCAAGCCGGACGACCTCGACAGCCTGACGCGCCTGGTCCTGACCAACGCGATCTACTTCAAGGGTGATTGGGCGAGTCAGTTCAAGAAGGACCTCACAAAGGAAGCGCCGTTCAGGATCAGCGAGGAGAAGAAGGTGGCTGTGCCGATGATGCATCAGAGGGGGCAATTTCGGTATGCGGCTGACGACAAGCTCCAAACCCTCGATCTGCCCTACGTGGGTGATGAACTGTCTATGGTGGTCTTGCTGCCGAGCGACGTCGGGGGACTGGCCAGGCTGGAGGAAGCGCTGACCCAGCGGAACCTCGATCGATGGCTGGGCGCCTTGCGAGAGTGCTCGGTGGATGTGTCTCTGCCGCGCTTCAAGATAAAGGCAAGGTTCGATTTGTCGAAGACACTCAGCGACATGGGGATGCCTGATGCCTTCGGCGGAAAGGCCGATTTCTCCGGCATGGACGGGACGAGGGAGTTGTTCATCAAGAAGGTCATCCACAAGGCCTACGTCGACGTGAACGAAGAAGGCACCGAAGCCGCAGCCGCAACAGCGGTCGTCATGAAACTGAGAGCCGGCGGGCCAAGCCCCGTGTTCATTGCGGATCATCCGTTCCTGTTCCTGATCCGCGACATCCGATCCGGCAGTCTTCTGTTCATCGGGCGCGTGGTGGATCCCACAACATAGGCGATTAATGCGACAGCGCTGCTTTCATCCGCGACCGTTGGCAAGAGGCGCGAGATCGCGATTCGCCCAGCCCACGGATTGAAACACGTACCGGGCCAGAGGCCCGTACTAAGGGAGATTCTGGGATCGGCTCTTGATTGCGCGATGCAGACAAGGCCCGGAAGCGTGGAGACAGCGAAGACTGCCTGTTCACCGGCGAGTTGAGGCTTGCCCTCCGATGGTGGCACGAATGCGATTCGTGCTCTAGTGCGGCGACCGCGGCTTGCTCCCGTTCTCGCCCCGAGGCTCCCCGTGAATCGCGCGTTGAACCAAACGCCTGGGGGGCGTAGCATGTCCGCAAGAAGGTTTTCAGCCATCAGCTATCGGCTTGCAGCGGGATTGGGACCTCTGAAGTCTGACGGCTGATAGCTGGCGGCCGATTGCTGAGAGCTGAAAGCCCCCCATGGCTGATCAATACTACGAGGACCGCCGCAAGAAACTCGATCATCTGCGGGCCATGGGGCTCGACCCTTATGGCTGCCGCTTCGAAGGGGTCACGCCAAACCTGGGCATACGAGCTCGTGTCGAGGACATGGGCATTGAGCCGGGGCAAATCGACGAGTCTGTTCGCATCCGGGCCGCGGGGCGGGTTGTCCTCCGCCGGGTCATGGGCAAGCTCGCGTTTTTGACGATCCGGGATTCCACCGGCGATCTCCAGCTTGGGTTGTCCAAGGCCCACGTAGGCGACGAGGGTTGGGCGTTGGTCAAGCTGCTCGACCTGGGCGACATCATCGGCGCGGAGGGCCTCCTTGGACGGACGAAGACCAAGGAGATCACCGTCTGGGCCGATTCGGTGACGGTGCTCTGCAAGAGCCTGCGGCCACCGCCGGAGAAATGGCACGGCCTGCAAGACATGGACGCTCGTTACCGGCAGCGATACGTCGATCTTTTCTCCAATCCGGACGTGATGTGGACCTTCAGGGACCGGAGCCGGATTATCGAAGCGATCCGCGGCTACATGCGCGGCCGAGGCTTCCTCGAAGTCGAGACGCCGATGTTACAGCCCATCTACGGCGGGGCGGCGGCCAGGCCGTTCACCACGCACCACAACACGCTCGACATGGACCTGTACATGCGGATTTCACCGGAGCTGTATCTCAAGCGGCTGCTCGTCGGCGGCATGGAGCGGGTGTTCGAGATCAACCGCAGCTTCCGCAACGAGGGCATCAGCCCGCGGCACAACCCCGAGTTCACCATGCTGGAGTGCTACCAGGCATACGGTGACCTGACGGACATGATGGATATCGTGGAGGGTCTTGTCACAAGTTGCATTACGAGCCTATCCAAAGACTGCGGTCCCCCCCGAGATTGTGGCCCCCCCCGAGACTGTGGCACGCCTCGAGATTGCGGCACCGGCGTCTCGCCGGTGTTCCACCACGGGCGAGACACCCGTGCCACAGGAAGTCCTGGGACGGGTTGCAAGGCGATCGGCGATGGATGGAAGCGCAGGTTCAAGGAATACGAATTGGATTTCACGCCGCCGTGGCCGCGAAGGACGTACACCGACCTGCTCCGGGATCATGCTGGTGTGGAGTTGTCCGATACGGCGGCGGTGCGCAAGAAGGCGGCGTCGATCGGGATCGAGGGGGCGGACATGGACGACGCCGTCGTTGCGAACAGGTTGTTCGAGGCGACCGTGGAGGATCACGTGATCCAGCCGACGTTCGTGACGGAGTACCCGGCGGCGCTCTGTCCGCTCACGCGTCGAAAGAAGGATGACCCGTCGTTGGCACTGCGCTTCGAGGCCTTCGTGGCTGGCATGGAGATCGGCAATGCCTACACCGAGTTGAACGACCCCGCGGTGCAGCGTGACACGCTCGGCGCGCAGGTCAAAGGCGAGGGCGACGAAACCATGCGGGTCATGGACGAGGACTTCCTGACGGCCCTGGAACACGGCATGCCCCCGGCCGGCGGGCTGGGCGTCGGCGTGGATCGACTGGTCATGGTCCTGACGAACTCGCCGAGCATCCGGGACGTGATATTGTTTCCGCTGCAGCGGCCGCAGCGCGGCGACTGATCGAGGCTTGGCATCCCGGGGCCCGCGCCCTGGACTACTGTCTGCCGTCCCTTCGGGACTGAAGTCTGTAAGCTCGTATGGGATCACGCACAGGTCTGATTCTCTTCACGCTCTTCGCGCCGATCACGGTGCCGGCCTACATCCTCTTTCTGGCTGGGGCCAACCTCCTCGGGGCGGCTTTCTACGTTGTCATCGAGGCTTCCATCGTCCGGCTGCACGGCCGCCCGATCACGCTGTCCCGCGGCCAGATGGCGCTATATGCGGTGCCGGTCTTGTTGGCGGCGCCATTCGTAACGGTGGCACTTCTGCTGTTGTGGTTCCTCCGGCAAGTGGGCCGGTTGCTTTGCTGGCTCGGCCACTGGCAGACGGGCGTCAGGACCACGGTGTGGTCGTTGGTGGTTGGTTCTGTCTGGGCGCTTGCGGTCATCTGGACCACGGTGACCTGCCTGAACGCGGCGATGGGCCTTCGCTGGATCGGCCTGCCTGTTCAGGGTCGCGACGTTTTTGTCGAGCACATGACACGCTTCCGCACACTGGGGGAGATGCCGCCGGAGATGCAAGAACGCCGCCAGCAGCTCATCCGCGCAATCGGCATCCACAAGGAGGAGGTCGAACCCAAATGGCAGGACCTCCAGGCCCTCCTTAAGAACGATGCGATCCCGTTCGGCTATCTCGTTGAGCGGCGGCCGTTGGTGGCCAGGAAGCTCGCGAATCTCCCCTGGTTCTTCATACCGGGCGAGCTTTCGCTGGACGGATTGGATCACAGCCAGATGTTGCTGGGGCCACTGTTCTTCGTGTGGATACTGCTTGTCCGCTGGCCGGGGACGTTCTCGCTGGTCCGGTCGGCGACAGTCCGCGGCGGCTTGTTCCTGCTTCGCACGGCGATGGCCGTCGGGGCGGTTCTGTACTTGGTGACGTGGGTCCCATTGACGAGCTATGCCGACTTCTGGTTCAGCGGAGAAACGCTGGCGAAGCTGGTACCCCGGTTGAGTCCGGCAGTGTGGCTGGGTGCCGACATCAATCGCTGGGTGCGGCCCGAGTGGTACCTGTTCAACACCGGGCTATGGCTGGCGCTCCTCGGCCTCGCGATTTCCGTCTGGTGGCTTGCCTGGCGGATCGGTCCGCTGCTGGGATGGCCGCGATACTACGTGACCTTCCTGTCGTCCCGGCTTCTGCAGCGCAAACGCATTGCCTTCTTCTCCGTCGGCGCGGTAACGCTGTGCGTGGCGATGATGATCATCGTGATCAGCGTCATGGGCGGCTTCGTGGACAGCATCCGCAATCGGGCCCACGGCCTGCTGGGCGATTTGGTCGTGGACGGCGGCATGTCCGGATTCCCGTACTACCGGGAGTTCATCGAGGAGATTGGCAAGCTGCGCGACGAGGCGACTGGGGAGCCGATCGTCGTCCAGGCCACCCCGTTGATCCACTCATACGGCATCCTCCAGTTTCCGCGCACGAAGAAAACCAAGCCCGTCCGCATCTGGGGCGTCAGGCTTGACGAGTACGTCCGCGTCAATGAGTTCGGCAAGGACCTGTTCTACGAGAACCGCTTTGGTGGCACGACACTAGCGCCGCAGCGGCAGCCGGTCTACGGTTTTGACGAGAACGACGTCGCCACGCTGCCCGGCGACATGGACCAGCACTATCAGAAGTACCTAGCGAGTCTATCGCCTGAGGATCTTGCCGAGGAGCAGAAGCAGTTCGGCCGCAAGCCCCACGAGTTCTACCCGGGACCGGGCGTCTTCGAGGTAACCGCGAGCGTCGATCAGAAGCCGGGCTTTCAGGGCAAGCCCTTTCCCGGCGTGATCATCGGCCGTGACATCATCTCTCGGCGCCTGCCATCGGGCGAGTACAGGCGCAGCAGTGACTATCCCCGCGGTGAGCAGTGCCTCCTGACGATGCTGCCCCTGACCCGTAGCGGTGACGTCAGCCTTGAGTCTCCCCCGAAGCCATCGTTTCGCTATGTGGACGACTCGCGGACCGGCATCTATGAAATCGATTCCATGAACGTGTACGTTGGTTTTGAGGAACTACAGCGGCTGCTGTCCATGGGGGCTCAGGAGCGTGAAGACGGCACGCGGACCAGTCCTCGCTGTAGCCAGATCCAGATCAAGGTGCGTGCGGCATTCAGCGAGGACAGGAAGACGTTGCTGCGAACGAAGCGGCTGGTCTGGGAGGTCTGGGAGCGTTTACGCCATGAGCTGCGTTCGGACGCCACCGAGGGAATGCTAATGGACCAGGTGGACATCCAAACCTGGGAAGAGATGCAGCACGATTACATCTCGGCCATCGAGAAAGAGAAGTTCCTGGTTCTGATCATGTTCGGCGTGATCAGCGTGGTTGCGGTTTTTCTGATACTGTGCATCTTCTACATGATCGTCCAGGAGAAGACACGCGACATCGGCATCATCAAGAGCGTCGGCGGCAGCACCGAGGGCGTCACGGCGGTCTTCCTAACGTACGGTGGGGCGATCGGCCTGGTCGGCTGCCTGTTGGGCTCGCTATTGGGCATGGCTTTTGTCGAGCACATCAACGAAGTCCAGGACTTCCTGGCGCGGATGAACCCGGCCTGGCGGGTTTGGAGCCCCGAGACATACTCGTTTGACAAGATTCCCGACGTGTGGAAATGGTCGGAAGTCCTTTGGATATGTGTCCTGGCAGTGGTCGCGTCCGTTGTCGGAGCGGCGTTCCCGGCCCTCCGCGCGGGCCGCACTTGGCCCGTGGAGACGCTACGGTACGAGTGAGGAGCGAGGGATGAGGGATGAGGGATGAAGGATGAAGGATGAAGGATGAAGGATGAAGCACAGAGGATGACGAGGGGACGCGGCTGGGCGGGATGGCCCGGTGTGTGCGTCGCCACGGTGGTGCGGGCCGCGCACGCAGGGCTTGCCGTTTGGCGTGTCCTTCATCGACTTCCGAGGCGTAGAGCCAAGGATTAGCAACCGACGACTGACGATCAAGGACTGACGACTGGAAACCAACGACTGACGACTGGAAACCAACGACTGACAACTGACAACCGATGACTGATGACGCGTAATGTCTGAAACCCTTCTGCGTTGCGAACAGATCTACAAGAGCTACATGCTCGGCCGCACGGTTTTGCCTGTCTTGCGTGGTGCGAGCCTGGAACTGGCACGTGGTCAATTCGTGGCGATCACCGGCGCCAGCGGCAGCGGGAAGAGCACCCTGTTGCACGTGATGAGCGGCCTTGACGTCCCACAAAGGGGCCAGGTCTACTACGAGGAGGAGCCGATGTTCGAGCCGGAGGGCCTCCGCAAGATCCCCGTGGGGCGAGACAGCGGTCTCATCGATGCTTCCGCGGACGACCGGACCCCTCCCCCAGTTGTGCCCGTTCCCCGTGCCACGGTCGCGAACACGGGGTCGTCGGCGGGTCGCCACGCCGTGCCGCGACGGGCTCCCGCGAAACAGGGCCGCTACCGCCTTCTCGAAAGCCGGCGGAACCAATGGCTGAACTCGGAATTCGGGTTTGTGTTTCAGTTCTACCATCTGCTGCCGGAATTCGATGTCCTGGAGAATGTCCTGCTCCCGCAGATGGTTGGGGGCTCCATCGGCAACTGGCTCTCCAATCGAGGGGCTCAAGCCGCTCGGGCACACGAGTTGCTCGATCGTGTGGGACTCCATGACCGGTTGCGCCATCGGCCCAGCGAGCTTTCCGGCGGCGAGCGGCAACGCGTTGCCATTGCCAGAGCCCTGATGAGCAACCCGATGGTGCTCTTTGCCGACGAGCCCACCGGCAACCTGGACGGGAAGACGGGACGAGCTATCTTCAGTCTACTCAAGGACTTAAACGAAGCCGGTCAGACGATCGTCATGGTCACGCACGACCGCGACCTCGCCGGAGATGCCGATAGAGTGGTGCAATTGGCGGACGGTCGTGTAAGATAAAGGCGTTGCCCTGCGGACGACCGCTAAGGAGCTGAAAGCCGGTCGTTGGAAGCCTGGTTTTAGGAGACCCGACGTATGGCGGAAGACTGGACACCCAATCCGAATCTCAAGGTCTGGCTGGATGGAAGGCTGGTTCCGGTGGCGCAAGCGAGCATCAACGTCTTCAGCCACGGTTTGCTCTATGGCGACGGCGTGTTCGAGGGCATTCGGATCTACCATGGCCATATCTTCGAGTGCAAGGCCCACATGCACCGCTTCATGCTGAGCCTCAGGGCCATCCGGATGGAAATCTCGTGGACCAAGGAGCAGATTATCGACGCCATGAACGAGGCGATGAAGGCCAATAAGATCGAGGATGGCTATATCCGGCTCGTCGCCTGCCGTGGCGTCGGCACTCTGGGCATTCATCCCTTCCGGTGCGCGGCTCCGTCGGTCTTCATCATCGCTTCCACGATTCAGATGTACGACAAACAGATGTACGAGAAGGGCATGAGGGTCGTTACGGCGGCTACCACGCGGAACCACCCCAACGCCATGTCACCACGGATCAAGAGCCTGAACTACCTCAACAACATCCTCGCCAAGCTTGAGGCGATCGATGCAAACTGCCTTGAAGCCGTCATGCTCAACCACGAAGGCTACGTCGCCGAGTGCACCGGCGACAATCTGTTCATCGTCAACAGGGGCCGGCTCCAAACCCCCGATTCACACTGCGGCATCCTCGAAGGCATCACCCGCCGCTTGATCATGAATCTCGCCGAGAGACGGGGCATCCCCGTGGAGGAGACCACGCTCACGCGGCAGGACCTCTACTTCGCCGACGAGATGTTCATCACCGGGACGGGCGCCGAGGTCTGCCCGGTCACGGAGATCGACAAGCGCCTGATCGCCGACGGCAAACCCGGCCCCATCACGAAGCAGCTCATCGCCGACTTCCGCACCTACGCCAAGTCAGGAGAGGAGCTGTCCTAACAACCCGTGCCAGAGCATTTCACGGAATACCTTATAGCGGCTTCATTGGAGACGCCGATCCGTGACGGATGAAGACTTATTCGATGGATTTGCGAGAGCGGGTCCTGGCAGCCTGTGATGCCGAGGAAGGCACACGGAAGGCAATCGCCGAGCATTTCCAGGTCAGTCTCCTACAACTCCCCCCTGTCCTGTTGGAAATCCACCCAGGGGAGGATGGTAATGCTAGAAGCCGGGCCAGCGGCCAGTTCCAATGCTTTGGACAGAATGCCCATGACCGAGGCGTCCCGTAGCCGAGGTATTCTCAAGTGGGTTGGAGCAGGTATATGTTTGACCATTCTGATTGGATTCTTCGTTAGCACCTCGTGTGTTGTCAATTGGATCAGCGCAGATCTCCAACATGGTGCTGGGCTTTATGTTGGCGGGATTTCGTGGTCGTGGCGACCCGAAGGATGGTCTGTTGAGATAGAGCCTAATCCAATTGCTCCTGGCCTGTTCTTCGAACATCTCGGCCGTATCCGACCGGTCAGGCTTTACGTATGGTGGTTCCAGACCGACGCCAACGAGTCACGATTTTGGGAATGGGTTACGGTGCCGTTGTGGTTGCCATTCGTTTTGACAGCGATCCCCGCAGGGTTCCTCTTCTGGCGCGACCGCAAAAGCCATGTGTCCGGTCATTGCCGATCCTGCCGGTACAACCTTACAGGCAACACGAGCGGTATCTGTCCGGAATGCGGCACGCCCGTCGCCGACGACTTGAAGAAGAAGCTGGCTGCCAAGGAGCCAGAGCCGTGCATTGATTCCTCCAGGGAGTAGCACGGAAGGGGGCGCCCATCTTCTTGGCCATGCACAAGTTCAGCTTTCACACGAAATGCGAGTGCGGCCTCAAAGGCAGAGGCTACCGTTGGCCCTTCTGTGTCCATGCTACGGGACCAGCGTATTACTGCCTCTACCACGTGTGTCCGTCCGATGCGTCCGGCTTCTGGGCGGGCAGATGAAGAAAATCATCGTGGTCTTGTTGGAAGAGTTGGGACATGTACTCACCCGCAATGCTCGGGACTTTCACTGGATTGATGATCGCCCTTGCACGGCTCGGCATGGGAGCGGGGTCGCTTGAAGACGGCACGGCGATCGGCTGTCCCCCTCCCACCCTAAGCCCGCGGCATGCGATCGACTTTGAATACGAATCGATAAGCGGGCGTTCCCTCTTCTCGAAGGACGGAACGACATTCTTCTTGCCGACGCGCGGTCGCGCGGTCAATGTCTGGGAGATCCTTGTTCACTACTGGCCTGAGTTGGCCATCGTTGCTGCGTTTCTGGCGACGTTTGGAGCTGGTCTGAAGGTGATCGGCATCCGACGACGCTGCCAATTCCCCGGCAAGCTCCACTGCCCGGCGTGCAACTACTGCCTGACGGCGTTGCCCAGCGGTCTGTGCCCGGAGTGTGGATGTGATCTATCGGCTCGTCCGCCGATCCTGGGCCGCAGCACAAGGCGGCGCGTGCTTCCCTATGGGGCTTCGATTGTGGTTCTGTGGATTGCCTGCCTGATGCTCGTTCTGTGGGGGCCGCCACGCGATAGCCCCGCAAGCGCGTGGTTTGGTTGGTGGTCGCCGGCACTGCTCGAGTGGGGTCTCCAGAAGAAGGAGACCCGCATCACTGATTTCGAAACCGAGATCAGTCGGATCGTTGCGGTCGAAGTGCCGCAAGGCCGAGTGGACCGAATACTCGCGACGATTCGCTCTCGGAATGGACTGATTCCGTGGGGACTGACACCCGACGGAACCATACTGATTGCCGACGACATCGGCAAGCGTGAACTCCTCTTTCTCGACACAGATACGGGCCGTGTCTTGAAGACCGTCAGCTACTACGACGATGCGGGCGGCAAGACTGGAAGAGCGCCGGAGGTCTTCGGAGTATCTTCCGATGGGCAAACCGCCTTTGTACGACAGACACGGGGGCTTGGGAACTCAGGAACGGAAGTAACGGCGATCGACCTCGACAATGGGAAGCGAACCTTTCATGTTCAGATCGCCGCGCCCTTGGGAGATAGACGACGCCCGAGGCTCGTTGTGAGGCCTGACGCCGAACCCAAGATCGTTGAAATCACATCTGCCGAATATGGCACGGGTTCAACAAGGCTTGTCGTGTACGACACCGCCCCACCCTACGAGGCGAAGCACTACCCGGAGCTTCACGCCCGTGTGTGCTCCGGTGGCGTATTCAGCCACGATCTACGGACGGTGTTCTGGTATTCTCCTTCGCCGGCTGGCCTGGTCGGCTGGGACATCAGCGCGGGCAAGCAGATTCTCTTTCTGCCGATGCCGGAAGGGCGTCGCTCTCTGTGGACTCCGTTATATGATGACCGCTACGCTCGTTTGTTTGTCACGACGGCAGGGCTCCGTGGCCATGGCGCACAGAAGTGCCGGATTAGCGTCGCAGACATGCGCGTGCCCGCATGGGTCGGTGACCTTGAGTACACCCCCGACGCACTGGCGGGGCAACCCCATCGGCTCGTGGCATCACCTGACGGGAAGACGTTCGTTGCGCAGTGCATGAAGAGAAGGAGGGGCACTCGGTCGCGCGCGTCCAAGCTTCTGCTGTGGGACCTGTCGGTGCTCGCAGCCCCCGGTGAAGTTGGAGAGGTACCGCGCAGTGTTCGCGAAGACTTGTAGGTCGAGGCCGCAGTCCCGGCGCAAAAGCGTGTGGCGTTGTTATGGAGGTGTTTCCGACCTTCCGTGGGCCATTCGGTTTCCGAGGCATGTTGATCAAGACGGACATCTTGTTGGTTCTCCAGCCCTATTATCGCAAGTCCGCGCGGGGCTGGTTTCAGAGGCAGCCGACTACAGCCTGCCGGTCCACCCTGTGCAGATCTACGCATCAATGGCCTCAATGGCGGTCTTCGTCATCATGTTGATGTGCTGGAAGAAGAAGCTGTGTAGAGGAAGGCTGATGCTGCTGTACATCGTCCTCTATGCGTTTTGCCGATTCTGGATCGAGTTTTGCAGAGACAACCGCGTTGTGGCTGGTGGCTTTACATTGGCTCAGATAATCAGTGTCGTGCTTTTTTGGGCAAGCCTTGCCCTTGCCCTGATGCTACGTTTCGGCTTGAGCCGATCTCGGTTTGCTGTGGGTCGCAGACCGTGCCTCATGGATGACTGACGGCCTTCAATCGTGTGGGCGACGGTTTCTTGGTATGATACGCTGGCGATTGAAACGTCTCCTCAAGGCAACGTGCCTAGCTATGTGCGTGCTAATATTGCTCGCCTGGATGATAGGCCTACGATGGCATCTTGTATACATGACCCAAGACCGCGATTACTATTGGCTTAGTACTTGCAGCCGTAATTGATTAGCGTGTATTCCCAGTTCGTGTGGCTGGGTCAGGTGGGAGTGAGCAGTAGGCGCGGTTGTTGGCCACACAGAAGGC
>JAFGQA010000184.1 GCA_016935885.1 Phycisphaerae bacterium | reverse complement strand
TGCCGCCAGCGTCGGACGCTGCGCGGGCCGCTGCCCACGCGCTCGGCCAACTCTGTCGTGGAGCATCCGTCCTCCAGCAACGCGACGGCTCGTCGTCGTCGCTCCAATTCCGCGGCATTCCCCATCGGTCTCACGGACCGTGACATCGACCAACACCGCACGCGGACATCGGAAGTGCCGGAGCCAACAATACGCCAGTGCGGCAACTGATCAAGCCGCAACGTGGCGACTGTGGTTTCCAAGAAACGTGCGAACCGCGGCCATACGCCCAGTTATGGCGCCAGAATGGCTTCGCCGCCCTGGGCGACGTTCTCTTTCGTGAAAATCCGCGAGCCGAGCGTGACTTCCTTGGGCACGTCCTCGCCGGCCAGGATCTTCAAGGCAATATCGATCGCCTCGGCGCCGCCGGTGGGGTAGAGAAACGTGGCGTCGAGGATCCCCTGCTTGACGTACATCACGCCTTCGTGCGGCAAGGCATCGATCCCGACAAACCGTATGCCTTCGGCTCGCTCTGCCGCCGCGGCCGCGAGGTACGCACCATGTGCACCGGGATCGTTGTGGGCGTAGACGAGATCGATTTCGCTGAAGCGCGCGAGCGCTGACTCCATCTCCTTGCGCGCGTTCGGCTCAAGCCACTTCATGTCGGCTTCAAAGATGATCTCGATGCTGCTGTCCTTGATTGCCTCTCGAAAGCCCGTGTGGCGATCTTGCCCCGGCGTGGAGGTCATCAGTCCCTTGAGTTCGACGACCTTGCCGGCGCCGCCCAGTGCACGAATGATCCATTCTCCGGCCGCCCTGCCGATCAGTTTGTTGTCGGCGCCGACGAAGCAGGTGAACTTGTCACCCAGTACACGCCGGTCGAGCACGATCACGGGGATGCCCGCGTCCACAGCCTTGGCCACCGGCTCTGTCAGCGGCTGGGCCTCCTTCGGGCTGATGATGATCAGGTCTACGCCGGCACTCACCAGTTCCTCGACGTGCCCTCGCTGTCTGAGGGCATCGTTCTGCGCATCTTTGAACACCATCTTGATTTCGGGGTGTCGCTCCGCCGCGGCCCGGATGTCGGCATTCATCTGGACACGCCAGGGCTCGCCGAGATTGCACTGGCTCATGCCAATGGTGTACTTGGGAAGGCTGGGCTGCCGTGTGCCCTCCTGCTTCTCACAGCCGGCCACACCCGCGATGACGAACGCCAGGATTGCCCATATCGCCGATTCAACTGCGCCTCGCATTCACATGCCTCCGTGGTGATTCCCGACTTGGAAAGTGGAGCCTACCGCGGCGACCGCGCTGCCGCAAGGTCGGCCGGCGCCAATGACGGCCTGCGGGTCCGTGACACTTCCGGCGGCATTCGATTCTGGGCGCCATGGGCGGCTTGTCCGTCCGTGCGGCCACTCTCGTGGGCGCATGGGGTATGCACACTGGCAGGCAAGCTGCCAGTGGCACCCGCGCGCCAGTGGCACCCGCGCGCATGGGGTATGCACACTGGCAGGCAAGCTGCCAGTGACACCCGCGCGCCAGTGGCACCCGCGCGCCATCAACGGCCCGCCGGCTGATCCGTTTACGGTTTCCATCGCTGCACGAGGACGGCCGCGATGATGATCGCCCCGGTGAGCATCAGGCGATTGGCCTCGGGTACGGCGTTGATGCTGAGAATCTTCTCCAGGTAGCCAATGATCAACGTGCCCAAGAGCGTCAGCATGATGCCGCCGCGGCCGCCCATGAGGTTGGTGCCGCCAATCACGACAATGGCGATGGCGCTGAGCTCATATGTCAGGCCGGCTTCGGGGTCGCCCTGCTGCTCCTGGGCCGCTTGGCAGATGCCCGCAACGGCCGAGAACAGGCCGGCCAGCGCATACACGCCAACCTTGACGCCGACCACGGGCACGCCGGACAAACGCGCCGCCTCTTCATTGCCGCCCACGGCATACACGTAGCGGCCCCAGCGAAGGCGTGAGAGGCCAATCCAAGTGACGAGCACACAGGCGAGGAAGATCAGGCTGACGACGGAGACGTTTCCATGCAGCAGGCGCGAGTCAATCGCCGCGAAGATCGACGGCACCCCCACGAACTCGTAGCTGCCGTCTGCCAGTTGCACCGCCGTGGAGACTTTCATGCCGCCTGACACGGTCTTCGCCAGGCCGCGTGCGAAGACCATCATGGCCAGCGTGACGATGAACGGCTGCACGCCAAACCGCGCGACGAGCCCCCCGGACAGAGCGCCGCACGCCAAGCCCACCGCGAGACACACCGGGATGACGATCCACGGCGACCAGGCCCAGTGAATGCTGAGCAAGGAGAACGTCACCGCGACCAGGCCCAGCACACTGCCCACCGACAGGTCGATTCCGGCCGTGATGATCACAACCGTCATGCCACAAGCGAGGATGCCGAACACGGATGCCTGCCGCAACGCGTCGCGGTGCGTCGACCACTTGTGGAAGGCGCCATCGGCGTGGAAAACCAGCCCCAGTGCGAATACGAACAGCAATGCCAGGACGGCGGTCGTCGCTGGGTGTCGCACGATCGTGGTCAGGACGGACGTTCGCCGCTCGGGCCCGGGGGTTGCCAACGACGGCTTGTCTTCAGGCGCCAAGGTCTGTTCCTCCCATCGCGGCGCGCAGGATGCGCTCCTGCGTGGCCTCGCCGCGGCTCAGCAGGGCTTTCGCACGCCCCCGATGCATCACGAGGATTCGATCACTCATCATCAGTAACTCGGACATCTCCGACGTAATCAGAATGAGCGCGTGCCCCGCGCCACGCCAGGCGTGCATGAGCTGGTAGATCTCCTGTTTCGCGCCGATGTCCACGCCGCGCGTCGGTTCGTCCAACAGGATCACGCGCGGCCGCGTGCTGATCCACTTGGCCAGCACGACCTTCTGCTGGTTCCCGCCGGAGAGCGTCGCGACACTCTGCCGCAAAGATGCCGCCCGCAGGCGCAGCGACCGGGTCGTCTCGTCGGCCAGCCGGAATTCGCGCGCGGCCAGCATCCACCCCCAGGGCGACACGCGTGGCAACGCGGCCAGCGTCGCGTTCGCCGCCACGCTCATGCTGAGCACCAGCCCCGTCCGCTGGCGATCGTTCGTGACCAGCGCCAGGCCGCGATCGATCGCCCGCCGCGGCGAAGTCGGCCGATAGGGCCGGCCGTCCAGAAGAACCGTCCCCGTGGTGCGTCGCCCGTATGCCCCGAACAGCCCCATGAGCAGGTCACTGTTGCCCGAACCGTGAAGCCCCGCCAGCCCCATGATCTCCCCCGCGCGTACGGACAACGACAACCGGTCCACGCGCGGCCGGCGGCTGCCTTCGGCGGCGCGCACCGTGACATCCTTCAGCTTGAGCATCACGGGCGCGTCGGCCAAGGGCGGCGAGGTTGACACCTCCCCCTGTTGGCGCAGCTCCCTGCCGACCATGTGCCGAATCAGCGTGTTGGCCGGCATGTCTGCCACCGGCGCGCCCGCTACGCGGTAGCCGTCGCGCAGCACGGTGATGCGGTCAGCGATGCGATACACTTCCTCCAGCTTGTGGGTGATGTACACCACTCCACGCCCTTGTGACTTGAGTTCCGCGATGCACTCGAACAAGCGCTGAACCTCGGGCTCGTTGAGCGCGCTGGTCGGCTCGTCCATCACAACGATCTCGGCTTGCCTGGCCATCGCCTTGGCGATCTCGATCATCTGCTGCAACGAAATGGGCAATGCCCCGGCTAGCCGGCGAGAATCGATCTGCAAACCCAGGCGATCGAGAACGGCGGCGCACTCCGCGTGCTGCCGGCTGAACCGCATCCAGCCCCACGTCGACTGCTCGCGACCGAGGAAGATGTTGTCCGCCACGGATAACGACGGTACCAGCGACAACTCCTGATGGATGATGGCCACGCCGTGGGCCGCCGCATCGCGCGGAGACCGAAACCGCAACGCTCGGCCTTTGACCATGATCTCCCCGCGATCGGGCCGGTGCACGCCGCCCAGGATCTTGATCAGCGTGCTCTTCCCGGCCCCGTTTTCGCCCGCCAGGATGTGCACCTCACCGCGCCGCAAGTCGAAGTCCACATCGTGCAGGACCCGCTGCCCATCGAAAGACTTTACCACTCCCGTCATTCGCAGAAGCGGCGGCGGTTCATTGCGGCGGACATCGGTGGACATGATTGCGGAACTCAGCGTGAACAGGGCTGGAAAGCGATCGTTCGGATACCAAGGACCTCCGGTTGGCGCGGGCAACCGCGATCAGGCGGGCCGCACCCGCGCCATGATCTCCCGTTGCGCCATAAAAGCGTCATACATCCGCAGGAAGACTGTGTGTTTGGCGCCATGATACTCCGCCACCGCGCCGCCCGCCGGCTCCAACACCTCACCGGCGTGATTGAGCGATTTCATCGCATCCAGCACGGAACCGAAGTCGCCGGCGGCCACCGCGCCGAGGATGGCCGCGCCAAGCAGAACCGCTTCGGGCTCGCGTGGCAAGACGATGCGACACCCGGTGATGTCGGCGTGCTCTCGCAGGAACACGGGATTCTTCGTCCCGCCGCCACAGGCGAAGATCGTCGCGATTCGGTAGCCGTTTTCGTTTAGCGTGTCGATGATGTGCCGCGTGCCGTGCGCGACAGCCTGAACGGTCGCCAGATAGAGCATCGCTAGGTCATCCACGGTCTCTCCCAGCGTGAGTCCGGAGATCACGCCGCGCAGCGTGGCATCGGCGCGTGGCGAGCGGTTGCCGTGGAAATAGGGCAGTACGTGCAACTCGCGCGTCAACTCAGCAGGGAATCTGGCCGCCTTGCCCAGATGCTCGAGGCGTCCATTCAACAGTCCGTAAACCGTGCGTCCCTGTGCGCCGGCTGTGTCCTGCAACGCCGCCGCACGGGCGTGCGTGAAGATAACATGGTCGATGAGCGCACCGGTCGCCGACTGTCCCCCTTCGGTCAGCCACATGTCCGGCACCATCGCCGAGAAGTATGGCCCCCAGACGCCGGGGATGAACCGCGCTGCCTGGGAGACGGCCATGTGGCAGCTCGACGTGCCACCGATGAGTGCGAGGCGTGTTTCCAATGCCTCGGCACTTGGCGGCCTGCCGTCCAGCGGTGCCGCCAGCATTCCCAGCCCACCTGCGTGTGCGTCGATGATCGAGACCCCCACTGCGGTACCCGGCTCCAGCCCCAATTCCCTGGCTGCCTTCGGTGCCAGACCGTGGCCAACCGCCTCGCCCACCGGCCGCACGCGTGTGCCGATACGTCGGTACCGCTCGTCGACCAGATCGCCGAGGCCGACCTGGCGGAAGTACGTCGGCTCCCAGCCGCCCGCCGTCTCGCCGCGATGACCCAGGTACGTCCACTTGCAGACCGTCGAACAGAGGGAACGCACGTCCTCCCCCGTGGCGCGATAGACCAGGAAATCCGGCAGATCCAGGAACCGCGCGGCCCGCTGCCACGTCTGCGGCAGGTTCTCCTTCAGCCACAAGAGCTTGGGCGTTTCCATCTCGGGCGAGATCCTGCCGCCCACATACTTGAGCACTTCGTGCCCAGTGGCGTTGACCCGCTGCGCTTGTTCCAGTGCCCGATGGTCCATCCACACGATGACGTTCTGCTCGTCACGGCCACTGGGACTTACCGTGACCGGTTGACCATCCGCGCCCAGTACGACCAGCGAGCACGTCGCGTCGAAGCCGACGCCACGAATACGTGCCGGCTCGACCGCCGCGTCGCGCAGCACCTGCGCGACCGCGCCACACACGGACTGCCAAATGTCGTCCGAGGATTGCTCGACAAAGTCCGCCTGTGGCCGCCAGATTTCGATTTCGCGTGTGCCGACGGCCAACATCCTGCCCGCGGCATCAAAGACCCCGGCACGGGCGCTGCCTGTGCCCACGTCAATGCCGAGGTAGACGCGGTCTCTCGAAGGATCCGCCATGGTTTACTTCCCCGCGAGGATTCGCACCTTGAAGCCCAGCGCCTGGCTCAACGCGACCATCTCGTCGAAGACGTCTCCATAGGCCACGGCGACGTGGTTGCTCAAGTAGTGCGCCATGAGGGTATCCTGCCGCACGCCCAGGTCGGTTGCCATGAAAGGCCATTCGCTCGTCGTGCCCTGCCACCACGCGTCGCGCTTCTCCGGCGGGAGCTTGAGCACCTCGCCTCGTCCGACGTCCATCCACAGGCAGCCACCCTTGATGTAGGCGCGTGCCCAGGTCACGTCACCCGGCAGGCTCTCGCCGGTGAACGTCCCGCCAGGGATGGGAAAGTATCCCGCCGGCTGGCGGTAGGAGTGTACGCCCTGGAGGGTGTCCGGGTTGTGGTTGAAGGCGTAAGCCCCGCACGAACCGCTATTCAGCAGCACCCAGACGAAGCGGCCCGCGTGCTCGCCTCCCCAACGCACGTCATGGAACATGACGGCCTGGTGGAGCCCCTTGGCTTTGAGCAGGCGCTTGAGCAGTTCCATGGGGACCATGTTGCCCTGGTCGGCCTCGGTTGAGCACACGATGGTGTCGCCGTTCGACTCGGGCCGGCAGGTCGAGTTCAGCAGACCTTCCGAGAAGTCGGACGGCGGCCGTAGCGGGAGCAGACCGAGCTGATACTGCCAGCCCAGGCAATCCGCCTTGAACTCGGCCACAAGGTCGAGCACCGCAAGGTAGTCGCGGAGCTGCTCGCGGGTGGCGTTTTCGTCGAAGTCCTCCGCGCCCTCTTCGCCGTAGTGGAAAACAACGCCCTTTTCCTTGACGAACGCCAAGGCGGCATCGATGCGCCCGCCGTGAATTCCGCGCCCGCGGTCGATGATCCACGCCTGATCGACCTTGTGCTCGGTGAATCCGACCGGGCTGAGCAGCCGCGGGCCGAAGTAGCCGTTGATCATGCCCATCGAGGTATCGCCGAGCATCAATCCCAGGATGCGTCGTTGGCGGATCTGTTGATAGACCTTCTGGGCGATCGCCGACGCCTGCGGTGCGACCGGCACTTGGTATCGAATCTCATCCTCCGGATAGGCGATGCGGCCGGTCGTGCACCACTCCTCGAGACGCGACATGAACACGTCGTCCGCCGTCCAATCGTCGGCACTGGTCCATGCCCGCGAGAAGCGGCGACCGACGCTTTCGAGACAGGCGCCGGTGTTGAGCAGTCCGACGAGGCCCGGCCAGGTTCCGGAGAAGTTGCTGGCCAGCAGCAGCGGGTTGTCCTTGCCAACAACGCCATCGGTCGTGTGCGGCCCGTAGAACCAGTGCACGCAGACGCCGACCATCGGGTCGTCGATGGGGCCGAGCTTCTCGATCGCCTCGTGCGGCCGAGTCAGAAATCCCGGCACGCGGTAGGTTGGGCGGCCCAGTTTCGCGAGCGCCCGCTCGAGCTGTTCGGTGGCCGCGGTCACGTGCGGCAGGGCTTGTTCATTGGGCTTGGTGCGATAGTCGCCAGGCCAGAAGATCGCGGTCTTCGTCGGCATGGGCCTCACCCTCACATATCGACGGGCGGTCTGCTGATCCGCCTCGGGCGCCGAGCGAGCCCTTGCACAGGCCCGCGACGAGGCGAGGTTAACGCGGGCTCCGGCTGAACTCAAGGAAAGGCCTCAAGGTCTATAGCCCGGATTATTCATACTTCCTGAGTCGAGCCACGCGGGGCGGTCCTCCGGAGGGTAGTGGCCCATTGCTGTTGGCCGAGCGCAC
>JAFGQA010000183.1 GCA_016935885.1 Phycisphaerae bacterium | reverse complement strand
GTGCGCTCGGCCAACAGCAATGGGCCACTACCCTCCGGAGGACCGCCCCGCGTGGCTCGACTCAGGAAGTATGAATAATCCGGGTTAAGGGCGCGGTAGAGCGCGCCGCGTCGGGTGACGCCCATGATGACGTAGTCCACGGCGTAGGTGCCGGCGAAGTCGAGGATCATCTCGGATGCGGAACGGGCGACGCAGTAGATGGGCATAAAGGGAATCTTCTTCTCGCGGGCGAGCTTGTTGGCACGGGAGAAGACTGGAATGGCCTCGGGGTCGTCCTCCGGGCGATATTTCCCGGAGCCCGGCGGGCCGTAACGCAGACGCAGGTCGCGGACGAACAGGACGATCAGATTCGCCTTGCGGGCGACGGCCTCCTCGGCAGCGAATCCAAGCAGCTTGGGGTTGCCCCGCGTGGCGACGAGGATCTTGCTCAAACCGGGATCGAAAGGTGGGATGCCTGCCCTCGAGAACAGCTCGCCGGTCTCCGGCACGGGCGGCGGTTGGAATAGCTTGCCAACGGTTTCGGCCATCTTGGGCAGGTGTTTCTCCAACTCGGGCGCCTTCCTCATCCCTGCTCGCATGGCATAGCCGCCGACCAGGACGATGACGACGAACAGGTCGGCCGCGTACTGCGTGGCGATGATGGTCCCTTCAACTACCAGGAGAAACGCCGCGATCAGGAGGAGCCCGGCGCGCTCGATCCGCCCGATCTGGGCCTCGTTATTGAAGAACGTCGAGGTCAGGTTGACGGCGATGGCGCCGACCACGCCAATGGCATAGAGGTGGCCCAGCTTGTCCACCTCGCCGAAGAACAGCAGCGTGCCGCAGCAAGTCCCACACGCCACGACGAGCCCGATCCATGGCACGCCGAAGGCGTTCAGGCGAAGGAAGGCCGGCGGCATCTCGTTGTCTTGGGCCATGACGTATTGCACCGAGATCATCCCCGCCACGGCCGTGTTGACGGCGGAGAGCAGCAGCATGGCGAAGACGAAGGAGGCCACGGTCGCAAACCAATCGTGCACGAAGCCCCGGGCCATGACGTTGAGAATCGTGTCTCGGTAGGCGGCCTCATCCGCGGTGAGGGCCGCCGACATGGAGGCCTTGTCGGCCAGGGGCTCGGCCAGCGGCGCGCCAGAGATCGCCAGCATGGCGACGGCAAAGAGCAGATTGAAGACGACCACCTCGCCGAGGACCGGCCAGATCGACAGCTTGCTGGTCCGCCCGACAGGCTTGACCATGACGCCGGTCATGTTTGCGACGGCCTCGACGCCTGACAGGGCGAGTATGATGTGGACGAAGCTGATCCATTCCTTGCCGACGCCTCGCGTGGTGAAGCTGATGTTGGACAGGCCCTCGGACACGTGCGGGACGCAGAAGCCGGCCAGGATAAGCGTGATCACGAGGGTGGCGGCGGCGATGAGGGTGGCGAAGCGACCAGCGCTCTTGGGGCCGACGAAATTAATGGCGCCGATCAGGAGGATGGACAAGATCGCCATGGCGGGCGCGTTTTCGACGCCGAAGCCGAGATAACGGAAGGCCGCCACGGCGGAGATGGCGGCGGTGATGACGTAGCTGGCGAACAGCAACATCGCCCCGACGACGGCAACGCGCTTATTGACCGACCGGGCCGCCGAGTAGACGCCCCCGCCGTCCTGGAAGGACCGGCAGACGATCGTGTAAGCCCAGGCGACGGCGGACATCAGCATGCACATGGCAATGACGTGATAGACCGACGCCCCTGCGCTGTAGAAGAGCGCCAGGCCCAAGACGTACAGTCGGCTCGTGCCCCAGTCGCCGAACAGCATGCTGCTGGCGTGGAACCAACGCAGTTCGCGAGGGCGCTCCTGATGGATTTGAAGATCGAGCACTCGGCCTGACCTGCCAGCCATGTCCAACAAAACGAGGCACGGGCCTGGAGCCCGTGCGGCGCGACGAACGGCGTCGCGACGAAGTTCGCGTGACGGCGATCCTTTGGTCGCCGGACATCGATAGCGATGTCGGAACCGCGGTTTGACCGGCCCACGGATTGATATCCGTCGGCTTCAACCGTCTGACGCCTCGCCCGTGCGGCCTTACGCCTCGATCGATAGCCTCATAGCGCTGCGCCGTCAGGCGCCATCGAGCGTCGCCGTTCAAAACGCGGGGACACAGGATAATGCAGAAGCGCTGGTTTAGGAACAGCAATGACGTGATAGTCCGTTGACTTGGCGCTTCATTGACTTGGCACTTCATTCCCCCGGTGTCGCACATATAATGTCATCTCCATGGATCGGGATTGCATCAACAAAACGATGGATCGGTCTGACCTCGAGCTCGCGGAGTGCCGGGCCGTGCTCGCCGAGCTGTTCGGCCTGATGCGCCGGATGCAGACGCGGAAGGCTCGCTACTCCTCCTGGTACGGAAGGCCGGCCCCCTCCTGGCCGAGTGCCTGGGAGCACATCAACAGAGGCGAGGATTACGAGCCTTGGCCGGGCAATCCGGACGAGTTGCATGTCCCGTGGTTTCTCCTGTGGGAAATAGCCTGGCTGGTCGTAAACACGCCGTTGAGGCCCGGCGGCCGCGTGCTCGACATGGGCGGGGCAGGCTCGTTGTTCTCCTGCTACCTCGCCAGCCGGGGGCACGAGGTGTATGCCATCGACCTGCAGCCGGAGCTGTGCGATCAAGCCGAGCGGACGGCGTCGATCATGGGCTGGCGGCTCAAGGCCCGGCAGATGGACATGGTGGACACGGTGGACACGCCTTCATCCTTCAGCGTTCATCCTTCATCCTTCCCGGTGGGTCTGGCCTTTCCGGACGGGCACTTCGACCACGTTTTCAGCGTGTGCGTGTTCGAGCACCTACCCGTTTCCGGACGGATCCGATGCAACCGGCAAGTGGCCCGTATGCTGAAGCCCGGTGGCACGGCGTCGTACACCTTCGATTATGCCAACCCGCAGTCGTTCGGGCAACTGGACACGCCCGAGGACGTGCGACGTCAACTTATTGGGCCGTCGGGGCTTGGCGTCCGAGGCAATGAGGTGTTTCAAGACACAGGAAAGCGATATCTTGAGCCGCCGCAGTGTTTTGGCTTCGGACGCTTCGCAAGATTCACGGCGCGCCTACACGCGCTGATGACCGGCTCGATCCGCCCCGGGCGTGTCCTGGACGGAACCACCTCCTACACGTTCGGCTCGCTGTTCCTTGAGAAGCGTGTCGCCGACGGCTGACCGCCGATAAGAAACATCGGTTCCACACTCATAAGCCGGCCAACTGCAAACGCCCGATCACCGCTGGTGCGAGAATCCTTCCCTGCTGGTGCGAGAATCCTTCCCCGCTGGCGCGAGAATCCTTTCCCGCTGGTGCGAGAATCCGCTGGTGCGAGAATCCGCTGGTGCGAGAATCCGCTGGTGCGAGAATCCGCTGGTGCGAGAATCCGCTGGTGCGAGAATCCTTTCTCGCACCCACTTCCGGCGCGAATCTTTCGTCCGTCGCAGGCCGTCGCAGCACTGACAGCAAACTTTCTGGAAAAGGCCGATCCAGAGCATTGCCAATCGCCGATACATGATTTAGAGAACATCTTTCTGGTGGGAACGTCATCGGTAGGGATGCCGTCGATCGCGCGGTGAGGATCTCATGCCGTCAACCAGTGCTCGACATCAACACCGGCACTACAAGACGCTGATCGTGTTGGTTCTGTCGATGACGAGCGGCACCTTCCTCCTTTTCTGGGTGGGGAAGCTCTCCCCGGTGACGCCGCTCACGTCCCTGCGTGGTCGGACGTCAGCCCCGGTGGCCCCGGCGGCGAAGGTGTGGAACGAGATCGCCGTGCGTACGCAGGACGCCGATCGTCCGAGGGGTTTCTTTCACTACCGGATCGCGGAAACGGGGCGATTGTTCCAAAGCAGCGCCTGGAAACAGGCAACGCACGACCCACACTCCGCCGGCACGATCCAAATCCTGATAACCTGCAAATCGCCCGACGTTCGATTGACGACTGCCCAGACCAGGACACTCACTCGTCTGATAGGCGACCTGCGCGCCACGCATGGCATTCCAAAGGATCACGTCCGCGTCAGCGCGGGCTGATGACGCACCATCTCGGTCAATCCCAGCGGCTCTCCTGAGGATTACCGCCTCAGCGGCGCGCAAAGCGGGCTGGCCAAGCATTCCACACTGGTACAGACTGCTGGTCTCGCGACCGCCCCCCGGCCAAGGCCGGCGGGCTTCTTGACGGCCAGACGTGCCCGGGGTTCCTTCGCGCAGAGCCCCGGGCGCGTGGCACTAGCAGCCTGCCTGCCAGTGTCCGTGTAGGACACTCTCCGTTGAGGCACTGGCGGACAAGCCGCCAGTGGCACCAGTTGGGTACTTCGGCGCATTGCCGCCTAAACTGTCATGGACCCGATTCGCCGGCCAGACGTGCCCGGGACGTCTTCGCGCAGAGCCCTGGCGCGGTTTCGAGTATCCTGTCTTTCGCCATGAAGGCCCTTGTTTACAGCGTGGCTCCGGTTCGCTGGGCGTTCTGCAAGGCGGTCGGCCTTGCTTGGAAGCGCGTGTACTACGGGGCCGTCGCGCCGCTCCGCCTCGTTGACAGGCCGATCCCGGAGCTTCCAGGCACCGATTGGGTTCGACTGAAGACCATCCTCGGCGGGATCTGCGGGACCGACCTGGCGCTCGTCGCGCAACGCGGCCACCCGGCCACGATCTTACAAGCCTTCTCCCGCTTCCCCGCCGTTCTCGGACACGAGAACGTGGCGGTGATCGACCAGATCGGATCGGACGTGACCGACTGGCGCCGCGGCCAACGCGTCTGCGTCGAGCCGGCCATAGGCTGTCGCGGGCGCGGCATCCATCCGCCGTGCCCCGAGTGCGCCGCCGGGCGGAGCACGCTGTGCCAGCACGCTGGCGACGATCGTCTGCCACCGCGGGCACTGATCGGTCTCAACACGCTGACCGGCGGAAGCTGGGCCCAGTACTTCGTGGCACACCAGTCCCAACTCCATGCCGTGCCCGATGCCGTCGCCGACGATGTGGCCATCCTTGTGGACCCCGTCGCCTCCGCCGCACACGCGGTCCTGCGACGTCGGCCACTCCCAGGCGAATCGATCCTGGTCCACGGCTCGGGCATCATCGCCTTGGGCATCGTCGCTTCGATCCGCGCCCTGGGCCATGACAACGACATCACCCTGATCGCAAGACACGCCTTTCAGGCTGATCTGGCCGCGCGCCTGGGGGCTACGAATGTCCTGCGACCCCCTCCCCGCCACCGCCGGCTCCGCCGCACGAGTATGGCCGACCGCTATGACGCCGTTGCCCGACAAGTCCGCGGCAAACGGCTCGCCGGGAGATTCGGCAACCAAGCCCTGATCGGCGGGTTTGATCTGACGTTCGATTGCACCGGTACGGGCATCGGCCTCACCGACGCGATCAAGTGGACCGGAAGCCGCGGGACTGTCGTGGCCGTCGGCACCAGCGGCATCACGCTGCTGGATACCACCTCGATCTGGTTCGAGGAGCTGTCCGTCATCGGGGCCAATGGTCGCCAGATCGAGACGTGTGACGGCAAGAAGCTGCACACGTATGACTTGATCTTCGACTGGCTGCAATCCGATCGGCTCAAGTTGTCCGTCATCCCGGTCACCCGATTCAAGCTGGCCGATTACGGCCGAGCGTTCGCGCACCTCCTCAACCGCGGCCGCCATCCCATCGTCAAGGCCGCCTTCGAGCCCTGATCCACGAATCCTGAGTGCTCCGGTCAGGGCTGCACTGGCACGAAGGCAGGGCCAGGAATCCAGATAGCCGGAAGCGGAGATCACGCGAGCGCATTGGCCTTGCCCATGGAGGATTCGGGGCTCCCCGGCCTCGGTTTTCCTGGTTTCGGCTTTCGTACTCACGTTCCAGGCGAGGAGGACCGAAAAACACGTAGAGCGTCTCGCCGCACCGAGGACCGCCATGACACGCAAAGGCCGACCGATCACCGCTTGGGCACTCGTCGTCATCCTTGTCTGCTCATCGCTGGCCGTCGGCTGCGAGCCGACGAACTTCTTCCGCAGCAACCTCAACGTGAACTTGGTTGTGCCCCTCGGCTTCGCCGGGACCCCCGGCCTCCTGAACCCCTTCGGGATCGTTCAAGCGTGGATCAACGCGTTGTTGGGTGCCGACGCTACCGGTGATGATGGCGGCGGTAGCCAATCGCCGACGGCAGCGCCATCGCCTCCGACCAGTCTCGACCCATCCATCGGGGCTATCCTGAACTGACCAGTAGCTGTTAGCTCTTAGCTCTTGGCTGCTGGCCGGCGCGCTTCCGTGGCCGGGCGGGGTGGCCTCTCGTCTCAAGGCCGGCCTTTCTTGGCCTTTCGATTGTCTGGCTGCATCCTCTCCGCTGGCCATCAAGGCTTCTGCGGCACTGGCGTCTCGTCTGCTGGACGCGATCTGCTATCATGGGGTGCGATGTCGTTCGTGATGAACTGTCCATCGTGCCGTAAGACGGTGACGATCGCTGACGAGCTTGTCGGGACGATCGTCTCGTGCCCCCACTGTGCCAAGCACTTCACCGTGCCGGCCGAGGGGGCCCAGGCCATTCCCATCGCGACGCCAGCACCCTCGCCAAGCAGGATGCATCCGCTGACGATGGTGAGGTTTACGTTTACCTGCCAGCGGTGTGACTCGGTTCTTGAGGCGAGGTCGAATCTTTGCGGTCAGCCCGGGTGTTGTCCAACCTGTGGCGCCCTGTTCACGGTGCCAAACGTCGATCCTCGGACCGGGCTGGCGACCGGGCCGGCGATGGTCGCGGACGATGGGCAGCTTCCGACCCCCATGCACGCTTACGCCACCGCCGGCGGCAAGGCCCCGACCATCCGCCGGCTCGACACGGGGGAGCAGGTTGTCGTTTGTCCGCGGTGCAGGCGGGACATGCCCGTTGACGCCAATGTGTGCAGCGCGTGTGGGATCCCGTTCACCATGGAAGGCGCATCGTCCATCGGACGCGCGGGGCCGGTGAGCAACAGCTTGGCCACCGCGGCGTTGACGGTCGCGATCCTCGGCGTCTTGTCCTGCCCGTGTCAGCCTGTCATCGGGCTGGTCGGCGCGGGCCTGGGCATCGCCGCGCTGATGCGGACTGAAAGACCCAAATCGTCCGATTCCGGTCGCAACATGTCCATTGCGGCGATCATCCTGGGGGCGGTTGCGGCGGGTGCGTTCTTCGTATTGCACTGGGTCTTGTGACGGGCCCAGCAGGAGTGGCGTAGCGCGATGATGGCGTGCCGCGTGGATGACGGGGAGATTCGCCGGGGTCCATGACAGTTCAGGCTGGGGTGGAACCGAGCCCCAAGCGCGGGGTCTTCGTGGGTGGACCGTTGGCTTTCAGACCTGCCTGTCGGCAGACAGACCCACTCGCTCGCGCTCGGGGCGACGCTTGGCCGAGAATCCTTTCGCGACGCTCGGCCGAGAATCCTTTCTCGGCCCTTTGTGTTGAGGTGCGGGAAGGGATTCCCGCCAACAACAGGTGCGAGAAAGGCTTCTCGCACCAGCAGTCCCTTTGTGTTGAGGTGCGGGAAAGGATCCTCGCTCATTCGCGAGCCGCCGCAACTGTCACGGACCCATTTTGCCGACTTCCATCCCATCCCTCGCGTTCCTGATCGGACGTCGCCCGATAATTTGACTCCTCACTCTGATTCGACAGACTCTGTCCAAACCCACCGAAGCGAGTGTCGATCCGGGACGATATGGTTCTTGAGTGACGAACCGACAGTCACACGTTCTGTCTTCCGGACCAACGCCATGCTCGATATAGATCCCTCTCAGCTTCCGACCGAGATTTCCAACCTGCTCCTGACGCGCGGGGAGGTGCTGCCACCGTTGCACTGGCCCAGTTGCGCGAACCGCAACGCGGCCGCCATGCTCGACGAGCTTAGCGACGCCAAGCTGTTCGGCCGCTCGCGCATTGCGAACGAAGCGATGGCCGGTGCCGTGCGGGCCTTGCTCTACTTATGGAATGGCTGGCCTAACGAGTGCTCCACGGTCGCACAGGCCGCTCCGCCGACGGAGCGTTCGTACCTCGATGCCCTCTGCGCCCGGCAGACCGGCGACGCGGCACGGGCTAAGTCGCTTCTCCAGCAGGTCGGCGCGCACCCTATCTACGGTCCCATGGCGACACACGGCATTCGGATCCTGGCGGGCACACCTGATCCGCTGCTCGTCCGATTCAGGCAGATGCTTGAAGTGAGCGAGGCGTGGGAACCGTTTCTGTTCACCGATCTGTATGATCAGGGCAGGACTGGCAAATTGAAGGCTCAGACCGAACAGGACGTGCGGCAGTTGCAGTGCTGGGAGTTCGAGTTGCTCTTTCGGCACTGCTGCGAGGCCGCGACGGGACAGTCCATGCCCAGGAGTGCTGGCCACCGATCCGTCTCCGCACGCGAGGAGAACCTGGTACGGATGCGCGATCTGGCCAAGAAGCACCAAACGAAACGCGCCCCACGCGACGGAGCGCCAGCAAACAAGGCGAAGTCCGCCCCGCCCACGGTCGCACCCCAGGCCGGCAGCACGATCGCGGTGGCGTGTCCGAAGTGTCACAGTACGCTGGGGCTGCCCGGCTCGGCCCGCGGCAATGTCGTGCACTGTAGCAAGTGCGCCACGGCCTTTCGGGTTCCGGACAAGACCGCCCCGCCCCGCCCTCCCGACGCAACGAGCCAGGGCGGCGTGCCTGCGTCGACCTCGCCGGCAAGCACGGTCGCCGTCCAATGTCCCAAATGCGGCAACGTGCTCGTGATCCCCGAATCGGCCCGCGGGAATGCCCAGAAGTGCACCAAGTGCGGCGCGATGGTCTTCATACCGTTGAGGCGACCCACCGGTACCCCGAGCCCGGCGACAGCGCCGTAACGCGTCGCGCGAAAATAACATGATCGATTGCGCCGCTTGGCCGGCCTGCCGGCTTGCCGTTTGGCGGATCAACCGCTTAAGTTGTTTC
>JAFGQA010000015.1 GCA_016935885.1 Phycisphaerae bacterium | reverse complement strand
TCTGGTGGACGCATGGGGCAGACGCACTGGCAGGCAAGCTGCCAGTGGCACCCACCCAAGCTGTCACGGCCCCTTCCACGCGGTTCCTTCCACGGCACACTTCCACGCGGTTCCTTCCACGGCACGCTTCCACGCGGTTCCTTCCACGGCACGCTTCCACGCCGCGGCGATCATCCTGGCCAAGCCACTTACATGAACGGGACCATTCTGCTGGCGGCTTTCGCGCCTCGATCTCGTGTATCTGAGTAGAGCGAGCGCCTCGTCAGGCGAACCGACCAACCGACCGGCGGGTCGCGACGCTCCGGTCTGGGCGGCTGAGAAGCCGTGACATCGCCCTCACAGGCGGCAAGACGTGACCGGAGCGGCAGTGAGCCAGGTGATGAAGAACGCACTTCGCATCGTGCGGTGCGTGTTGAGTCCAATCAACCGAGAATCAACCCGAGGGAGAACACAAATGAGAAACGCAACCTTACAGAAAGCCGTGGACGTCGGGGGGGCGTGTCCTCGATGCGCCGTGGCCTTTGTCATGGTGTTGGGAGCACTTTTCGGTAGCAGTTCAACGCTGCTCGCCGCAGACTGCAACGGCAACCGCATCGACGACGCCGTGGAAATCGCCGAAGGAACTTGCCAGGACTGCAATGCCAACGGGGTCCCCGATGAATGCGACATCAGGGCCGGCGACAGCCTGGATGCCGACGAGAACGGCATCCCGGATGAGTGTGATGATGCAGGAGGCCCGATCGTCAGCATCAACGAGGTCATGCCCAGCGCCGGCGGCAGTCGGCATGAATGGATCGAGCTCTATGTCGGCTCGAAGGCGATGATCAATCTTTGGGAGATTACCAACGGGCGGGGCGATACGTACACGATCCCCATCGGTCTCCCCGAAGTGCCGGCCGGCTCGTACGTGGTGATCTACTTCGACGGGGCAGGCCCAAGAACGGACGATTACGATCTCTCCGACGGCGTGGCCGTGCTTCATAGCGCAGCCGACCTGACCGACTTCTTCGGTGACGAGTCCGGACAGGTGGCGCTGTACGGCGACTGCGACCACGACGCCAGGTCGATCCGCAGCTTCGTGGCGTACGGCGAGCCGCCGGGCAGACGCGCGGCGGATGCCATTCAGGCCGGGATCTGGCACGCAACTTGGGCTGTCCCCCTGAACGTCGGCACCGGTGCAGAAATCGAGGAGGCCAAGGTCGTTGCCGACCGCACGATCGGTCGTTACCCGGGTCGGCGCGGTCGCACGCCGCACGAGTGGACCGTCTACGAGGGCGAAGACGTCACGCCCGGCGCGTCCAACCCTGTTCCGAGGAGCTTGTGGAACACCGTCGGCGACGGGACCGCCATGAGCGCTGACGCCTTCGCGTTGGGCTGGCGGCTGGTTCCTGGCGCGACGTATCAGCTTCAACTGGATGACGATGCGGGTTTCCGTTCGCCGCTGGTGGACTCCGTTCTCGACGAACCACGCTACCAGGCGACCGAGCGCCTTCCAGCGGGCCATTACAACTGGCGGGTCCGGGTCATCGACTGCGACGGACGCGCCAGCGCCTGGTCTGCGCCGCTCAGCGTTCAGATCCTGGATTCCGCACTACAGGTGATACAGCAGAACGTGCTGTCGATGAGCTGGCTGCGTCAGCGTAAAGACACGAACCTCCTCTGTCTCGACGGTTGCCACGAAGGCAATCCGTCCGCAAAGGGTCCGAAGGAGACGTGGGATTCGGTCCACCCCGACGCGATCTACGTGCACGGGCAGAACAACTGCGTCCGCGCCAGCATCGCGATGATCGTCACGCGCTACGGCGGCAGCTTGAGCCAGGATCGCATCAGCTACGAGTACTTCGAGCGCAACGGCAACGCCATCAAGGACTGGGGCGGTGTGGGCGACCCGCACAAGGACCTGGGCCACAACATGACCACCATCGTGGGCGGCAGCACAGGCGGAAGCGGCGGGGTCCTCTTTACGTGGGCCCTCGGCCTCAACCAGGGCGACATCTACTACGCCGTAGGCAAGCCATCCTTTCAGAATGTGCGCGCCTGGATCGACGCCGGCCGGCCGATCATGCGGGGACACATGACCAGCCCCACGACGGGCCACATGACGGTCATTGCCGGTTATCGCGTCATCGCGGGCAGCATCGAGCAGGTCCGCCTGTTTGACCCGTGGTCAGGCACGTCCTGGGTGAGCTTCGACACGTTGAGCTTCTTCTGCCACTACGTCCCGCCGGCCTCGGCGCCCAACGTCCGTTCGGACGAGCCCGGCATCTGGACCGACTACGACGGCGACGGAATCATGGACTGGGACGAGAAGGTCCGTTTCCATACCGACATGGCCAACGCCGACAGCGATGGCGACGGCGTGCCTGACAAGCAGGACATTCGCGAGTACGTCTTTAACAATGGCGGACAATACCAACTGCGCGAGGCCGATTACGACCAGGACGGCGCGAGGAAGGAACTGGACCCGGACAACGACAACGACGGGGCGCAGGACGGCTGCGAAGACGGCAACGCGAACGGCAAGTATGAGCCGGCGCTGGGTGAAACCTCCAACTTCAGCTCCTTCTCCTGCAACGGGCAATGCCAGGACGCTTGCGAGCCGAACGACAAGGAGGCCGACGCCTATCTGATCTCGGTCGGTACGACCGTCGCCACCATCAGTTCCGGCGACATCGACCACTACGCCGTAGAGAACAACGACTACGTCGATCTGCACATCCAGGTCAGATATCAGACCCAATCGCAGATGGGACATCGACTCCGGGCCAGCTTCGAAGGCCAACCGGCGACCGAGAGCGTGCCGGGTACCTTGAAGATCGAGCGGTCTTTGTTGAAGCCGCGCAGGCACATCCTCGCGGTCTGGGGTGAAACCTCGACCACAGAGGCCTGCTACGTTGTCGAGGTGGAGACCGCGCTCTCCACGATCCCGCCCGATCGATTCGATGACGAGTCGCCCGATGGCGAGAAACGCAACGACAGCCCGGCGGATGCGGCGGTCATTCAAGAAACCGTGTGGCCGAACCTGGTCTTCTCGGGCACCGTCTCCGTTGACGACCTGAACTTCCACGTGCCGTGGGGTGCGGGCGTCCCGCAGGCGAAGTTGGGCGACGTCGACTTCTTCACGGTGCAGTTGGCCGAGGCCACCGACCCCGGAAGCGGTCACACCGAGTGCCCGTCTCCAGGAGACCCGGTGCTCAGCAACCCTGACTACATCCCGGGGCGGTTCCGGCTGCTGGTGGCTCCCGACACACGAAGGCCCTTCGACGTCGTCCTCTACAAGGACGGGAAGCCATACAAGCAGGAGAAGACGCTCGACTATGAACTGACGTGCCCGCACGAGCACTACGCCGATGGGAAGATCACGTTCTCGCTGTCCGATCCGGCCGGCAGAAACTTTTACGAGGTGTACGTCGGCTACAACCGCTGGGACGTGCGTCTATATCCAAAGTGGTTCCTCGAGTACGAGCCGCCGTTGTTCCACTGGGATGTACCGATCCTCGTGGATAAGCTCCAACTGGTCTATCCGCTCGATCCGCTGGTCAAGCCGCAGTCTCCGCTGTGCGACACCGAGGCCGCCATGCCCGCTGAGTACCTGCCCTTCGAGATGACGGAGCGCGGTCACTACACGCTCGACGTCAGCCTTCCTGATGGTGGCGACTTGTCGATGGTGCTGCTGGATGCGCATCAGGAGGTCCTGGCGAATGCGCTGCCCCTCGGCGCATCCGATCTTCGGAATGAAACTCGCAGCGGCGACGGTTCATCGAAGACGTCTGCAGGATCGGGGTCTCGCCGGGGCGATCCTCTTAACGGCAGTGCCATTCAGATGCGTTTGAAGGCCGACGACCTGGAGCCCGGCCTGTACTTCCTGAAGGTCCAGGGCGCCTCCTACGACACCACGTACGTCCTCAGTTCCACGGTCGAACCTGCCACCAGCCAGTGGCCCGACGACGAAGACTCGCCCGAGGACGAAGAGTGGACTGACGACGAAGATTGGTCCGACGATCACGACTGGGCCTTTGACCTCTGTGGGATCGGCCTCACGACGATGGTCCCCTTTATGGTGTTGGGCTTCTTCGCCTTGCGTGCCACGGGCGGCCCGTCCGCCCGTGCACCGGCCCGCGGCGGGTGCCGTCAAGCGGCATACCTGCCAGCCGGGCACGACGGTCAATCAGCGACCGCCGGCAAAGCCGGTGTCGATGTATAGCAGTGTGGCGTCGGTCCACTCCGCCGACGACGGCGGCGGAGTGGACCCGGCGGCATCCATTCCAGCCTGTTTTCACGAGCAATGAACGACACGCCCGCCTCGGGCGTGTCGTTCGTTACCGGTGCCACGCCGTTTGAACGTTGATCATGTACGAACCGGTAGTGTGGGGAAGGCCCTTAGAGCGTTTTAGGGTTGAGCGTGCATGCTCCATTGACGCTTCGTTGCAGCGTCGGCCCCCTGTGGCCGACGGGGATGACCGGTTT
>JAFGQA010000182.1 GCA_016935885.1 Phycisphaerae bacterium | reverse complement strand
CTCGAACCCGCGGTGGAGGTGATGGCGGAACTCGACGCCTACGACGAGAACAAGATTGTCGTCTTCACCATCGAAGAACCTGAACTGATCTGGCACGCCACGACGGGCAAGGCGGCCAGGCAGAAGGTGTCCCCGATCGTGGTGGCCGTCGAACGGGCGATCGTACCCATTCCGCTCCTGTCGCTCGGTGTCGTGGTCATCTTGGGAGCGGCCCTGTTGGTGTTGCGGCTCACCGGCGTCTGGCACGCATCGAGACGGCTGGCGTTGGTGTTGTCGATCGTCTCGATTGGCGTTGCCGTCTTCGGTCGCAACGTCCTGGTTGTGCGGTTTGCGTCGCCGTGGGGAGAAACGGTGAAGCTGCCCGACGAACGAGAAGCGACGGATCTGTTTGCCTCCCTGCATCGAAACGTCTATCGAGCCTTCGATTACAAGACGGAGGGCGATATCTACGATGTCCTCGCACAGAGCGTGGCCGGCGATCTGCTCGATGCGGTCTACAATGAGGTGTACCAGAGCCTCATCCTTCGCGACCAGGGCGGGGCGGTCGCGCGCGTCCAGTCGGTGGACATTCTGGACGCCGACGTGGAGTCCAGTGGGGTGGAACCCGACACGGGCGATGTGGCCTTCCGGATTCGGAGCCGCTGGCAGGTACACGGCGCCGTGTACCACTGGGGCCACGTCCACTCGCGTACGAACGAATACACGTCACGCTACACCGTCGCCCAGCGCGGCGGACAATGGAAGATCACCGGCGTGGATGTCTTGGAACAGCGACGCATCGTCAAGGAGGACGACGATCCACCCGTCCCGCCACGCGGAACGCTCGATGATCCGGTGTGATGGATGATCTGATGGATGAGGTGGACGCGCCTATGTGGCGGCCACGCCTTATGTTAGACTCTCGAATGTGAAGCCAGGTACTCTGTTCATCAGGAAGCACATCATGAAGCCCACACTCCGGAAGCTCGCCACCTTGACGTTGGTTCTGCTCGTTTCCGCGCCGGCTTGGGCCGACAGGAAGCCCGACAGCGCGGCTGAGGCCAAGGCGTTCTTCACTGCCGACGCGTATATGGCACACGTCAAGTACCTCGCCAGCGACGAACTGGCCGGTCGCGCCCCGGCCAGCGAAGGGAGCGAAAAGGCGGCTGAGTACATCATCAAGAACTTCAAGAAGGCCGGTTGCAGGCCCACCGGCGCAGACGGCGCGTGGTTTCAGCCGTTTGATGTGCGCCGGGGCAAACGGCTTGTCGATGAGAAGGCGTCGTTGCGGATCAGCGGCATGGACCGCACGTGGAAGGTCCGCGAGGACTGGATCCCGTTTCCGTTCACCGAGATGAAAGACGTGGATGGTCCGCTCGCCTTCGCCGGCTACGGCATCAGTGCCGACAGGTTCGGTTACGACGACTATGAGGGATTCGATCCCGAAGGAAAGAGCCTCCTGATTTTCCGCTATGAGCCAAAAGGCGAGGACCCGGAGGCGGAGTTTGGCGGTGAGAAGCCGTCCCGCCATGCGACGTTCATCCGCAAGGCTCGCAAGGCGGCCAAACGCGGGGCCAAGGCGCTGCTGGTTGTGGACCCACCCAATCACGACCCAGGCCAGGACAAGCTGTATGAGTTCAGCACGTACAGCAGCCTGCAAACGTACCGACTGCCAATCGTTCACATCACGCGCAAGATGGCGAACGCCATCCTCCGCCAGGCGGGCATGCCCGACCTGAAGACGTTGCAGGAGAAGCTCGACGGCCAGCGTCAGTCCCTCTCCAAGGACATCGGGCTGACGGTCCGACTCTGTCCCGGCGTTGAGCCCAACACGCTTCGCGCGAAGAACGTGATCGGGATGATCCGCGGGGACGGCAGCACCGGGGAGACGATCGTCGTGGGCGCGCACCGCGACCACCTCGGCATCGTACCGCGGCAGTTTCAGCGCAAAGACATGACGCCTATGATCCACAACGGCGCGGACGACAACGCCTCCGGCACCGCCGCGATCATGGAATTGGCCCGCGCGGTCGGGAGGGGGTCGACCCTGCGCCGCAACGTACTGTTTATCGCGTTCGACGCGGAGGAAATGGGCCTGCTTGGCAGCAAACACTTCGTCGAGCATCCGACCATTAACCTTGACGACGTCTGCGCGATGCTCAACTTCGACATGATCGGCCGCCTGAGTCAGAACAAGTACACGGTCTTCGGCATTCCCACGGCAAAGGCATTCTCCGCCATCGTTGAGAAGGCCGCGGAGGCGGTTGGTCTCGAGTACAAGGCGCCGAGCATGGTGGCGGGCTATGCCGATCACGCCCCATTCATCAAGCACCACATCCCCGCCATGTTCGCCTTCACCGGCGTCCACAAGGATTACCACCAGCCCGAAGATGACTGGGAGCGGATCGACGGCGACGGCGCTGTGAGGATCCTGCAAATGTGGTACAAGATCATCGTCGAGCTTGCCAACATGGAGGAACGCCCGGTGTACACGGAGCCATCTCGCAAGCCCGACGCGTCAGAGGACGTGCGGGTCGCCAAGCCGGCCGTGGAGGAGAACAAGGAGTTTGATCGGGACGGCGAAACGGCCGAAGACAAGAACGACGATCCGGATGACCTTGATGAGCCTCCGTCGCGCTCCGAGATGCGGGTCGCTTTGGGCATCGTGCCGGACATGGTGGGTGACGACAAGCCCGGCATGATCGTGGAGAGTGTGCGTGACGGCGGCGCGGCCAAGGCCGGAGGCGTGATGGGGGGCGACCGCATCATCCGAATCGGCGACGAAGACATCCGCGACATCTACGGCTACATGCGCGCCATGCAGCGCCACGAACCCGGCGACGTCGTGGATGTGGTTGTGATCCGCAACGGTGAGAAGAGGACGCTGAAGATCACACTACAGGCGTCTAAAGCTCGGCATTCCGATGACTAAGGATCCGCGCGGAAACAACGTAAACGGTTGACCCGCCTGCCTGCGGGCAGGTCCGCCAAACGGCAAGCCGGCAGGCCAGCCAACTGGCACAATCGGTCATGCTAAGTGGCACGATCAGTCATCTCATTCCTACGCGATGCCTATGCCGGTTCTGCTGATGTTTGAACGGTTTGGGTGCCACCGGCGGCTTGTCCGCCGGTGCTCGTACACGTGATGGACGCACGGGCAGGCAAGTGCATGTTTGGCGGGGTGGCATGGGTAAGCGGAGCCGCCAGCGGCGGCGGAGCTTACCCGTGGGCGTCCATTCCCGCCTGTTCCCACGGGTAATGGACGACCCGCTCCCGTGGGGCGTGTCGTTCGTTACACATGCCACACCGTTTGAACGCCAAACACGAACGCAGGCAAGCTGCCCGTGCTACGTGCAACGCATCCCGTGAGCGTGCGCAAAGGGCGATAGCGCAACAGCGAAGAAGCGACGATCAGGGGCATCGCCGCCTCCGGTACTGAAGCGTGCTTGGGGAACGGAGGACTACTCCTCCGGGTAGAGTACCTCGCCAGTCTCGGTGTCTTCCACCTTGATGGCCTCGACGGGACAGTTCCTGGCCGCTTCGAGGATGGTCTCGCGATCGTCACCCACAGGGTTCTTGACGACGGCGATCTGGTCGTCGTCCATCTCGAACGTGTCCGGCGCATCATTGGCGCAGAGTCCGTCACTGATGCAGGTATCCCGGTCCACCGTAATCTTCAGTTTGTCAGCGTCTCCCATGTCAAGGACTCCTCTCCAAACAAAGGACTGGTTGTTCAAAGGAGCCGGAATCTTAGGGGGCGCCCGACGCGAATGCAATCCCACTTTCGCCGTGGCGGACTGGCCTGGGTCCGTGACACTTCCGGCGGCATTCGCTTCGGTGTGCCACGGGCGGCTCGTCCGCCCGTGGGGTCTCTCTGGTCTGCGCATCGGGCGTACACACTGGCAGGCAAGCTGCCAGGGGCACCCAAGCTGCCCGTGGCATCCGCCCGAAGTGTCACGGACCCACCCGGCTTTGGTTTGCCGTTGGATCTGTCGTTTCTCGGCGGCGTCGTTCCGTGTGTCGGGCGTCTCTCTGCTCGTTGAGGTGTGCGTCGGGTTTGAACACAAGGTAAGACCCCGTCCAGAAGGCTTCGGGGCGGGGTCCTCGTGTCAGGAATCGTGGTGGCTTACTCGGCCCACGTGGGCTATGGCAGGTTCACCGGCCGGCCTCCCGACCGGCGGCGGCCGGGCAGGGAAGCCTTCATCAGGAACAGGCTGACCGGCAGGGCCAGAAGCGGCAACATGCTCAACATGCCGCACAGGTCGCCATTCAGAAAGACCTGGATAAGAATCGACAGCGTGTCGAACGGATCCTGCTGTGGAAAGTCCCACGGCCCGTAGTAGTCGCCACAATCGTCTGCGTAGTACGGCATTTCATCTTCGTTGAAGAAGTCGGCCTGGCCCGCCTTGACGGGGTTGTCGCGGTCCGAGATGTTGACGGTCTGCAGGCATACCTGAGAGAGGGCAAACACCCGATCGCAGATCACGCCGACGCGCTCGACGCTGCCGCGATGCTCGAACCAGCCCCGCTGAGCCAGGCCGCCATCGTCGAAGTCCACGAGTTGTACGCCGTTCAGGCAGGCCGGCTGATCATGGGTATCCGGTGAGGCCTGGTCGGCGGCTGCGCCGTCGGCGCCACCCGGCAGGAGGACGGGTTCATCGGGCAATGGGCTCCACGCGTAATTCACGTACCTGAACGGGATCGCGATCAGGCCAAGCTCGTCCACGATCTTGAAGGCCTTCTCATCGTAGGTGGCCTCCGACTCCGTAAACGACCCGGGAGGGCCGAGCACCACGCGGCCCAACTCCGCCGGGTTTGCCGGGTCCTCCACGTCGTAGTAGGAAACGGCCGGCCGTCGGCCGTCGGTATCGTCGATGCCAATGGCGATCAGACGGTCGCCTCGCGGCTCGATGTGGGTCGAGAAACCGGGCACTTCCAGGTGGCCAGCCACGGCGGGGGCGGTGGGGTCCCGCAGGTCCAACACGAACAGTGGATCGACCTGCAGGAAGGTCACAACGTAGCCGCGGGGCCCATCAAACCGAACCGCCTCGAGCGTCTCTCCTTCGATGATGTCCGTCTGACCCAACGCGATGACATTGTCCAGATCGGCCAGGTCGTAGGTGAACAGACGGACTCGGCGGAAGCCGAAGCCTTGAGACTCGGTGGCGATTCGGAAGACACCCTCGTAGTCGTCCATGTAGAAGCGGTTTCGGATGGTGCCGGGTACATCGACCGAGCCTCGCATCGCGATGGTCCCGGCCGGATCGGAAATGTCGACGACTTGAACGTTCGTATAGGTGTTGCCGTCTTCGTAGTTGTACTCCTGGCTGGCTGCGAAGAGGGCGGTCTCGGAGACGTGCATGTTGAGCGCGTTGCCGGCGACGGTCTTGCGCTCGACGGCGACGATGTTCCTGGGATCGGCCACGTTGACCGATGCGACGAAGCCCTCGTGGCGCTCCTCGTCTTCGCGATAGCCGTAGTAGGGTGTGTAGTTGCTCCCGACGACATAGATGACATCACCGACGCGACGGCTTTCGTTGGCAAAGCCGACGAGGTTCAGCTTGCCCTCTGATACCGGCGCGGAGGGATCGGACACGTCCACGATGGCCAACTGGCTGCCCTCGAAATCCGGTTGCGGCGGGATCGGCCGACCGGCACTGCCGCCGTCAACTTCCGCGAGGCCCACTCCGCCATAGTACGCATAATCGTAATCCGCGCTCAGCAGGATGTAGGCCTGCGCTCCGACGACGTACATCTCGATGCCGCGGCCGCGGAGGTCGAGCTCGCCCATCAGTCTTGGATCATCCGGGTCCG